>WRJN01000024.1 GCA_009778605.1 Oscillospiraceae bacterium
GGTGTTCGTTCGCGGCGTGTTTAACTTTGTGTTACAGCTCAAGAACGGCTATTCTTACATGATGAAGTCCATGGAAGTGTCGGGGTTGTTGGACGAGGAAGAGAGCAATGGTGACGCGATACCCACTGACTTACCCGAGAGCGTCGAGGAAGCCGCCGAGTTGATTAAAGCGGGTGCAGTCCCTGCCGGGGACGTAGTTTTGGTCGAAAAAAAGTCCGGCATTGCGGAGGCGGCTGTCGGCGTAATCGGAACGGTGTTCGGGATTGCGTTGGGGTTAGGTTTGTTTATGTTCCTGCCGACGTATGCGGTGACGTGGTTGGACAGGGCAGTTCCCGCAGAGTTAGAGGGCTACCGTTCGCTCATTGAGGGCGTCATTCGTATAATCTTGTTTGTGGCGTATATGTGGGCGATTTCACTGATGAAAGACATTCGGCGCACGTATGAGTATCACGGCGCGGAACACAAAGTCATCGCCGCGTATGAGGCGGGGGAGACATTGGACGCGGAAAACGTCGATAACGTCAAGCCGTATAAGCGGTTTCACGCGCGTTGCGGTACGAGTTTTATCTTCCTTGTGCTGACTATCAGCATTTTGATTTATTCGGCACTGTCCATTCCCGGTCTGCCCATGAACGTGGCGACGATTGCAGGGTGGTTGGGCGAGGGGTACGACAAGTGGGCGAAGCCGATTCGCATAAGCATACAGATTCTGTCAACGCCGTTTATCGTGGCTATTACGTATGAGCTAATCAAGTTAGCGGGGCGGTATGACCGCAACCCGTTCATGCGCGCACTGTCCGCACCCGGATTGTGGTTGCAACGCTTGACCGTGTTCGAGCCTAATGACGAGCAGTTACAAGTTGCGGTGTCGGCAATGTTGCCTGTAATACCACAAAATGAAAAAGAAAAAAAGGAAGATAAATGGTGAGTATAATGGAAAATATAGCAGAAAATAAACGCAAACGAGTCTTGTCGGGGATTCAGCCGACAAATACACCGCATCTCGGGAATTATCTCGGGGCAACGAAGAACTGGGTGGATATGCAAAACGATTATGACTGTGTGTGTTTTATCGCCGACCTCCACGCAATTACCGTACGGCAGGAGCCTGCGAAACTGCGCGCACAGACGCGTGAGACGTACGCGCTGTTGATGGCGATGGGCATTGACCCCGACCGTTCTGTTTTATTCGTTCAGAGCCACAACCACAAACACGCGGAGTTGGCGTGGGTGTTGTCCTGCTTTACGCAGTTTGGGGAGTTGTCGCGCATGACGCAGTTCAAAGACAAGTCCTCCAAAGGGGAGGAGAATATGAATCTCGGGCTATTTGCGTACCCCACATTGCAGGCGGCGGATATACTCATATACAACGCCGATTTAGTGCCTGTGGGGGCTGACCAGAAACAACATCTTGAGCTTTCGCGCAATATTGCTGTGCGGTTCAACAATGCTTATTCGCCGACATTCACCGTGCCTGAACCGCATATCGTCAAAGCTACGGCTAAGATTATGTCGTTGAGTGAGCCGACAAAGAAAATGAGCAAGTCGGACGAGAACCCTAACGCGAGCGTGTTCGTGTTGGACGAGCGAGACGTAATTATCAAGAAGTTCAAGCGCGCCGTGACGGATTCGGGCACGGAAATCGTCTATCGCGAAGATGACGAGGGCAAAGCAGGTATTAACAACCTAATGGGCATATACTGTGCTGTTACAGGGAGCAGCATTGCGGATACCGAGGCGGAGTTTGCGGGCAGGGGTTACGGCGACTTCAAGGCGTCGGTGGGCGAGGCAGTCGCCGATACGTTCGCGCCGATTCAGTCGGAGTTTAAGCGGTTAATGGGCGATAAAGCACACGTTGACGCCTGCATGAAATCAGGCGCGGAACGCGCGATTGCTCTGTCCGCGAAAACACTCGCGAAAGTGTACCGCAAAGTAGGTTTTTACGGCATTGGCTAAACCTAATTTGCTGTGCAGGGTCAACATCAAACAAGCATCGGTACAAGTGCTACGTTTGAGCAGTTACGGAGTCGTGACAAGAAAACAAACTGCCTTGCACCGTCCGCACCTGTGGTAAATATTCGTCGAATACAAACGAATATTTAACCACCGAGGGCGGGCGTAGCCTCCGCGGCGTTTGAGCGGCGTGTTTTGGTACTTTTGCACGAGCAAAAGTACAGGGTTGCGTAAGCAACAAAAGTTAAGTTGCACGAGCAACAAAAGTTGCACAATCAAAAGTACAATAATAAACATTAAAGGAACAAATCAACAATGAAAAAATTCTATATCACCACACCAATCTATTATCCGTCGGGCAATCCACACATCGGGCATTGCTACACGACAGTCGCGTGTGACACAATCGCGCGGTATAAGCGTATGCAGGGGTATGACGTGATGTTCTCGACAGGCACGGACGAACACGGCATGAAGATTGAGGAATCGGCGGCAAAAGCGGGTAAATCCCCCAAAGAATACGTTGACGAAATCGCTGAACGGTTTGTGCAATTATGGAAGTATATGAACATCAGTTACGACAGGTTTATTCGCACGACTGACGAACATCATAAAGAATCGGTGCAGAAAATCTTTACGCAACTGCACGAAAAAGGCTATATTTACAAGGGCGAGTATTCAGGGAAATACTGCGTTCCTGACGAGTCATTCTGGACGGCGTCGCAGCTCAAAGACGGAAAATGCCCCGAGTGCGGGCGGGAGGTCATTGACGCTAAAGAAGAAGCGTACTTCATGAAAATGCAGCCGTTCGCGGCGCAAATAGAAGAACTGTTGACAGGGAGCGATTTTCTGCAACCCGCCGCCCGCGTCAATGAAATGGTCAACAACTTCATCAAGCCGGGATTGGAGGACGTGTGCGTGTCCCGCACGACGTTTAAGTGGGGCGTACAGGTGCCGTTCGACCCTGACCATGTTGTGTACGTGTGGATTGACGCGCTGAGCAATTATATCACGTTGCTCGGGCACGAAAACGACAAGCACGACGATATGCACTACTGGACAGGCTCGGAAGTCATGCACATGACGGCGAAAGAAATCGTGCGGTTTCACTCGATTATATGGCCCGCTATTCTTATGGGGCTTGAACTGCCGTTGCCCGACAAGCTGTACTCTCACGGCTGGATTAACTTTGGCGGCAAGAAAATGGGCAAGAGTACGGGTAATATTATTGACCCGTTTGTGTTGGGTGAACGATTCGGCGTGGACGCGGTACGGTACCAGATTCTGCGGGAAATGCCTTTCTCGGGGGATTTTGATTTCACCAACGAGCTCATGCTCACGCGCATTAACACTGACTTAGCCAACGATTTGGGCAATCTCGTTTCGCGGACAGTCGCTATGGTAATCAAATACTTCTCGGGCTCACTTCCGAGCAACCCTGCTGACCGCACAAGCGGTGACTTTGATGACGAGCTGATTATGCTTGCAACAGGACTGCGCGAAAAAATTGACGCGTTGATTGACGTGCCGCAGTTGAGCCAAGCGTTGGCGGAAATATTCACGGTAATCAGCCGCGCCAACAAGTATATTGACGAGACTACGCCGTGGATTCTCGCCAAAGACGATGAGCAAAAACCGCGGCTCGCGGCAGTGTTATACAACCTCCTTGAAACGATTCGCATATGCACGAGTTTGCTTGCGGCGTTCATGCCGACGACTATGCCGTTGGTGTGGGCGCAAATCGGCGTTGGCGGCGATGATGTAACGTATGACAAAGCGACATGGAATGACGGTTTTGCCTACACAGTCACCAAAGGCGACATTATCTTCCCGCGCTTTGACATTGCTAAAGAATTAGCGGAGGAGCAATCATGAAAAGAACCGCCGCATTTGTGCTTACTGTAATAGTCGCAATCACGCTGACAGCGTGTGATTCGCCGCCGCGTCCCAACCCCGACAGAGTGCGCGAACTCGTTCACGGATACTACGTCACGGACATGACTGACCCGGGCGATGACTGTGAGCCACAGTTTTATATATTCAACCCCGACGGAGAATTAGTCATTGACGAGTGGTTCGACGATGTGTGGGAGTGGCAGGCAGAAAACGGCTACACCTCTTATAGTGCGCGGCGCGGTGATTTCGAGTATGGCTTCAAAATCCGTGACAGGGGCGAGAAACTTTTCTGGGGTAATGTGAGTTACAAGGGTAGTTATATAGATATGAGTCAAGTCATGCAAAGCGGAAAGCGCGACTATATGTTTGACGAAGTTTTGAATGTTGCCGTGTGGACGATTGACTTTTATACGAACTTATCTAACGACTATCAAAACACAATCGGGCAGATTAGCCTCGACCTCGACGCGCCGTATAACGGACGTTATGAAGAGTATAGCACTGTCGGCGAGTTCTTGGAAAGCGCGTTCGACAGCGGCTACACACTGAACGAAATATACAGCGTTTATGTGGACTTTGACTCTCAAGGAGAGTCGAGTTTAGACATTAACATTTCGGCATTGATTGATGAAGACGGAGAGGATAAAGACATACCGCTTTCTGATGTGCAGTTCGTGTTTGAGATAACAGACGGCGAGTGGACAGTGGCGGACATTTATTGGAAGAGAAAATTTTCGCGTTGATTTATTAGCATAATTTTGCCTTTTGGGGGAATAGCTAAGTCTAACTAAACAGAAAGGCTTACTATTTATGAGAAAATATCAAAAATCATTACTTGACCCCGAGCAATGCGCCGTCCTTATCATTGACCATGAACCGCAGATGTATTTCGGCGTGGAGTCCCACAGTCGCCGTTGTATCATGCACAATACAGCGGCGTTGATTAAATCTGCCAAGACGTTCGGCGTCCCCGTGATTCTTACGACTGTCACCGAGAAGGAGTTTTCGGGGCCTATGGCGAAACTCATCACCGATTACGCCCCCGAGTGCGTGCCCATTGACCGCACTGCCATCAACTGTTGGGAGGACGATAACCTCAAGAACGCCGTAGTCGCTACGAAACGTAAAAAGCTGATTTTGTCGGGCTTGTGGACAGAGGCGTGTATCACGTTCCCCGCGTTGTGTATGCTTGAGGACAACTACGAGGTTTTTGTGGTGGAAGACGCTTGCGGCGGCGCGTCAAAAGCGGCGCATTGCACGGCAATGAAGCGCATGGTTCAGGCGGGCGTAGTGCCTATGACGTGGCAGCAAGTCCTGCTCGAGTTCCAGCGTGACTGGAGCAATAAAGACACCTATCAGGCAGTCATGGACATTGTAACAGAGTACGGCGGCGCGTACGGACTGGGCGTGGAGTATGCACAGGCGATGGTGCCCGCTTACGCGCAGGGGTGAGTTTTTTATGAGGTCAAGGGCGGAGTTCGCGAGAGTTTTCTTGCGCCGCCCTTGTTATATTTTATTCAGTTTTTGGTATTCGCTTGCAATCGTGATTAAAGAATCAATTTGTTTACTTGTCAGACCCTCTATGTTAAGGGTCTTTGTTTTTTCTACTCCGAGTAGATAATCTGTTGACACTTTGAACACATTTGAAAATCGGATAAGTACGTTATAAGGCGGATAGCTTATGGCGTTTTCATATTTACTTATCACCGCCTTGCTTAACCCGACTAACTCACCTAATTTAGACTGACTAAGCCCTTTTTCTATCCTTATTGACTTTAAGATTTCACCGAATTCAACATAATACACAAACATCACCTCATGTATTATTATACAATGTACATAGTATACAAATCAGATATATATGTAGAAAATATATTGACTTTTGAGATTCTGTGTGTTATAATATGGTTAATAAAAAATTTGGAGGGTAAAAAGTAATGAAAAAGGCGATGACTTTACTTATAGCAGGAGCTATGATTTTATGGTTAGCGGCGTGTGACCTCGGTGAATTATCTGAAACGGACAGCGACGTGACTACAGCGTCGGCAACAACTGCCACAAACGAGAGCGAGAGCGAAACAGAAAGTGAGCCGACTAATGACGAAACTGAAACAGGTACTGACACCGATACTTCGTCTGCTGACGATACAGAGGTGGCAACTTCTGATTCTGATTGGCAGCAGTTTTTGAAAGATTACGAGGAGTGGGTTGATGACTACGTTGCGTTCATGAAAAAATACAACGCAAACCCCGGAGATTTGACTTTGATGCCTGATTATTTGAAACTCACTAAAAAAGCGGTTGAGTGGTCAGAAAAAGCAGACGAAATCGAAGAAGAGTTGTCTGACGAAGATTTGAAAGTGTATCTTGAAACGATGACAAGAATCATTCAAAAAATGAGCGATATTAGCTAAAGAAGAGATAAGCCCAAAGAGTGGGCGAATCTTGACATTATCCAAACCTAAAAATCGGCGGAGTACATACTCAGCCGATTTTATAGCGTTACAAAACTTTCATATGCTGTCGCCACATTGCAACTCGGAAATAGTCTTAACGAAACTGTCGATGTCGTCAAACTCGCGGTAAACCGACGCAAAACGCACGTATGCCACTAAGTCTATATCCTTTAAGTGGCGCAATACAGCCTCCCCGATTTTGTCGGAGGTTACTTCACGCTGAAGATTATTCTTGAAGAACTGCTGGACTTTTTCCACCATAGCCTCCACCGTTTTGAGTTTCACGGGGCGTTTGACAGTTGCACGCAGTACGCGTTCGGTGAGTTTTTGCGCGTCAAACGGCTCGATTGTGCCGTCTTTCTTCACCACCATGATAGGCATATCTTCAATGGTTTCGTATGTGGTGAATCGTTGGTTGCATTTGAGGCATTCCCGCCGTCTGCGAATTTTGCTTTCGGCAGGGCGCGAATCTATGACTTTGCTGTCATTAAAACCACATTCAGGACAAATCATAAAAAATTACTCCTTGGCATCAATCAATAGTACATAAACTTTATTGTACCACAAGATATACAAAAAGTCAAGCGTTTTTCAACAAATTTTCTAAAAATTCGACACTTTCACGTAATTCGCTGTATTCGCCGTAGTTTTCGCGATACAACTCCACCACGCCGCCGCCGCTGAATCCTGATTGTTCTAACCGCTTAAACAACGTCAAAAAATCATATTCGCCTTTGCCGATTCGTACGCAGTCATCGTCTGCGGTACAGTCGCTCAAATGCAGGTGTATAATGGAATCGCCCAGTGCGTCAACATAGTCAAGCGGGTTGCCGCCCACGCGCCGCACCTGCTTTAAGTCTAACACGAACGCCGCCGAGTCACCGAGGGCGGTTTTCATCATGCACAAGAAGTCCAACGCGCCGCTCTTGCAGTAGCAGACATTCTCCTGAGCGACGGTGACTCCGTGGCGGCGCGCCGTTTCCGTGAGTAATGATACGCGTTCGATGTACAGCGCGTCAGAGCATTTCGCGGTGGTGAACGCACCATGAATGACGAAAATACGCGCGCCGAGGCGTTCCATTGCCGCGAAATATCTCTCGTATAAGTCTAATATTTCCGTCACGCGGCGGTCATACGCCGAGAACAGGTACAGCGTTTCCATGGGCGACGAAAATGGGTGCAGTGCCATGATGTTGAGGTTGTAGTCGCGTATGGTGTCTTGCATTGACATGAAAACCTCCCCAACAAGCTCCGACGGGCTGTTGAGGAAGATTTCTACATTTTTGACGCCGAGTTTGGCTACTTGGAGCAACGCCGTTTCGGTGTGTAAAGGGAACAGCGATGCTGTCGCTATGCCGATTTTCGCCGTCATGATTCGTTTTCGGAGGCGTCGAGTTCTTTTTTCGCATCGTCGAACGATTTCAAGACAAGCCCCTCGACGTTCGCCATTTTTTGAATCGTAGCGTAGATTTCTCTTGTTGATTTGGCTTTCACGGTTATATCGCTCAACGCCACGAGCATGACTTTTGTTTCGTACATAACAGTAACCTCCGAATAATCACTTATCGTTTTCTTCGAATTCTTTCTTTTTCGAGGGCTGTTTTTCGTTCATTGCTGCTTCAAGGGTTTTGTCAATCACGTCGTCTAACTCGTCATAGAGCTTGTTTTTACTCAATGCTTTTAATGACGAAAACATAGCAATCACTTCGAGTCTGTTCATAGCAAATCCCTCCCCTTGTTTTGCTTAATCGTCAAGCTATCGTAGCGGCAAAGCCGCTCCGAATCGCTCTTGTTTTGCTTACTTCTTCTTGCCGACGGCTTTCTTAGGCACGCGCAGTTTCCACTTCGCCCAGAACGGGCCCGCCAAGAACAGCGACGTCATGAACCCGAAAACTAACCCCATCAACAGTGGGAGCGCGAACATTAACATTGATTCAATGCCCGTAACTAACGCCACAACGCAAATCGTTATCATGGCAATACACGTCGAAACGGTCGTATTCAACGAACGCGTGAATGACTGTGACACGCTTTTATTGACGAGTTCCGCGTAACCCATTTTGCCGTTCAACGTGCGATTTTCGCGGATTCTGTCGAACACCACAATCGTGTCATTGATGGAATAACACAGTACCGCTAAGATAACCGCAATAAAGTTTGCGTCAATGGGGAATCGGAAGAACACGAACATGGAATACACGATAATGACGTTGATGAGCAACGCACCAATCGTGAACACACCCGACGCCCAGCCGCCTACCTGCTTGAATCGCAGTGCCACATAAATCATCAGCACCAAGAATGCGAACAATACCGCAACCATGCACTTGAGGAAGAACGTCCTCCCCATAGACGGGTTCACGTCCTGCGAACCTGCCGATTTCAGTTCATTGTCCGCGAATGTCTTGGCTAAATCCTCACTAATCGACGCTTGCAACGTAGAGGTCAGCCCCTCGTTAGACACAAACTCAATAATCACGTTTGCATTGTCCGAGCCGAATGCTGTACCTGTCCGTACGTTGACCCTGCCTACGTCATGCGCCTCGACGGTGTTCTTCACCTCAACGGTGTCGATTTCGCCCTCAAAGGTATAACTTAATACCGTACCGCCGCGAAACTCAATGGCGACTTGTAAGCCAATCACGAAGGTCAGCACAAGCGCAACCGCCGCAACGGTAATGGGCGCGACGAGGAATTTCTTGCGGTTGCCTACTGCGTCAAGCACAGGCTTGCTCTCGATTTCGGATTTTTCTGCCTCGCTTTTATACGCGCCATACAGAGACAGTTTGCGGCAACTCTTGAATTTAAGCAACGAGTAAGTCATCAACCGTGACGCGAATACGCCGAAGATGAAGTTGAGTATTACCCCGATAATGAGCGTGTAGCCGAATGCGTAAATCGCCCCCGCCGCGCTTGGCCCGAACCAGCCGAATACAAGGCTTAAAATGACTGCCGCAGGGCTGTTGGGCGTTCCGAACGCGCCCATGAGAATAAACGCGACAATCAACATGGTGATGTTACCGTCGAAAATCGCCGAGAATGCGCGTTTATACCCCGATTGTACCGCGCCGTCGAGGGTTTTGCCCGAGCGTACTTCTTCTTTAATCCGTTCCGCTGTGATTACGTTAGCGTCAACCCCCATACCGATGGACAGGATAATCCCCGCAATCCCCGGAATGGTCAGCGTAAAGCTGTTGAACACGCCCACGAACCCCGATATAACCGCCAACGCGCCGAACACCTGCCCGGTCAAGCCGATTGAGGCAACTACGCCGAGAATTTTATAGCGAACAATCATGAACGCGCACATTATGACGAACGAGATGATTCCCGCTAACGCCATAGCGTCCCGCGCGCCCATACCCATAGTGGGGTCAATGACGTTGAAACTGTGCGTCTCCAATGCGAAAGGCAACGCACCGCCGTTGATGGATTCCGCTAATTTTTTAGCCGATTCGTTGTCGAAATTGCCCGAGATTTCCGCCCGCCCACCTGTGATTGCTTTGCTGACACGCGGCGCGGAAAGCATTTCCTCGTCCATCCAAATCGAGATGACGTTTTCGCCTTCAGCTTTCGCGGCGGCGCGCGCAGTCGCGCCTGCGAACTTTGTATCCCCCTCTGAATTAAGCACGAGAATGACTACGTGTTGACCTTTGTCGTTATAGTCGGAGAATGCCTTATCCACGTCCGCGCCTGTAAGTACAGGATAGTCTGTCTTTTCGGCACCCTCGTAAAACGCCAACATCGCCGTTGAGCCAAGCTCGTTGACCGCCGCCTCCGGGTCGAATGACTCGTCACCCGCCTGCCACGGGAAACGCACGATAATGCGCGCGCTGGCGTGGTCGGTATAAATCTCGTAGTCGGTGATATTGCGCGACATCATGCGTGACTCAATAACAGAGCGCGCCGCCTCAATCTGTTCGCCGGTTACTTCGCCCTGATAGTCTGCGGTGGGCATGAACGTAACGTCAACCCCGCCGCGAATGTCAATTCCCCAGCGAATGTCTTCAACGCCGCTAATCCACACCTTTCGAATGTCGCCGTGATACGTGGCAATCCCGAAAATCGTCAAATACGAGAAAACGAGGACTACCGCTGTTATGATAAAAAAAGTTGGTTTCTTTGCGTTTTTCATATTCTTTCAGCCTTTACTTTCTTAGCTATTATACTTATCTTGTATTTCGACGATATAGTTGACCGTCGTCACGAACAATGCTTTTTTACCCGCCAACGACGCTTCGCCGTAGCTGTCGGGGAACGTGACGTTCACGTCCACCGTTTCGCCTGGTTTAATGCCGATAATCTGGTCTAAAAAGTCGTCGATATAATTCGTGCTGCCCGCTTGAACGATTGTGCCTTGTCCGCCCGTACTGCCGCCGTCAAAAGGAACACCGTCAACGCTTCCCACAAAGTCGATATTGACGTAATCATCTTTAGCGACAACGCGGTCGGTAATGTGGTTGTATTCGATTTCGTTTCCTTTTTCCTCCGGCACGAAATCAGCCCCTGCGTGTATTCCGTGTTTAACGTATCGAATCACAAGGGGGATTTCCGGTCTGTCGTTAGGGTCTTTAACAACGCCCGCAACCGCCTCCACTACGTCGAACCCTTCTATGACTTGTCCGAACACGGTATGTTTGCCCTCAAGATGAGGTGTTCCGTCAGGATTTTGCACAATGAAGAATTGCGCGTCATTCGTACCCTCTCCCCTGTTCGCCGTGCTGATTGCGCCGTATCGGTGCGTAGCTTTAGCCGACGGCTCAGTCACGTATTCGGGGTGTGAAGAGCCACCCACACCGTCTCCGTTCGGAGAGCCCGCTTGAATCATGAAGTTAGAAATAACTCTGTGGAAAATCAACCCTTCATAGTATCCCTCGTCCGCTAAGAGCTTGAAGCGTTCCACTGCTAACGGCGCGATTTCGGGGAAGAGCTTGAGCGTGATTTTCCCTGCGCCGATAACGTCAATCACGGCGTAGGTGTCGCCGTCACGCAACACCACGTCAACGGGTTGACCATCCGTTCCTGTGTTACCTACAGGATTAACCGACGGGTCGTTACCGTCGTCAGTGTTGGAACCGCACGCCGCCAACGCGAGCATTGCAGCCCCTGCAACGAATGCCGACAGAAATTTTTTAAGGCTTTTTTTATACATCATCGTGTACCGTCCTGTTCTCAATTATATAGGATTTTATAATCCTGATTCTTGTTTTATCGCCGCCTGTTTCAATCACAATCACGTCATTTTCTTTGTCAACCTGAATGACCCTGCCGATAATCCCCCCTGCCGTAACAACTTCGTCCGCGATTTCGATGTTAGCAAGCATATCAGCAGTCTTTTTCTTGCGTTTGCTTTCGGGGCGAATGAACATGAAGTAAATCATGCCCACCATCAACGCCATGGGCAACAGCATTGTTCCCATGTCAAAGATGTTGATGTTCCCTTGCTGTTGTCCTGCACCTTCAGTAAGCAGAATTATTAAGCTCATATTTGATGACTCCTTGTATTAAAAATCATATACCACAGGGCATCTCTAAAAAACCTTTTCGAGTAATCGTCGCGACAAAATTTTGTTAGACAAGAAAACCCGACGAAGTAAGGCTTTGTGCCTTGCAAGGAGGGTTGCCGCAGTATAGCGGAATTTTGCCCGGCGAGTGCCGGAAAGGGGTTTTTAGAGATGCCCCACACTGCAGTATACCATATATATCTTCAAATGTCAAACATTTTTTTAATTTCGTTGCATAATTTTTTCATATCCGCTTGATTTGAACGCCGCAATCGCCGTATCACGGTCATTGTCCGACAAGTCCGCAACGTCTAACAACGGCGTGATGAGCAGTTCTCCGCCATGTTGGGAGACGGTTTCGAGCAGTTTCTTGATTCTGCGGCGGTCAACGCCTCCGTCCGCGTCTTCACCCGATTCCTCCGACAAGTCCTTAGCCGTGAACACGGGAATAATCCCCGCGACATTGGGCGAAAAGCTGTCCGCGCGCAGAATTTCCGCAGTCCCGGACGGTAATTCGCCGAATACACCCTCAATTTGTATTTCAAGGTGGATAGTCACGTCAGGGTTACTGTCGGCGACTGTGTTGACAAACTCTGCTAACCCGACGTAACGCGTCGAAAAGTCTGTAACGTGCGGCGGCAGAATAGACAAGTCTTTGGGTGAGAACGCTTTAGTGGGAAAAATCGTGTTAGTAAAAATAATCTCTTCAAACCCCGCTCCGCAGAGTTCGTCAACGATGTGCGAAACATACGTTCGCGTACCCTCCGAAAACGGATTCGCCCACCGTCTCCCCCCTGCGTCGGGCGAACCGTCTACCCAGCCCGCATACGAAACGCCTTGAATCTTGTTGTTGGACGCGATATGGTCTTTAAGCGTGTTAATTCGCGCGACAGGGCGCAATCCCTCGTCGGCGATTGCCTGAGCGATTGTTTGAGCTGACAATACGCCTGTCACAATATCCGTGTCGTTGGCGAGCGGCGTCGGCGGATTGCCGATTGTGATTTCGCTGTTGTATAATAACCGACCGCTCTCGTCTTTCATGTCAATAACAATGCCGTCAAAACCGTCTGACTTGGCTTCGTTTATGAACGCCATAAGCGTCGCCGAATTGGACAGGACGTTAGCGGGCGCGTGTACGACCGATTGTGCGGCAACAGGCGCAGGGGTGTCAGTCACATCTTGCGTTTGCGTTTCGGGCGCGTTTGTGCTGTCCTCCGATTCAGTGCTGTCAACGGGGACTTTCGGTGTTTCACAAACACAGGAAAAGGGGTGTTTCTCACAACCCTCACAACGAAGATTGTTCACCGTATCGGCAATGGTGTATCCCACGAACGCTAACCCTGCCACGACGATGATTAACCCGATAAGTTCAATTGTTTTGCGCGCACCGCTTTTCTTGCGCTTATACAAGCTATTCTTAGCGCGCTTAATTTTTATGCCTTTTGTATTCTTTTGCCGCATTACAACACCTCCTTTCTTAAACTCCGGGCGAAAATCGCCTACGGCTCTTTGCCTCCGCGCGGCAGGGGAACCCTGCCTGCTTGGCAAATACTGCAAAATAAATGTTTTGTCTAAGTCACGTATCCCGCAAACGCGTGCAGTGCCATAGAGACAATGCCTACGTAGATTATCATAATCGGCATTCCGCGAAATGATGCGGGTACAAGCTCTGCGTTCAATCGTTCATATGCGATATATAACAGGAACCCTGCCACCGCGAACCCTAACGCAGTCCCCAATCCGTACCCAATGTAGCCTAATATTCCTTCGCCAAGCTGTGCATTGAGAAACAGCGCGCCGAGTACGGCACAGTTGAACACCGTTAAATGGACGAACTTGCGGATTTTCTTAAACAAGTCATGAAAATATCGCCACAATACCAACAGGCTCGCCATATATATTATACCGACCGTCAATATATATAATACAGGGACAATCAGATAATAATGCTTATAATCGCCGAAAAAATAGTCCAAACACCACACAGCCGCCGATGACAGCGTGGTGATGTAACACAACCCTAACGTGAACCCGATTACATCTTGACGACGGCGGGACGCGTACAGCAGTATGTTGATGCCTAATGCACGTTCATATATGGCGTTTTGCAGGAACAAAGCAAGCAATGCCGCCGATATAAAACTACCAATCAGTTCCATTTAGACCTCCACGGAAACCCCGCGCGAGCGGAATTTCGAGCAAAATTTTTCGTCAGACAAGGCAAAATTTTACAGCAAGGCTTTGTGCCCTTGTAAAAAATTTTAACGCAGTATGGCGGAAAATTTGCCGAAATATCCGCCGTGCGTGGGTTTCCGTGGAGGTCTATTATAACTCCTCAATCATTTTGCGGCGCAGCCGTTCTTTTTCCGCTTTTCTGATTTTGCGCGCTTTTCTCATGTTATATTGTTGACGAAACGCCCCCGCCGCAATTCCTATGATAATCAGCCCGCCAAACGTCGAGGACAGGGCAGGGACTTCAAAGCCCACGTCAAAGTGGATTGCCCCGATTTGCCTGTTCACCAACACGTCACGCGTGGTTCCCACAGCCACGCAAACGATGTTGAAACCCATGATGTAGCCTAATAATTCAACTAACATGAGGTGAGGCGGGCGCAGGCTGAACCGCGTTTCGGTTTTGGTGAGAATCAGCGGATTAACCGCCATAAGCGGCAGATACACGCCGAGGTTCTCGACCATCTCCATGCCGTAGAAATGGCGCAGGGCTAAGTAAGCGGGAATGACCGCTAACCCGGCAATCAAAGCGTAGATGATTACGCGCACGGTGTACACGATTTTTTTCGGAATGAATCGACAAGCCGTCACGCCGAGAAGTGCGATAATGGTGAAACCTAACGCAAGCGCGGCGGAGTTGTGGAAGTTATTGGCGACGACGGCAACAGGCGCGATGGCGATTCCGCTCATCAACACGATGTTTTGGCGCGACAGCCCGTCGAATAATCCCGACTTTTTAGTGGTTTTGTTATTATTACTCATTTCGATTTCGCCCTTTTCTTTTTCCGCTTATCGACTTTTTCTTTCTCTTTTTCCGCACCGCTGACTTCCACTTCCACAACGTCATTCTCGTCCACTCTGAGCAGTAAGTCTAACGGAGTCAGCTCGGGTGCCTCAAGCTCTTCATCAGCGGAGACTTCGGGGGGGAGCGTGGCGGATTTGCGGAACATCGCCCCTAAGTCTTTCACGCTTGCGCGGAGGTTCTCAAAAAAGTCCGCCCGTGACGTTTCGGACGAGGATTCGGGCAGATAATCTTCGTTTTCCGCTAAACTTCCCAATTTTTCTTTGAATCGGGCAATTAAATTTGGTTTTTTTCGGTTGATTTTTATGATTTTATTATCAATGGGCGGCATATTATAAGTCAAGGCGGCAGGAGAGTCCCCCGATTTGCCGGGGATATGGCGCGCAATAAACATCTCCAACGCGGCAGGGGTTTCACTGTCGTGATTCGCCAACAGCGGCGTATCAACCGCCCCCGCGACTTTTTCTTGAATACGCTCATACGAGTTGAGGCGGTTCTTAGCGGACACGTAGGCGCGCTTGACGTAGGTGATGGTCTGTTGCGCGAGAATGTCGGCGCGTTCGTTCATGGTGTTGACTAACAGCAACGCGAACACGGGCGTCCCGTCCACTTTGCCGAACGTCTTAAACAACACCGTTCCGCCGCCAAACATGATACCGTAGTAGATTTTACCCAAGAGCGTCTCGGGAAGCGTTTGAGGGTCATTGGCTAAGAACAGCAGTACGAATAAAAATGAGCTTGTCGCCATGACAACTAACGACGCATGAAACGTCTGTGCCACGCTCCCCCCGATTACGCCCGCGAACAATAAATTCGTCAACAGCGCGGTAACAGTTACGGTAGCGGATACAGAGCGGCGGAACAGCAAGCACAAACCGCTCACGGTGATGACTAAGATATGTACGGTTCCTATGCTTCCCGTGATATTTCCCATCAGAATGTCGAATGAGCGCGCGTTCTCTAACGGAGCCGCTCGCATGAGGACAGTAGGGTCAATTTCGCCCCAAAGCGGAAGATGTTCTAAAGGTCGTGAGAATAACAACATCTGACCGGGGTAGCATAGTATAAGGAAAACGAACGCAACTGCGGTGGGGTTAAATATGTAGTTGTTTTTGCCGCCGAAAACGTGTTTAATGGCGATTGTAAGAACTGAGCCGAAAAATACCAAGCGATAGTCAATCCCTGCGGGCATGAGCAATGCAACGCACAACCCCGCCGTTAGCGTGGAGAGGTCACGCGGGTTATAAACTTTTTTGGTCAGCGCGCAACCCACCATGTCCATGATAACCGCGCCGAGCAGCGAAAAAACCGCCATGGCGATTACGCGCCCCCCCGCGTTCCAGTATCCCACGCCGCCGATTAACAAAAGGCACAACAACTGCTCAAAATAAATGCGCGAACGGTTGCTCTTGAATTTCGGGGCTTTATCGGGCGGGGGTTCGGTGGCAGGTTCAGCCGAGGGCGCAAGCGCAGAAACAGCGACGGAAAGCGCGGTTGTTTCACCGTCCGTCGATTTACCGCGTACTTCAAGCGCGTACTCTATGTTTTCTATTTTTTCTTTATCCATATAAGGAAGCATTTCCATTCTTTTAACTATGGGCAACCGGAACTACGTTCCTTACCCTTCGCGGGTTCGGCAGAGCCGAACTCCTTGGATATAGTCGGTTAATTTCAAAATGGGCTTGTTTTTGCGAGGATATTTTTTGTCAGACAAGGCGAAAAATTCGCGAATAACCGCCGTTATTTAAAAATTTTTCAACGCAGTATGGCGAAAAATATATCGCAAAGGCGAGACTATTTTGGAGTTAATCGACTATAACTACTAAACAATGTTGATACCGCATAAAAAAGGAGATAACTATGCAGATAGACGTATTGTCGCAAAACACGCTGAAACTCACATTAAGCCGCCTTGATATGTTCGACATGGACATCAGGTACGAGAGCCTCTCGGGCAAAAACCCCGACACCAAACGGCTGCTCTCACACGTTCTGCGAACGGTCAAGTTAGACAAAAACGCAGGGGTGGATTTCTCGGGCGAACGCCTGTTCGTGGAAGCGTTCCCGCGCCCTGACGGTGGTTGTATGCTGTATATCTCCGGTTTGAACGATGAGGAAAAACTCGAAAAAGCAGACAAACCCGTACGTCTCACGACTGTGCCGCGTGTTAAGCCTTCGGTCAAGCCTGTCAGTAGCGTTCAGCCGCCGCAACCGCAATTGTTGTGTCACTTAGGCAACGTGAGCGAGTTAGAAGGATTGTGCAAGAGCCTGTCATGGCAACGCGCACAAGGCAGAGCCGAGTTCACCGGGACATTGTACGGAGCCGGCGGCGTGTATCGGCTGTTGATTAGCGCGGACAATCATAAACCGCTCAAGGCAATCGCCGTTGAGTATGGCACGCTGTTAGACGCAGAACGTGAGTTAGCCTACACCGCTGAACATTTCACGCTCTTGGCACAGGACAACGCAATCGAGAAGATGAGTTAGAGCCTCATGAGCGAATCAGCCGCCTCGCGCATATCGGGCGCGCCGAACAAATACGTTCCCGCAACGAGAATATCCGCTCCTGCTTTTACAGCGTTAGGGGCGGTTTGTGCGTTTATGCCGCCATCCACTTCAATGAGCGGATTCACGCCTAATGAATCGGCGTGTTTGCGGATTGCGGCGATTTTGTCTATGCTCCCGTGTATGAATGACTGTCCGCCATAGCCGGGGTTGACAGACATGACGACAATCATGTCCGCAACGTCTACATAGGGGAACACAGCGTCAGCAGGTGTAGGCGGATTTATTGCCAACCCTGCCTTACACCCCGTACTCTTGATGAGACCGAGCATTGTTCGTATATCCGTTTCGGTGTATTCGCTTTCTGCGTGAACCGTGATATAGTCA
>WRJN01000025.1 GCA_009778605.1 Oscillospiraceae bacterium
TATAAAGAGATATTTTTAAATGAAAATGGGGCTTTCACGGCGCAAACTTCTAATTTAATAAAAGGACTATATGAAATTCTGGGGAGAGGGAGTTTGCTGTCATATCTGATTTCTATGACACTTCGCATAAACGAAATCCATCGCGTGTTAAAGCCGACGGGCAGTTTATATCTGCATTGCGACCCCACGGCGAGCCATTACTTAAAAATTGTGCTTGACGCTATATTCTGTGGGCAGGGCGGTGAGTTTTTGAATGAAATTGCATGGTGTTACCGTCAAGGCGGACGCTCTAACAACAATTTCGGTAAAAAACATGATACTATTTTTATGTATACAAAATCAAAAGAGTGGACATTTAATGCCGATGATGTGAGAGTTCCATATGAGGGAACCGGAGGGTATCAAAATTCAGGAAAAGGTGTTACTATAAAAGGAAAAACGTATAAACCAAATGAGTTAGGCAAAATCCCCGAAAACTGGTGGGATATTCCTGCCATTACGCCTATGTCAAAAGAGCGTTTGGGTTATTTAACACAGAAACCCGAAAAGCTATTAGAACGGATTATCAAAGCATCAAGCAATGATGACAGTGTAATTTTAGACGCGTTCTGCGGTTGCGGAACAACAGTTGCAGTAGCGCAAAAGTTAAATCGAAAATGGATTGGAATTGATATTAGCTACAGAAGTATCTCGCTTATTATAAAACGACTTACCGATTCATACGGCAGTGACATTATGAACAGCATAACAGTCGGTGGAATTCCGCAAGATATGGACGCGGCAATAGAGTTGGCGAATAAAAAAGACGACAGACTGCGTAAGGAGTTCGAGAAATGGACAATACTCACTTATTCGGAAAATAAAGCAATGATTAACGACAAAAAGGGTAAAGACTATGGCATTGACGGAGCGATTCGTGTTCAAGAGCGTGACGGACAGTTCGCAGACGCTTTGTTTTCAGTGAAATCGGGAGCGGTAAGTTCATCGGTAATTCGCGATTTTCGCGGCGTGATTGAACGAGACGAAGCGGCTTTCGGTGTTTTTATCACTCTCAAAGAGCCTACTAAAGACATGAAACAAGAGGCGGCTTTGGCAGGTACTTACAGCAATGGGCTGATGGGCGAATTTCCGAGAATCAAAATAGTTACCGTTCAAGATATTTTGAATGGTGAAACGCTAAACATTCCTGTTGCGGCAGATGTGACTAAAAAAGCAAAAGAATCTGTAATAGAATCTAACGTACAGTTAGGGTTAGTATAAAGGAGAAAAGCTATGAATGATACCGTAAAAGGGGTACTTAAAGACCTGCTTGAGCAAGGACGCTCTACCGGTAAGCTCTCCACAAAAGAAATCACGGATTTTCTGGAAGATTCCGAGTTCAACGTCGAGCAGATGGACAAGTTCTACGACGACTGTGAAACGCTGAATATCGAAATTGTCGATGACTATGCCACCGACAGTGAACTTGATTCCGCGTTGGAGTTTTCCACTGAAGAAGATTTGGATATGGCGTTGTCAACCGAGGGCGTCTCGATTGATGACCCTGTTAAGATTTACCTCAAGGAAATAGGGCGCGTGCCGTTGCTTACGGCGGAAGAAGAAATTGAACTTGCGTCGCGTATGATTCAAGGAGATACTTATGCCCGCAAACGGCTGAGTGAGGCGAATCTTCGCCTTGTAGTCAGCGTTGCGAAAAAATACGTTGGGCGGGGAATGCAGTTCTTAGACCTCATTCAAGAGGGCAATTTAGGGTTAATTAAAGCCGTCGAGAAGTTTGACTACACCAAAGGATTCAAATTTTCAACGTATGCGACGTGGTGGATTCGTCAAGCGATTACACGCGCCATTGCCGACCAAGCGCGGACGATTCGGATTCCCGTGCATATGGTGGAGACGATTACGAAAGTCAAAAAAACGTCGTCACAGTTGCTTCACAAAAACGGACATGAGCCGTCTCCCGAGGAAATCGCGGCTGAGTTGGGAATGTCGGTGGATAAAGTACGCGAGATTATTCGCATTGCACAGGACCCGGTGTCCCTCGAAACGCCGATTGGCGAAGAAGAAGATTCTCACTTAGGTGATTTTATCCCCGATGATGACGCGCCCGCACCCGCTGAGGCGGCGTCGCACACGCTGTTGAAAGAGCAGTTGTCCGACGTGTTGGACACGCTCACCGAGCGTGAGGCTCGCGTGCTGAAACTGCGGTTCGGGTTAGTTGATGGGCGTATGCGGACACTTGAGGAAGTAGGCAAGGAGTTCAACGTCACTCGTGAGCGGATTCGCCAGATTGAAGCGAAAGCACTGCGAAAATTGCGCCACCCGAGCAGAAGCAAACGACTGCGGGATTTCTTGGATTGAGGGGGGAGCATATGGGGTTTAATTATTTAATTTCGCTTATAGCTGAATACTCTAATGACGGATTTTATGATGCCGCCGAAAAACTGAATAACTTTATATCATCTACTGATGATTTTATGGATATTTTGACACAAATCGGAACAATTCCAGAATCTATATCCCTTGATTCGACTGAAGAAAAGTTGTTTTCAAAAGCATCTGATATGGTGTTGTCGCGTGCTTTTCGGGAATTGGGGTTGAAATCAACCGTGCTGTCCGAAAGGGCTGACAGCGCAGATGTTATCGCGGATTCAAATATTCATGGATATACACTTGTTGCAGATGCAAAGGCGTTTCGATTAAGCAGAACAGCAAAAAATCAAAAAGATTTTAAGGTAGTAGCCTTATCAGGCTGGCGAACTTGTATTGATAGAACAATAAACAGAGGAAATCAAGAAAAATCTTATTGGGAGACAGAGCGTGAAATTATTTCATCATACTCTCGTGAACAAGCAATTACAGAGCTAATAAAAAGCAAAAAAATAGACGGTAAAATACGGCAAATCGACTCTTACATAAGGGGGATTAGCCGTGATTGACAGTATCATTTTAGGGAACTCGATAGAAGTATTAAAAACTTTTCCTGATGAATTTGTTCATGCTATTATTTCTGATATACCGTATGGAATTGGTTACGGCGAATGGGACGTTCTGCATAACAATACGAATTCAGCTTTAGGCGGTTCTTCTGCTGCACAAAATAAAGGCGGTGCCGTTTTTAAGCGTCGCGGAAAGCCGCTAAACGGTTGGAGCAATGCGGATAAAAAAATACCGCT
Organism: Oscillospiraceae bacterium; assembly: GCA_009778605.1. Lineage (GTDB taxonomy): Bacteria > Bacillota > Clostridia > Oscillospirales > Ruminococcaceae > Ruminiclostridium_E. Next base: position 3,174 of record WRJN01000025.1, read on the forward strand.
TGAATATCAAGAATGGTGCACGTCTTGGGCGAATGAATGGTTGCGAGTATTAAAGCCAGGTTCTTCGTGCTTTGTTTTTGCCGGACGCCGCTTTGCACACAGATGTATTGTCGCTTTAGAAGATGCCGGATTTACTTTTAAGGATATGTTGGCTTGGAAAAAGAATACCGCCCCCCATCGCGCTCAAAGAATATCGGAAATATATAAACGGCGAGGAGACATTCAACAAGCCGAAAACTGGCAAGGGTGGCGTGTTGCTAATTTGAGACCGATATTTGAGCCTATTTTATGGTTTCAAAAACCTTATAAAACAGGCGGCACTATTGCTGATAATGTTTTGCAATATAGTGTAGGTGCTTGGAATGAAAACGCTATTTCTGAATATTGTATAGAGAATTATAATGATGTTGCATTCTCAAATGTTATCTCAGTGCATTATGAAAAAAGCGACCATGGATTACACGAAACGCAGAAACCACTAAAACTTATGGAATGTCTTGTAGCACTTGTCACACAGGAAGGCGCGGTTGTTCTTGACCCTTTTGCAGGTTCAGGCACTAATTGTTTAGCGGCTTCAAGGCTTAACCGCCGTTATATAGGCGTGGAAATTGATAGCGATTATGTTGAAATCGCCCGAAAACGGATTAACGATGATGTGATACAATTACAATTAGGCTAAAAATTAAAACACTCGGAGTGTATATATGGCAGGACATAAAAAAAGCAAACATAAACAAAACGCCCTCAAACCGCAGGACGACACCATTTTCGCACTCGACATCGGGACGCGCACGGTTGTGGGCGTTATCGGTGTGCAGACGGAGGACTCTTCGGGGGCAAGTGTGTTTGATTTGCAGGACTATGTCGTAGTTCCGCACACCAAGCGCGCCATGATTGACGGACAAATCGAGGACGCGCGTCAAGTGGCAAAAATAGTCCTGCAAGCCAAAGAGCAACTTCAGGCGCGAACGGGTATCAAACTCAAGCGCGTTTCAATCTCCGCTTCAGGTCACTCAATCAAAACCAAACGCGTCACGTACGAAACAGACGTTTCGGCGGCAGGCGTGATTACGCGAGACACAATCCGTTCACTCGAACTTGAGGCGATTCAACAGGCAAGCGCGCAAATCAACGATGAGCGCGGCGTTGTCACGCCCTACCACTGCGTAGGTTTTTCGGTGATTACGTACTCGTTAGACGGGCATAAACTGTTTGACTTTAAGTTCGACGAGTCCCCCAAAGGCACGACTGCAGGGGTTGAGCTTGTGGCGACTTTTTTGCCTAACGCCGTGGTGGATGGGTTATACTCAGTCATGGATATGTGTTCGCTAACTGTGGAAAACCTCATTTTGGAGTCTGTCGCCGCCATGAACGCCGTGGCTCCCACAGAAACACGTTTCTCTAATATTGCATTGGTGGACATAGGCGCAGGGACTTCCGACATTGCCGTGTCCAAAAACGGCAGTATCGCAGCGTATGCTACGGCGACAATCTCGGGTGATGAAATCACTGAGATGATTATTAAATCACACTTTGTTGACTTTGACACTGCTGAGCGAATTAAACAAACCTGTTGTTCCGGCGAAGATTGCTCTTATAAAGACGTATTTGGGATTGAGCGATTTTTTAACGCCAAGGAGTTTGTTGAGCGAATTAAGCCTATTGTGGAGACGCTTGCCACGGCGATTTGTGAGAACATCATTGCCGCGAACACAACAACACCCGCCGTCGTGTTTTTAGTCGGCGGAGGAAGCCTCGTCAAAGGCTTACCGCAGGCGATTTCCGCTAATCTCAGTTTGCCGCTCGACCGTGTGGTGGTGGGCTCTGACGGCGAACTCAAGAGCATCAATACGAACGGCAAGACGTTAGGAGCGGAAATGATAACGCCCCTCGGAATCGCCGTCACCGCGATGATGAAACGAGAGAGTAGCGCGTCAGTGATTGCCGCGCCTGCCCCGAACACGATTAAAGTTACGCTGAACGGCGATGCGGTGGAGCTGTCGCCTAACGCAAACGGCTCACCACACACGTTCATAGAATTGCTCAACTACATTGATTTGGATTTAGATGACCCTCAGGGAAAATATTTTACTATGGTGAACGGAAAAATAGCAGGGTTCAGCGATATTTTGAAAAACGGAGACGAGGTAGTGTTGGAGTGGCAAAAATGACAAGAGAGCAAAACCTGACGGCGACTACGCCGTCACAATCTTGCTTGCCGCTTGCAATCCCAACTCATTGACCGCCCATTCGCGCATTTTATACTTGAGAATCTTGCCTGCGGCATTCATGGGGAATGACTCCACGAATCCCACGTAACTGGGTACTTTATGCTTAGCCATACTTGCCAACACAAAGTCTTTGATTTCCTGTTCAGTAGCCGTTTCGCCGTCTTTGAGAATCACGCACGCCATAATCTCCTCGCCGTACGCCTCCGACGGTACGCCAATCACCTGCACGTCGCGGATTTTAGGGTGTTTGTACATAAAATCTTCGATTTCTTTGGGGTAGATATTCTCGCCGCCGCGAATAATCATGTCGCCGATTCGCCCCGTAATCTTGTAGTAGCCGTCGCTCAACCGCACGGCTACGTCGCCCGTGTGTAACCAGCCGTCGGCGTCAATCGCGGAGGCAGTCGCCTCGGGCATTTTATAGTAGCCTTTCATGATGTTGTAGCCGCGCGCGCACAACTCACCGGGCACATTGTCGGGGAGGTCTTCGCCTGTTTCCGCGTCAACAATTTTAACTTCCACACCGAATACAGGACCGCCCACTGTGCCTACGCGCGTTTCAACGCTGTCTGTGGTACTGCTCATGGTAATCGCGGGGCTTGCCTCGGTTTGACCGTAGGTGATACACACCTCGCTCATGCTCATCTTAGTCAACACGTCCTCCATGACTTTGACAGGGCAAGGGCTGCCCGCCATAATCCCTGTACGAACGTGGGAGAAGTCGGTATTCGCAAAATTCTCATGTTCGAGCATTGCTATGAACATTGTCGGGACGCCGTGGAACGCCGTAATGCCCTCTTTGTTAATACAGTCTAACCCCTTTGCAGGCGAGAACGCCGTGATGGGGCACATTGTCGCGCCGTGAGTCATAGCTGCAGTCATGGCTAACACAAGCCCGAAACAGTGGAACATCGGCACTTGTATCATCAGTTTGTCTGCGGTGGATAAGTCCATGCAGTCCCCAATCACTTTGCCGTTGTTGACTACGTTGTAATGCGTCAGCATAACGCCTTTCGGGAACCCCGTAGTCCCCGACGTGTATTGCATATTACAGATGTCATGTTTAGACGTTGCACGGCGGCGCGCCTCCAATCGGTCTGTGTGTACACCGTTCATCTTGTATTCATATCCCATGTCCATGCACACCTTAAAAGCATGACAACCGGGCTCGCTTCCATTGCCGTCAATCAAGACTACGTTACGCAGACAAGGCAGCCTTTTTGAGTTCAGCTTACCCAGTTGACAGTCGGCTAATTCAGGGCAGACTTCCTTGATAATTCCGAGATAATCCGAATCCCTGAACCCGTCAAGCATCACTAACGTATGAGTGTCCGACTGGCGCAGGAGATACTCCGCCTCGTGGATTTTATACGCCGTGTTCATGGTGACTAACACCGCACCAATCTTGACCGTTGCCCAAAACGTGATGTACCACGCAGGGACGTTAGTCGCCCAAACCGCGACGTGGTCGCCCTTACCCACACCCATACCAATCAACGTCAGCGCGAATGCGTCAACATCATCGCGGAACTGTGTATAAGTGCGGCAGTAACCGTTCTCGATAAACCGAAAGGCGTACTGGTCGGGGAACTCCTCACACACACGGTCGAGAATGTCGGGGAAAGTTTCGTCAATGAGCGAGTCTTTCACCCACAAATAATCCCCGGTATTCGCACGGTTGCGGAAAAGCTGTTTCTTTGCGGTCAAGTACGGTTGCATGAACCGTGCGAAGTGCGGGAACACGATTCCCGCTTCCTCTAACTCAGCCGCCCAGCGTTTAACCCACTCTAACGTAATATACCCGTCATAGCCGATTGAAACTAACTCACTCAGCATAGTTTCTATAGGCATTGTACCCTCGCCCATGAGCTTGTAGGTGATACGCCCGTCTGTATCAACCGAGTCTTTCACATGGACGTAGCGGATATACTTGCCGATGTTTGCGACGGTATCGGCAGGGTTCTCCGAAAAGTAGCGGTAGGGGTGGTGCGTGTCCCACAATGCCGCGACTGCGGGGGAGTTCACCTCGTCCAACAATGCCTTGAGGCGTTTTGTGTCAGCGTACACGCCGTTGGTCTCGACCAACAGCGTGACTTTGGCTTTCGCCGCGATTCCTTTAAGCGCGTTCAGCGCGGCGACAACTGCGCTGTCGTCAACGTCCGTACCGTCGGGTGCGGGTTCAATGTCACCGAGTACGCGGACGTAACTCGCGCCCATTTGCTCCGCTAATGCGATATAACGCGTGATTTCGGCGATATTATCTTCCATACGTTCCTTATACTTGAGGCAACACCCCGACGAAAAGCAGGGGATTTCAATGGAACGCTTACGCAGCGTTTCCTTGGTTTTTTCAATGCGGTTCGTTAAGAACGGCTGTGTCTTGCCTCCGAATATTTCGTCGCCCAATCCGCGGATTTCGATTCCGTGAAACCCTAAGTCTTTAGCCATGGAATAGATGTCCGCCCACGAAAAGCCCGGACACGCCAAAGTCGAAAATGCGATTTTCATATTTCAAACCATACTTTCCTGCCAACTACGCGGCATAAATGATTCCCCTCATATATGAGGAATTTTATTAGTAAGAAGATTGCCTTTATAATATCTATGAGAAATTATCGAGAATGCCTTTTAATTGTTCATCGTCGGCAAAATCTATGCACAATGTCTTTTTCTTACCGTTTCCGCCGTCCGTGATTCGTACTTTTGTGCCTAATGCCTGCCCCAACGCAAGTTCCGTCTCTTTATAGTAAGTATTGCGCGGTTTTCGCGCATTCTCTTTTTCTGCTTTTTCGGTGACCTTGCTCTCTGCCGCCAATCGCTCGGTATCGCGTACCGTCAACTCCCCTGCCGCCGCGCGACGGGCGAGTTCTTTCATCAGCTTAGTCGTCCCTGCTGCCATAATGGCTTTGCAATGCCCTTTGGAAAGCTTTCCGTTGCGTACAAGTGCGATTACCTCATCAGGCAGATTCAACAACCGCAGTGAATTCGTAACCGATGAGCGCGCGCGCCCCACGACGTTAGCCAACTGCTCTTGCGTCATGCTGTAGTTGTCAATCAGCTCCTGAAAGCCCATTGCTTCCTCAATGGGGTTCAAGTCCTCACGTTGCAGGTTCTCGATTAACGCAATCTGCATGGTTTGCGCGTCGGTGAGCTCCATGACGCGTACAGGTACACTGTCCTCCCCTGCGAGGCGCGCCGCACGCCACCTGCGCTCCCCCGCAACAATCTGGTACGCGTCACCGTATGAGCGCACCGTAAGCGGCTGAACAATGCCGTGCTGACGAATGGAGTTAGCCAACTCCTCAAGTTTCGCTTGGTCGAAATCTTTACGGGGCTGGTCACGATTGGGTTCAATGTCGCCGATTTTCAACTCAACGATTCCCGCGCCCTCACCCGCGCCGCCGCCGAATAAATCATCATCAAAAATGTTATCGAGAACACCGCCTAACGCCTTTTTTTTAGCCATTTTTTAGATTACTCCTTTAACACTGCCATGAACGCATCAGGGGGGACTTCGACGCTTCCGAATTTCCGCATACGTTTCTTACCCTCTTTTTGCTTTTCGAGCAGTTTCTTCTTGCGCGTAATATCGCCGCCGTAACACTTCGCAAGCACGTCTTTACGTACAGCTTTGACCGTTTCACGCGCGATAATCTTACCGCCGATTGCCGCCTGTACGGGGACTTCAAACATCTGCCGCGGGATATTCTCCTTGAGCTTTTCGGCAATCTTGCGCCCTCGCGCATACGCCTTGTCCGTATGCACGATGAATGACAGCGCGTCCACCACTTCGCCGTTGAGCATAATGTCTAATTTGACTAACTTAGACGGCGCGAACCCGATAATCTCGTAATCGTAACTCGCGTAGCCTTTGGTGCGGGACTTCAGAGCGTCAAAAAAGTCATACACGATTTCATTCAACGGTAGTTCGTAATGCACTTCCACGCGCTGTGAGTCTAAATACTTGGTGTCTTTATAAACGCCGCGCCTGTCTTGGCACAGTTCCATAATCACACCGATATAATCGGCAGGGCTGAACACATTCACTGACACCATAGGCTCGCGGGATTCTGCAATCACCGACGGGTCGGGGTAGTTGGTGGGGTTGTCGATTGTCAGCTCTGTGCCGTCGGTCTTGACAATCTGATACACGACGGACGGCGCGGTGGTAATTAAATCGAGGTTATATTCCCGCTCAATACGTTCCTGAATAATCTCCATGTGGAGTAACCCCAAGAATCCGCACCGGAACCCGAATCCTAACGCAATGGACGTTTCAGGCTCAAACGTCAGCGACGCATCATTGAGTTGCAGCTTGTCCAACGCGTCCCGCAAATCGGTATATTTCGCGCCGTCGGCAGGGTAAATCCCCGAAAACACCATAGGCTGGACGTTTTTGTAACCTGGCAACGGCTCGGCGGCGGGCGTTTCCGCAATCGTGATTGTGTCTCCCACTTTGACATCTTGAATCGCTTTAATTGACGCGGCTATGAACCCGACTTCGCCTGCACAAAGACTTTTCGCGTTGACTAATTCGGTGGGGCCCATGTAGCCTACTTCGGTCACGGTAAACTCCGCGCCTGTGGCGAACATCTTGATTCTGTCACCCACGCTCACTTGCCCTTCTTTGACGCGGACGTATACGATTACGCCTTTGTATGTGTCATAGAAACTGTCGAAAATCAGCGCGCGCAACGGCGCGTCAACGTCGTCGTCGGGCGGCGGAATTTTCGCGACAACCTGCTCCATCACTGCCTCAATATTGATTCCGTTTTTGGCGGAAATGAGCGGTGCGTCCTGACCCTCAATGCCGAGTACCGACTCGATTTCTTCTTTACACATCTCGGGTTGCGCCGACGCGAGGTCGATTTTATTGATAACAGGCACGATTTCCAAGTCCTGCTCAAACGCCAAATAGGTGTTTGCAAGCGTCTGCGCCTCAATCCCCTGCGTCGCGTCAACAATGAGGAGCGCGCCCTCACAAGCGTTGAGCGAACGGCTGACTTCGTAGGTAAAGTCAACGTGTCCGGGTGTGTCGATAAGGTTGAACACATAGTCCTGCCCGTCGTTGGCGCGATAATTCAGCCGCACGGCGCGCGCTTTGATGGTAATGCCGCGCTCACGCTCAATGTCCATATCGTCTAAAAGTTGCTCCTCCATATCCCGCAGGGCGACTCTGCCGCTTTTCTCGAGTATGCGGTCAGCAAGGGTAGACTTGCCGTGGTCAATATGCGCGATTATGCAGAAGTTCCGTAAGTTTTTCATACTTGTTATATTCCTTAATACTGCTTCAAAAATCCACTCGCTCGAGGTTCACGAACAGGTCTATTCTACCACAAAACCAAAATATTGTCAAGACTTTTCGCAAAAACTCTTGAATGCTTTTGAATGCTCTTGAACACTCTAAAGAATGATGTTGTGTTACAACTTGTCACGTCTTGTCTGCGCTTGGTTGACGCTGTCACAATACGCGACCGAAATCATATAATATATTAACAACCATGTTCTAATGTGCAAATTATTGCATATCCATGGTTATGAGGATTTGTTGGGACTTGTATAACCCGTCCTCGTTCGTATAAGCATAGTGAAAGGATTTGCATGATTACAATAAAAGCAAAGAAGAAATTACTGACAGTAAGCGCGGCAACGGTCTGCGCCATGACACTTGCGGCACTTGCAACGAAAACGCAAGCGTCTGAATTCACGTCTGATACCCACGTCAACACTATGAGCTGTTTGTCCGTTGACGAGTTGGAGTTCCTTACCACGTCAATTAAGGCAGAATCAGGGTTGGTGGGGTTAGGCGAGTCACTCGCGCAGGCAGAGGCGGAATATGGCGTGAACGCCCTGTTCATACTTGCCGTCGCCTCCCACGAGTCGTACTATGGGCGAAGTAACGCCGCACAGACGCGCAACAACCTCTTTGGCATTATGCAGAGAGGTGGCGGGCAGGTTGTCTATCCAAATAAACAAAACAGCGTCTTGGGATTTGCGCGGCTTATCTCCGGACGCATTTATTTTGAGGCAGACAGGACGACTCCTGCCCAAATAAATAGTAAATACGCCCCGAATACTCCCGATTGGACACCGCAAGTCGTGGAGTTGATGAACAAATATTCGCAGAACTTGTCGGAATACGCCCCCCCTGAGCCGCCCGTCGTCATTATTGACGACGTGCTGTACAGTGAAACACCCGCCGTCATCGAACGCCCCGTCAAGCACTTTCCGCCGCCTCCGCCATTGAGTGACCCTGCCCCCGACTCTCCCGACGCTCCGGAACATACCGTGTTAGTTGTACATTTATCGGCAGACCCCTTGACGAAACGAAAAAAGTATGATATACTTGAACCAATCGAAGTCTGAAAAAGGGAAAATAACAGGCAGTGAATGGAAAACTAATCGTGATTGAGGGCTTGGACGGCTCGGGCAAATCGACACAATGGGCATTGTTGCAAAACCGTATCAGTGATGCGGTTTATGTGACGTTCCCGGATTACGATTCTCACAGCGGCAAAATCGTTCAGCAGTACCTGCACGGCGAATTGGGCGAATCGGCAAGCAACGTCTATGCCGCAAGCAGTTTCTATGCCATCGACCGTTTTATAAGCCTCAACACCGCATGGGGAGCGCATTTACGCGATAAAAACGTCATCTGTGCGCGCTACACCTCTTCTAACGCAATCTATCAAATGGCGAAACGCCCTCCCGACGAGTGGGAGGGCTACCTCGCATGGTTGTATGACTTTGAACATGACAAACTCAACACTCCGCGCCCTGACTTGACCGTGTACTTAGACGTACCTCTCGCGCTGTCGCAAGCGTTACTGGCTATGCGTTCTGCGGAGAGGGCGGACAAGCTCGACATTCACGAGGCAGACTTAACCTATCGTGAGCGTTGCCGAAACGCAGCGGAATTCGTGTGCGCGCGAGACGGTTGGACGCGTATTGACTGTACTGACGCGGCAGGCGGATTACGCTCACCGCAGGACATAAACGATGAATTAGTGAAGATTGTGGAAAAGGTAATATGTTAAAGTTTAGTTCAGTCAAGTTATCAGACAGAGATTGGGTACGCGAATGCGTGAGCAAGACTGATTTTCGCGGGTGTGAGTATTCTTTCGCGACTTCGTATATGTGGAGCCAAATCTTTGACATACAAATCGCGCGCCATAAAGGTTTCTACCTGTCTAAATACCGACAAGGGTTCCTGTTTCCGGCGGGTTGCACTTGCGATGATGACATAGCGGAAGCTGTGAGTGTTTTGCGTGAATACTGCCGCGAGAACGCATTACCGCTAAAGTTCATCAATGCGGACAAAGCATCTGCGGAGGCATTGGAGCGGCTGTACGGCAGCCAAATCGAAACTACGACAAACCGCGATTATTACGACTATGTGTATGACTTCGAGTCGTTGGCGACGCTGCGCGGACGCAAACTGCACAGCAAGCGTAATCATTATCATCGTTTTTGTGAACATAACTGGTCTTTCGAGGCGATTACGCCTGATAATATAGAAGAAGTCACCGCTATGCACAACAAGTGGTGTGAGTTGAAAGGCGTGTATGATGACCCCGACAAATTGCGTGAAGCAGGGGCAGTCATTCGCGGGCTCGATTCGTTTTTTGAGTTGGGGTTTGTCGGCGGTGTGATTCGCGTTGACGGCGAAATCTGCGCCTACACGTTCGGCTCGGCAATCGGCAACCGCGAGAATGATACATTTGCCGTACACGTCGAGAAAGCGTTCGCCGACGTACAGGGCATTTACGCGGCGATTAACAAAGAGTTCGTCAACACATTGCCGACTTATAAATACATCAATCGAGAAGAAGACATGGGTGCGGAGAATTTACGCAAAGCTAAACTGTCCTATCGTCCTGCGTTCTTACTCGATAAATATAGGATTACGTTTTAACGCCAAAGGTCGGGCTTTGCCTGACCTGCGGAGGGCGGCGATAAGCGGCTGAAAGTCGCTGCCGCTCGGAGAAAAAGGAGTAAAAAACTATGATTTATGTATTATTAGCGCAAGGATTCGAGGAAATCGAGGCGGTGTACCCCATTGACGTGTTGCGGCGATGCGGTGCTACTGTCAAGACTGTAGCGGTATCAGATGAGTGTTGCGTTACGGGGAGCAACGGCATTCCCGTACAAGCTGACACGGTGTTGAACGAGGTTGACGTGTCAGATGCGCGGGCGTTGATTCTGCCCGGCGGACCCGGGCGCGCCAACATCATCAAAAACGAAGCGGCAATGGCGTTAGTTAAACAGTGTTGCGATTCGGGGATTGTCGTAGCGGCAATCTGCGGCGCGCCTGAAATACTCGGCGCGTTAGGCGTATTAGTCGGACGCAAGTATACCTGTTATCCGGGACTTGAAAAGGGAATCGACGGTGTGTTCGCGGACGAGGTGGTAGTGACGGACGGTAACTTCATCACCTCACAAGCGGCAGGAACATCGGAAGCGTTCGCGTTCGCTCTTGCTGAACGGCTGTGCGGTAAAGACAAAGCCGACGACGTGTATAAGCGCATGGTGAGCGGCAAATGGGAGAGGTAGGCGAGGCAAAGTCACGCCTTCGGCGAGAGCTGTTGGCGAAACGATGCCGAATCACCGACAAAGCGGACAAGGACGCGGCAATACTTGCGAAACTGCTTGCGTTGGACGAATTTGCAAACGCCGATTTAGTCTTGACATACGTGTCGGTTGACAGCGAGGCGGACACTCGCGCGTTGATTACGCATTGTCACCGAATCGGTAAAGCGGTGGCGGTTCCTGCGATTGTGGACGAAGTTATGCGGTTTTATTTGCTCACCCCTGCGGACGAATTAGACTTGTCCGACCTGCGTTTGTGCGAACGTACGCTGTGCGTCGTACCCGGCGTGGCGTTCGACAACAACAATCAGCGGTTGGGGTACGGCGGAGGATACTATGACCGATTCTTGGCGGAAACAACCGCGCCTATGACTACTGTGGGGCTGTGTTACAGCGAACTTACGGTAAACGTCCCTACCGAGCCGCACGATGAGTGCGTCGATATAGTTCTGACCGAGGAGGTTTGAAATGCAGAATAAGAAACCTAAAAAACCTAAATTCAAGTCTGCGGATTCGGGCAGTGCAAGTCATGCGCGTATCGAAAACGTAGTCAACTTTGACAATACCGACGAGTTGGAGGACGTGCGTGTTACAATGCCCGATTCGGAGTCCGAGCCGCAGGAGTACGAAACAGACGCGCCTTTTTTTGCGGTGACACCTGTCAAAACCGCTGATACGCTGAACACTACCCGCCAGATGGACTCGGTTACATCGGGCGCGCCTGCGTTTGCGGACGCAGATAACTCCTACAATGACTACAATGACGTCAACGCCACGCGCATGATGGACGCAGTAGGCGGTGATGTGACACCCGTTACCGCGCCGCCTGTTGCCGCACCTAAACCCACGCCGCCCAAGCCTAAAACAATCAGCGAGAAGAAAAAGCAAGCTCTCAAAAAGCGCATGAAACGCCGTCAAGAACACATACGGACGTTTTCACATATTTTCGGGAGTTTGCTTTTAGTCGCGTTTATCATCACCGTGTCGGGCTTTTTGTCCAATTTTGTAGTGCGCGCTTTTTTGGACTTCACGGGGATTAACGTCGTCGAGTTTGCCGTTTTCATCGAGATTGAACCTGACACTACTACTGAGGAAATCGCCGAAATACTCAGCGATAACGAAATCATCACCATGCCGAATTTGTTCGTACAATATGCGAAAATCAGCGGCAAAGACGGCGGCTACCTCAACGGTGAGTTTCGGTTTCGCTCCACCATGTCCTACAGCCAAATTATCAGTACGTTACAGAATCGCGCCGAAAGCCTTCTTACGGTGGACGTGACGATTACCGAGGGAATGACCGCGCGTGAAATCGCGGAGTTGTTAGAGGAAAACTACGTCTGTCGCGCCGAAGACTTCATGGAGTTTTACAAAAACCGCGCCGATGTTTTCGCCTTTGAACGGCGGCTCACTGATGACTCGCGCAAGTTCAATCAGATGGAGGGGTTCTTGTTCCCTGACACGTATGAGTTTTTTGTGGTCAACGGTTTGGAGGATAACCCCGACTTGGATACCACCGCCGACGCCGAAGTAGTCGCGCTCACTATGTTGCGACACTTCAACGCACAAATCACGAAAGATACGTACTGGCAAATCGGCAATATGAATAAAGAATTTGAGTTTGAGTTCGGGTTGAACGAATTTGTTACGTTAGCGTCCATGGTACAGTCTGAGGCGGCGATTCAAGAGGATATGCAGAAAGTCGCATCTGTGTTTATCAACCGCCTGAAGAGTTCGGACAGTGGGTTCGCGCTGTTACAGTCTGACCCTACGCGCAACTATGCCGACGAGAACATCAAACCGTATCGAACGTCCGCCAACGCCTCACAACTCGATATCATCATGCGCTTGTTTGACACGTATGAGTCGGCAGGTCTGCCTCCCGGCCCGATTAACAACCCCGGGAACGCGGCAATGCTCGCTGTGTTGAGCGCGCCTAAGACCGATTACTACTTCTTCTGTGCGGATATTGAAACAGGGCAGACGTTCTTTGCCAAAACGCCTGCGGAGCATTACGAGAACGAGAAACGCGCAGGGATTCGTGACGCAAACGGCAACTTGATTTATCGTTGAAGCAAAACAAGAGCGATTCGGGGCGGCTTTGCCGTCACGATAGCTTGACGATTACAAAAAGGAGGCTTAATGATTGAATTACTTTCTCCTGCGGGGGATATGGAGTCGCTCAAAGCAGCAATCCTTTACGGGGCAGACGCGGTATACGTCGGCGGAAACGGATTCGGGTTGCGAGCGAATGCCGGGTTTTCTATGGACGAATTACACGGCGCAGTACAATACGCGCACTCGCAAGGCAAGTGCATTTATCTCACCTGTAACATCGTGGCGAACAATGCCGACATTGCCGCATTCCCCGACTTTATCCGCGAAGCAGACGCAATGGGTGTGGACGCGGTAATCGTCAGTGATTTAGGGCTGCGTAACATGGCGCAAGCCTACGCACCCGGCTTGGAAATCCACATTTCCACACAGGCAGGCGTGATGAACTATTGCACGGCGGAGTTGTTGCACGCACTCGGGGCGAAGCGCGTGATTTTGGCGCGGGAGTTGTCATTGGCAGAAATACGCGAGATTCGCGCGAAAACGCCGCCCGAGTTGGAGTTGGAGGCGTTTGTTCACGGCGCAATGTGTATGGCGTTCTCGGGGCGGTGCCTTATATCGTCTTACTTGGCGAATCGCGACGCTAACCGCGGACAATGCGCGCAGCCTTGTCGGTGGAATTATCGTATGTTACCGAATAAAACAAGCGGCGTAACGGTTCAAAGCCAACAAGCGTTGGTGATTGAAGAAACGCGCCCGAATGAGTATTTTCCGATATTCGAGGAGGAGAACGGTACATACCTGTTCAACTCCAAAGATTTATGTATGATTGAACACATCTCCGAGTTAGCGGAGGCGGGTATAACATCGTTCAAGATTGAAGGGAGGGCGAAAACCGCTTACTATACCGCAGTGGTGACGAATGCGTATCGCGCGGCAATTGACGCATTCGAGCGCGGAGAGCCCACGCCCGAGTGGGCATTATGCGAAGTCGCGTGCGTGAGCCATCGACCCTACAGCACGGGGTTTTACTTAGGCGCGGCAGAGCAAAACTACGAACAATCGGGCTATATACGCAACTGCGACTTTGTGGGCGTAGTCGAGGGATACTCAGACGGGTTTATTCAGCTCACACAGCGAAATTATTTCACTGCGGAAGACTCGTTAGAAGTGATTGCACCTGCAACGCCGCCGCAAAAGCTGTTCATAACGGAGATGTATAATGAGAAAAATGAGAGGATTACCGTGGCAAATCATGCGGTGGAGCGTTTGCGAAT
>WRJN01000026.1 GCA_009778605.1 Oscillospiraceae bacterium
AAATCCCCCGATACCGCAGTATCAAAGGCTTTGAGAGCTATGCCGCTGACCGGACTTGAACCGGTACACTCCAAAGAGCGAGGGATTTTAAGTCCCTTGTGTCTGCCAATTCCACCACAGCGGCAATGGTTGTTACACAACACATACCTTATAGTATACCGCATATTCGCGCGCTTGTCAATACGAAATCAAAAAAAATATTTTTAATTTTTATCGCAGTTACTATTTACAATTCCTACATAATGTGGTATAATTTTCTGTGATACTTAAATATTGAGGAGGAACAAACATGGCAAAAAGAAAGATTATGATGATGAAAGGTAATACAGCGGCAGCGCACGTGTCATACGGGTTTACTGAAGTGGCGGGGATTTACCCTATCACGCCATCATCAGACATGGCGGAAGAAACAGACAGTTGGTCGGCAGAAGGCAAGACGAATATATTCGGCGATACCGTGAAAGTCGTCGAAATGCAGTCTGAGGCAGGCGCGGCGGCAACCGTCCACGGCTCATTACAGGCGGGCGCGTTGACAACTACCTACACCGCATCACAAGGGCTTCTCCTGATGATTCCGACAATGTACAAGGTTGCGGGCGAAATGCTGTCGAGCGTTATTCACGTTTCGGCGCGCGCGGTAGCGGCTCACGCATTGTCGATTTTTGGCGACCACAGCGACATCAACGCTTGTCGCGCAACAGGTTACGCAATGCTGTGTTCGACTAATCCGCAAGAAGTTATGGACTTAGGCGCGGTTGCACATATGTCTTCGCTCAAATCCAGAATCCCGTTCCTGCACTTTTTTGACGGTTTCAGAACCTCTCACGAGCTTCAAAAAATTGAGGCGTGGTCTGATGAGGACTTGAAAGACTTAGCCGACACGGACGATATTAAAGCGTTCCGTCAACGCGCATTAACACCCGAAAAACCGCAACTTCGCGGAACGGCTCAAAACCCCGATATATTCTTTCAAGCCAAAGAAGCAAGCAACTCTTACTATGAGAAAGTGCCTTCTGTCGTGCAAGCGGCTATGGACAAAGTCAACGCAAAAATAGGCACTGATTATAAACTCTTCAACTACTACGGCGCACCAGACGCCGAACACGTAATTGTGTCAATGGGTTCGTCTACTGACACGATTGAAGAAACGATTGACTACATGGTGAAAAGCGGTGAAAAAGTCGGCTTGATTAAAGTTCGCCTTTACCTTCCGTTCGCAGTCGAGGCTTTCGTGAACACAATTCCCGCATCGGTTAAAAAAATCACAGTTCTTGACCGCACCAAAGAGCCGGGCGCAGTGGGCGAACCGCTTTACCTTAGCGTAATCGCGTCGCTCAAGCAAATGGGTAAATTCGAGAACGTACCCGTTTTCTCGGGAAGATACGGTCTGGGCTCAAAAGACTTTAATCCCGCTTGCGTAATCGCTGTTTACCGCAACGAAACTAAAAAACGCTTTACTGTGGGAATCAATGACGACGTAACGAATCTGTCTCTCGAAATCAAGGAAAACCCCAACACAATCCCCGAAGGCACAACAAGTTGTAAATTCTGGGGAATCGGCGGGGACGGAACAGTATCGGCGAACGAAAACTCCACTAAGATTATCGGTAACGACACCGATAACAACGTACAAGCATATTTCGCGTACGACAGTAAAAAAGCGGGCGGTGTCACCATTTCGCACCTGCGTTTCGGCATGGCTCCGATTAAATCGCCTTACTTCATTGACAAAGCCAACTTTGTCGCTTGCCACAACCCTGCATATGTGACTAAATACGATATGGCGAAAGACATTCTGCCAGGCGGGACGTTCCTCCTCAACTGCCCGTGGACGCTTGCGGAATTGGAAGAACACCTCCCGAACAGAGTCAAGTCGCATATGGCGAACAACAACATCAACTTCTACACGATTGACGCTACTAAGTTGGCGGCGGAGTGTAATCTGCGATTCGTGAGTACCGTTTTGCAATCGGCGTTCTTCGCGTTGGCAAACATTATTCCAAGCGATAAAGCGATTGCACATATGAAAGACGGAATCACCAAACAATTCTCCAGCAAAGGTGAAGAAGTAGTCAAAAACAACCACAACGCCGTTGAAAAAGGCGCGACCGGTTTTGTAAAAATCGACATTCCCGAATCATGGAAATCCGCAGGTGATGACTTCGCGTTGCCTAAAGCTGATTCAACAGGCAAACGTAAAGAAATCGTGGACTTCGTGAACGACATTATGATTCCCATTAACGCATACAGAGGCACTGACCTTCCTGTATCCACATTCCTCAAAGACGCCGACGGTACGTTCCCGCAAGGGACTGCCGCTTACGAAAAGCGCGGCGTAGCGGTCAATGTCCCCGTGTGGCAAAGCGAAAATTGCATTCAATGTAACCAGTGCGCTCTCGTATGCCCCCATGCGGTACTGCGCCCTTACGCGCTCACCGATGCAGAAGTCGCGGCAGCCCCTGCGGGAATGCCCGTCAAAGACGCTACAGGGCTTCCGGGGCTCAAATACACCATGGCTTGCTCGGTTTTAGACTGCTACAGTTGTGATGTTTGCGCTAATGTCTGCCCCGTGAATCAAAAAGGCGACAAAAAAGCACTCGTTATGAAACCGTTAGACACACAACTCGACAAACAAAACGAGTTCGCTTACTGCTACGACCTCCCCGAAAAGCCCGAAGTGTTCGAGAAGTTCAAACCCACGACAATTAAAGGCTCACAATTCAAGCAACCATTGCTTGAGTTCTCGGGCGCGTGCGCGGGTTGTGGCGAAACTCCCTATGCAAAATTAGTCACACAACTGTTCGGCGAAAGAATGTTCATCGGTAACGCAACAGGTTGTTCGTCCATTTGGGGCGGTTCAGCACCGGCTACTCCGTACACCGTCAATAAAGAGGGCAAAGGGCCCGCTTGGGCAAACTCGCTCTTTGAGGATAACGCAGAATTCTCGTTCGGGTTGTACCTCGGTCAAAAATCGCTCCGCGACAGAATGTCAAAAAACGCTAAGACGCTGATTGAGAAAAACTGCCCCTGTAAAGCCGAATTGCAAGAATGGCTCGACACCTACGACGACGGCGCGGCGAACGCAAGCGCGACTGCCGCACTCGTGACTGCGCTTGAAGGTTGCAACTGCGGCATGGCTGAAAAAGACGAAATGCTCGAAAACAAAAAGTTCCTGTCTAAGAAATCAGTGTGGGCATTCGGTGGTGACGGTTGGGCGTATGACATCGGTTACGGCGGTCTTGACCACGTACTCGCGCAAGGTGAAAACATCAACGTCCTTGTCTTCGACACCGAAATATACTCCAACACAGGCGGTCAGGCGTCCAAGTCAACTCAAACGGGCGCAATCGCGAAATTCGCGGCAAGCGGCATGAACATCAAAAAGAAAGACTTGGCGGGAATCGCGATGAAATACGATTACGTCTACGTCGCACACGTTTCTCTCGGCGCGGACATGAACCAGTGTATCAAAGCACTCGTCGAGGCGGAAGCACACCAAGGGCCGTCAATCGTTATCTGCTACGCCCCCTGCCGTGACCACGGAATCAAAGGCGGATTGGCTAACTCAATCGCAATCGAAAAAGCGGCGGTTGAAGCGGGTTACTGGCACCTGTTCAGGTTCAACCCCGGCAATGTTGCACAAGGTAAATCGCCGTTCACGTTGGACAGCAAAGCCCCGACTACAAGCTATCGCGACTTCATCATGAACGAAGTGCGTTACAGTATGCTCAAGCGTTCGTTCCCCGAAAGAGCGGATACGCTGTTCACTAAAGCGGAGAAAGACGCTAAGAAACGCTACGACGAGTTAGTCGGATTAGTTGAGTTCTACAAAGTTTAAGCGACGCAATACCCCCCCTCATGAGGGGAACATGATTGATTTTCAACAAATTCCTCCACAACATATGTTGTGGAGGAATTTGTTCAAATAGAATAAAATGTCAAGTCGTAAATTTTCTGAAAAAATTTTCAATTTTACGCTTGACATTACCGAGAATGTATGATATACTATTCAAGGTGATGTTACGGTGATGTTGCGCGGGTGTAGTTCAATGGTAGAATCCCAGCCTTCCAAGCTGGTCGTGCGGGTTCGATTCCCGCTACCCGCTCTAAGGGACTTATAGAGCAAAAAACCTCTCAATTAAGAGAGGTTTTTTGCTGTCAATGCTATTTCAAAACTTTCGTAAATTACATAGTTCCCATGTTCTCGTACGCGCCGCGCGCCGACAGCGTGAGAATAACGTCATAATCGTCATCTTGAGCGGTGATATTCCTGACCGTCGTGCCACACTTGTCACACCGGCTCACAATACGCAACGCTTTCTTGCCCTTCTCGATACCGACGGGGCGCAATACGCCTCCGCAGGTGTTCAGTCTGTCGCCAGGGTTAATATCAACGTGGAGTGAGCAAAGGCACTTGCGGCAATGATTGCGCGCAGTGTAGCGCAGTGGCGGAACGTCCTGCCCGCAAACCGCGCAGACGAATCCTTCGTCAATGTGCGTGAATCGCCGTGAATCAGGCATCAGCTCAGGCGAATTTTAACGCCGCTCTCGTTGATTTCCGAGATTGTATACAACTCTGAACGTGTGCGGCTTTGAGCAAACTGCGCCACTGTGTCGGGTTCGCTGATTACAGCGAGGTTCAAGCCGTAGAATCCCGACTCGCCCGTGACTACGTTGACGCTGTTACGGTAGAAAAACAGCCAGCCTGAAACTTCATAAGTCATCGACTCGGTGTGAGTGTCGTAAACCTGCGCCGCACCTGTTTCGTCCGAATCGCCCGAATTCACGATAAACGCAGATAAATTGCTGTTGCGCTCAAAGCTGACTGGTGCGTCAAACGAGAACAGCTCACTGCTTCCCACGCCGTAGGTGTACTTGTAGACGACTGAATGGTCTACTGCGTAGTAGAGACAGTTTTCGGCGATTGCAAGAATCGTCAAATTATCTCGCGCGACTTTTACCGCCGCGAAATCTTCACCGCCCATGAAATAAATCGAACTGACATTTGCTTCGCGGACACGTATAACCAATTGATTGTTCATATCATCATAATATGTGAACACAATCTCTCCGTGCGCTTCAAAATTGCTGATTGTGACAATGGTCGGCTCATCAGTTTCGTCATCGCGCGCTATTTCGTAAATCCCCACCGCGTCAGACGTAATCGTCATGAACCTGTTTTCGTCAATAAATTCTGCACGGTTTACACCCACCATGTTGAGGTTCACGAACGCCTCAAACGTAACATGGTCATGTTCGCCTGTAGAATCGCCCTCTGTAGTGTCTGTTGTACCGTCAACATCAGGAATCAGCGGAATAAACGTGTCCTCGTTCAAGTCATCGCTCATGACTTCGACAAGCGCGACTTCTGCGCGTTTACGCAAACCGTCAACCAACACAACCGGTGCAGAAACTTTCGCGCCTATAATACGAACATCGTCAGGATTGCCCAACTTAAACGCCTGTATGGGGTCAAGCATAGTGACTTTATTGTCATTATCGAGCAAATATACAGCTTCAACCGCAATATTGCCTGTATCCGAAACGCCGTCAAGGGCGTTTTGCATTTCGGTGAACGTGACAGGCTCACTGAACGAGAGAAACAGCGTACTTGTACCGAAGTTCATTGTCGCCAATTTCGCCACTGCATTGTTTGCTTCGTTGATGCGGTCAGCGTCAGTGCGTACAGCGGGATTATCACCGAATCGGTCAAACACAGTCACCTGAAGCCCGAGTATAATGGCGAACGCCGCTACTGCCGCAGTTACCGGGATATGCCACACCTTGCGATTACCGCGTACACGCCCACTGAACCGACTCGCCTTTTCGTTCAAACACGAAAGTTTTGCGGTTCTGCGGACTTTTGCCGAGTCAAAGGTGTACTCCTGCATAAGTTCCTTATAAAAATCGCGCCGATTCATAGCGACACCCCCCCATTCTTTTAACTACGAGCTTTTCGCTTCACTCAAACTCTGCGCGGGGTGGGGCAAAGCCCGACTCCCTTGCAAATGTATTTTATTAAATGTTAAATTTTTTCTTTTGGCGTTCAATCGTCCTGTACAGCTTATTTTTGACAGACGACAGCGATATATCTAACTCACTTGCAATTTCGTCTAACTTCTTGTCGCAGACGAAATGCAGATAGAAAATCTTTCCTACTAACGGGTCTCCTGTTGCAATATCCTCAAATATTTGACGCGCCAACATTTCGTTACACAAGACGTCCTCAAGTTGTTTGGAATTCTTGGACATCTCCGCCTCAATCTCGTACATCTGTTCGTCGGTGAAGTCACCAAAAGCAGTCACCCCCGAGCGTTTCTTGAGGTTAGCGAAGTAGTTCTTGCACTCAAACTTGGCGATGTTGACTAAAAAAGCCTCAGGATTTTCAATATCGCTGTGACCCTTCTTCAAAATTCGCTTAAAGAACCGCGCATAAATATTTTGTAAAATATCTTCTACGTCGAGAATGTTACCGCATTTGTTCACCACGAACCGCGAAATACCTGCAACCGTATCTGAATACACCCGATTGAAATAACAGTCAAGCTCAAATTTATTAGGGATACTCTGCGTATTGGGCGCAATTTCCTGCGCGCCGTTTTTGCGTTCTTTGTCGTTCATGTTCCAATAAGCCTTTTCATCTTAGTAGTACGGAGTTTTGCCCAAAAAGTTTCACTTAACTTTCAGCGATTGCTAATTTGTTTTACTAAATGTTGTATAGTTTGCGAAATGCTGTCCATAATCAATTCATAAATCACACAATAAACCCAGTTTTAAGGGAAAAGTTTTGTGTCACGTTGGTGACAGAAAGGTTTGGGGTAAAATTTATGAAGAATACACTTACACGAGCATTCCACGCCCTACATCACATAGTCCGCACCCACGCGCTCACGCTGTCGCTGTTATTCGGGATAGCCGTGACGTTCGCTGTAGCAGGGTTTCACTCTTTCGCCGAGGAGAGCCACACGCTCAGCCAACAAGTTCTGCGGCTGCATATCATGGCAGAATCCAACTCTGAACCGGACCAAGCGTTCAAACTCAAACTGCGGGATTTCATTTTGCAACGCTACGCTTTAGAATTTGCCGACGCTGACTCCCTTGCCGCCGCGCTTGAAACAAGCGTCGCGCTTCTTCCCGAAATGCAGGAATCCGCCAACGAGTTTGCGCGCGAAAACGGCGTTGAGACAGCCATTACCGCTGAAATAACCGAGATGTATTTCACCACGCGAACCTACACTACCGACGAGGGCACGTTCACCTACCCGGCAGGGACGTACACCGCTTTGCGAATCGTCATAGGCGAGGGCGCGGGCGACAATTGGTGGTGCGTCATGTTCCCTATGTTATGCGTTCCCGCCGTGTCGGAGCGCGAGAATGTCACTGCTGTTACTGTCCCGAAATCGTCAGAGACTAAACCTAAAGTCAAATTCGCCGTATACGAATGGCTCACAAAAAAATAGTGGAGGTGTTGTCACCAAAAGTCCTCTTTCTCGTGTTTCTGCGGACGTTGCATAAGATTTTGCAATGCCGTTTCGGGCGCAAGATTCTCATAACAGATTTTGTACAGCTCCTCAAAAATCGGCATACTCACGCCGTTTGCGCGGGAGAGTTCCAATCCGATTTTCACGCACTCGTACCCCTCCACAGTGCCAACTTGCCGCACGGCTTCATCAGCGGACAATCCGCTGCCAATCAGCCGCCCTGCCCGATTGTTGCGCGAATGTTCGGAAGTGCAGGTGACAATCAAGTCCCCCACGCCTGCGAGCCCTGTAAACGTCCGCCAGTCCGCACCTAACGCAGTACCGAGCCGCTTAATTTCAGCCAATCCGCGCGTCATGAGCGCGGCAGTGGCGTTATCTCCCAACCCCATGCCTACTGCGATTCCACAGCAGAGGGCGATGGGGTTTTTGAGCGCGCCGCCTAATTCACACCCGATGATGTCGTCATTGATATACACACGTAACGTCTTAGTCTGTAAAAGCGTCTGAATTAACTCGGCGTTACCCCCTGCTGCGACAACTGTCGTAGGTACGCCACGCCCGACTTCTTCGGCATGACACGGTCCTGTCAAGACAGTTGCCGCGCGACAACCGCAGATTGCCAATTCAGCGTCGATTATTTGAGACAGTCTGCGTCCGTCCGTAGCAAAACCTTTGCCTACGTTGACTATTACGGTGTCTTTGCTCATATAGGGCGCGACATCACGCGCTACCGCCTCCACAAACTTAGACGGCACGGCGAACACAACTATATCTGCCTCACGCGCGTGTGACACGTCCGCAGTGAATGTCACGGTCTCGGGGATTGCCACACCGGGCAGCAGACGTTTGTGTTCGCGGTCGCGCATGATTGCCGCTACTTCGTCTGCGTTGTTGGAATACGCCGTGACTGTGTGACCGGCATTGCTCCACAGCACCGCCAACCCCGTCCCGAATCCGCACCCGAGTATAAAAATGTTACTCATTCAGTCACCTTGTCTTTCCTGCCGAGTTTCTTCTCGTTACCTGCAATCAGCCGCTTGATATTACCGCGATGTTTGATGAGCATAATCGCCGCAATGATTGTCATGATACTTCCAGCGATGTAGCTTGTCGTGTACAACCAAAAGTAAATCGTGCAGATTGCCACGCCGACGCACGAGCCGAGGGACACGTATCGCGTAATCGCTACAATTAGTATAAACACAATCAGCGCAATTAACGCAACGCGCCACTCAATACAAAATAAAACCGAAATCGTCACCAAAACGGCTTTGCCACCCCTGAACTTGTAGTACACAGGAAAACAATGCCCGAGAACCGCTGACAACGCGGCAATCCACAACGCCACGTGTCGCGTAAAGAAAAATTCGTCAATTACGCCGTGCGTTAAAATCGCGTGAGCGCGATAATCGCCGAGCATAGGTTCCCAATCGTAAAGCAAGCCGTGAAATAAAGTCACTGCCAAAATCGACGCAACGCCTTTGAATACGTCAAGCAACAACACCGCCACAGCCGCGCCCTTGCCTTGAGTCCGCAGTGTGTTAGTCAGCCCGGGGTTGCCGCTTCCGAGCGTACGAATGTCTTTGCCGCTCTTGATTTTCGTCACAATGATGGCAGGGTTGATACTGCACAGCAGATACGGCACAACAATCGCAAACGCGATACATACATAAATCATAGGCGCACCGACAATTCGATTTCGGAGATAATCTGCGACATTTCGCCGCTGTTGGCTTTGCAACACGCGCAAATGCGGCATCGTGGCGGGAGTTTCGCCTTAGCTTTGGCGAACTCCTCAGGCTTTTCGGGCGGTACTAACGTGATTTGGCTCCACGCACCCAATCCATCTACCTTTATAATATGCGCGACTTCGTCGTAGTCCATGTCAAACTCGTCATCAAATACGCACATCCACGTAACGCTCTGATACGTCGAATCGGCAGGGAAAATCTCCGCCTTGATTTTAGCCGTGAGGTTGTTTTCGTTCAGAATTGTTTTGTCCGCGATTAACTCAACTTTGCGTGCAGGAACTTCATCATGATAATCCCGCAGATTATCGTCACCGTACCCCAACGAGTAATACTGTTCATTGTCGGTGACGCTCACACCCTCGAGTTGTGATTCATCAACGGCTACAACGTCTAAATCAAGTAAAATTTCTTTTAATCCTCGCGAGCTGACTTCCACGAACGCTTGACCTGCCTCAAGAGCGGTCTGAATTATCGCGGTCGCGCGTCCGCCGCACAATCGGCGGTTATTGCCCTTGAAGTTATCGTAATCATAATCGTCCCCGTTGTCGAATCCCACAAGTCGTGCCGCGCCCGACACCTCCACCGTTACACGGTTGTTGGCGTTGGCTACAAACTCGCCCGCCTCGTCATACGCGGTAATGTCTATATAAAGGAGGTCACGCCCATCCGCACGTAAAACCTTGTCGGTGTCATAATCGGCTTTGAGTAAACACGCGTCCCAAAATGACGATACCTTGTCCACCGCCGCAATGCCGCCGCTGTTGTCGTAAGCGCGTGCAGTCAACTCACCGCACTCATACTTGACCTGCCACATCGCACAACGGACATTGTCATTCTCCCAATCGGTGATTTGCCGCCCCAAGCTCTCACCCGCAAAGAACAGCTCTGTCTTTTTCATGTTGGAGTAGACACTCACGTCTACGATTTGCCCCACGTTCCAGTCCCAATGCGGCAGGATTTTTACGAAAGGTTCGTTTTCGCCGCCGCGTTTTTGCCACAAGGCTTTGTAGTAGTAATAAAGCGGCTTAGGCGCGCCCGCCGAGTCAAACAACGTATCATAAGCAATGAAGTTTTGCTGTCTGTCCTCATCGAGAATCAACAACCCCATTTCGTCGCACAACTTGTACATTTCCGGAGCAAGACAACCCGCCGCGCCGCCGATTGCGTTCACGCCCATATTGTGTAATGTCCGCAGTTGTTGTTTCGCGGCGTTGATGTTGAACGCTGCGCCTAATGCCCCGTAGTTGTCGCCTATTCTCACACCGCACAGCTTGACCGCACAACCGTTGAGGAGCAGTACACCATCTTCGTTGAAATCCACTGTGCGGAACATAAACGTGTCACTCGCTTCGTCAATGATTTTATCGCTCTTGACTAATTGCGCCTTGATTGTGTACAAGCAGGGGTTGTGAAACGTCCACGCCGCCGACGCGAGAGTGGCAGACTTGTCCGCACAATCCGTTTCCTGCACAAACATATAGTCGCCGCTTGCTTCGGCAAGCCCGATTTGTTCGCCGTTAGAATCAGTCAGTGTGTAGCGCACAAAATCAAACTTGCCCACACAGTCCACCCCTACACGTACTTTCCAGGGCGCGTCAGAGCGCAAAAGTGCGGTCGTGCGGATTCCACCGCCGTTGCCACCGCGTTTATCCGCGACGATATGCGTTTTATTCTGCTTGATGAGGTAGACGTTGCGATATATTCCTGCACCTGACGGAAGCGACGACAAGCTGTCTGTTCGTTCTTTGGCGGCGTGTCGCACACCTACGTGAACGGTATTGTCACCCGCTTGCAAGTATCGCGCAATTTCAAGTGTGAACCCCTGCCGCGCCTCGTCATAATCGTCTAATACAAGATTGTTGTTGATATAAACGGAACACTCGGCGTGAATGCCGTCAAATGCCAACTGCACAGACTGTTTGGCTTCTTCGGCAGTCACCGCGAAAGTCTTTTTATACCAACAATCCTGCGGTTTGAACGAGTCTCGCCTCGCGAACGCTAACCTGTCGTGCGGGATTTCCACTTCTGCCCATTCCTGATTGGTTTCGATTCCCGGAAAAGGCGAGTTTAGTTCCTTGGCGCAAAAAAGCCAGTCGTCGTTAAACAATCTTTTTGACGGTTTAGTAAACATACGTGAAGTACCTCATTTTCTTAGAGTCTATTCAGCAAATAAATATTCCTGTATAGTCTTGCTCGTTTCGTACGATTCGCGCAGGGTGATAATCAGCTCTTTAGACGGGTCGATTATAGTGACTTTGCGGCGTTTACCTTTAGCGTAGTTGATGGTCTGCATTGTTCCGCCGCGCTGACCGTCATAGACGGCAATCAACTCGTCACAGCGGTCAACCAAATAATGGTTGCGCTTCGCCATACACCCATCGAAATAGCACGAATTGCTCACCACTACGGTTTCGTACGCCGACTCGGATAATTCACGACAGTGTATGCGGTCGCGCTCCCCCCAGTTTTTGTCATGCTCTAAGCAGGGGATTACCGCGACAAGTCGGGCGAGTTTAGGGGTGTATTCACGTTGCAGCTCAAGAGCAATCCGCGCAAAAATCAAATCAGCTCCAATCGCCATTCCCGACATAAACGTGTTAAACCCCTCGTCGAGAAGTGTGAGCATTTGTCGGCGGAGTATAAGCTCAATGTCTTGCACTGTCAGCGTTCCACGCGATAAACAGGCATTGAGTTTCTGCGGGCGATACCCCGTAAACGCGCAAACTTTATTGGCGTAGTTGAGTGTGTTATCGTTAGTCATGTGTAAATTCTAACATAAAAATAAAAATATGTCAATGAAAACCTTGATTTTTTATTTGTAATAATATATAATAGTATTTATGAAATCAAAAACCAAAACAAAAATCAATACAAAGCCATATTACGTCTGGTTGCTGTCAGTGATGGGTGCCGCGAATCCGCGCAGTCTGCGCCTACTCGCGCACTTCGGCAACGTCAAGGCAGTTTATGACGCTGTGTGCGACAATCCGGGCGCGCTCAAACCGCACGAGCTAAAGTCATTCAACCGCTCAAGCCTCGATAAAGCGAACGAGCTGATTGACTGGTGCGGCAAACACGGCTACGGAATTGTCACCATTGACGAACCCGAATACCCCGAATCGCTCCGACACATATATAACCCGCCCATTGTGCTGTTCACAGAGGGCGATATTGCAGGAATCGGCGACGGAATCCGCATTAACGTCATCGGGACGCGCAACCCCGCCGCATACAGCAGCAGGATTGCTGCGTACATATGCGGCGAACTCAGCGGAGTTGGTTTCACGATTATCAGCGGAATGGCAGTGGGTCTCGACAAATGTTCCATGACTGCGGCGTTAGAGCGCGGAGGCAGAGTAGCAGGTGTACTCGCTTGCGGAATTGACGTGGAGTATCCGCGCGGCAGTAAAGGGTTCCGTGCTGCTGTGGTGGAATCGGGCGGCGTCTGCCTGTCTGAGCTCATGCCTCGCGACAGCGTTCGCCCTGCATATTTTCAGGAGCGTAACAGGATTATGTCGGGTTTGTCGTCAGGGACGCTGATTGTGGAAGCGGGCGAACGCAGTGGCTGTCATATCACTGCATTACACACAATTAACCAAAATCGGGACTTGTTCTGCATTCCGCCTCATGACATACTCGACAGCAGATACTCGGGCGTTATGCGCTATCTGCGTGACGGCGCGATTCCTGTGTTCAGCCACATCGACATTGTGAACGAATACTTGAGCGACGTGAGCCGCCGATTATCGGAACATGACACGTTTTCGGCGACACCGCGCGTGTTGGAAAAGCCTGCGGCACCGACTAAGCCGACTAAATCGGGCAAAACCGCTAAGTCAGCCAAGGGTGAATCTTCAGAAAGTATTGTGTTCAAGACAGTCCAACCCATACCTCAACAACCGCCGCAAGCGGACTACAGTGCGTTACCCGAAAATCACGCGGCAATCGTGGAGGCGTTACGCCAAGCCGAGACAATGACATTCGACGACATCATCAAAGCAGAGCTGTGCGGCACTGAAGACGCATACGAAGTCCTGCTTGATATGGAGTTAGACGGCTTAATAGAAAAAATCGCAGGTTCGCGATATAAAATAGTATAAGAACCTATCCCCAATAACGCAAAACACTCGTATTTTGTCTAATTTTACGCCACTTTTTGTTAAATTTTTCTTAAATATGCACGGATATTCGCAAAAAATTTGCCTCAATTGGCATAAAATTCGCTCAAAATCCGAATATTTCGTTTATTGAGGATAGGTTCTAATTTTTTTATTTTGAAGGAGAATCTCATGCAAAATTTTAATTTCTGTTCCCCGACTTACTTTGAATTCGGTAAAGATGCCGAGTTGAAAGTTGCCGAGTTAATCAAAAAATTCGGCGGCAGTAAAGTGTTACTGCACTACGGCACGTCGTCTATTAAAAAGAGCGGGTTGTATGACCGTGTAACTGCCGCGCTTAAAGACGGCGGTATTGATTTTGTGGAGATTGGCGGCGTTCAGCCCAACCCCATTGACACACTCGTGTACGAGGGAATTGAGTTGTGCCGCCGCGAAAAAGTTGACTTCGTGTTAGCAGTCGGCGGCGGTTCAGCCATTGACTCGTCCAAAGCAATCGCGGCAGGGACTGTTTACGACGGCGATTTTTGGGACTTCTACGAAGGAAAGTGGATTGAAAAAGCACTGCCTGTGGGGACAATCCTCACCATTGCGGCGGCAGGGAGTGAGGGAAGCCTCAACTCGGTCATTACACAGACGTCTTCTAAGTGCAAGCGCGGCGCGTCAGGCGAGTGTATCCGCCCGGTGTTCTCAATTCTCAACCCTGCACTAACGCAGACGCTCCCTCCGTATCATACGGCGGCTGGCTCAACCGATATTATGGTGCATATTCATGAGCGGTATTTCTCTAACACCGAAGAAGTGGAAGTCACCGACAGGCTGTGCGAGGGCTTGCTCAAGACGTTGATTAGCCAAACCCCGCGCGTCATCGCCGACCCTAACGATTACGAGGCGCGCGCCAACATCATGTGGGCAGGTATGGTAGCACATAATAACCTCTGCGGCGTTGGGCGCGAGCAGGACTGGGCAAGCCACGGAATGGAGCATGAACTGTCGGCATTTTTTGACGCGATTCACGGCGCAGGTCTTGCGGTCATCAACCCTGCATGGATGAAGTTCGTGAGCAAGAAAAATCCTCACAAGTTTGTGCAGTGGGCACAGCGCGTGTGGGAAGTCGCTACGGTTGACGAGGCAATCGCCAAGTATGAGGCGTTCCTGAAAAGCATAGGTATGCCATCTTCTATCACCGAGTTCGGCGCGAAAGAGAGCGATATTCCCATGCTTGCGAAACACATCGGATTAACCGACGAAGCGACATTCGGCGGATATGTCAAACTCAACGTCAGTGATGTGGAAGAAATATACAGGCTTGCGTTGTGATAATTGACTTTATTAAGCTAAACGAGCGCGCAAAACCGCCTTTTCGTGCCACTGATGACAGCGCGGGGGCGGATTTGTACGCGTGCATTGACGGCGATGTTGTGATTAAAAGCCACCAACAAGCGTTAGTAGGGACGGGCATTGCCGCAGAAATCCCGCAGGGGTACGCGGGGTTTGTATTTGCGCGCAGTTCGTTGGCAAGCAAACACGGTGTCAGCCTTGCGAACGCAGTGGGCGTCATTGACGCGGATTATCGCGGTGAGTTGAAAGTAGCGTTAATCAACCACTCCGACAATGACTATACAATCCGACAGGGGGAACGAATCGCGCAGCTTGTAGTCCTGCCCGTAGCTCTGCCGACGTTCACCGAGAAACAACACCTGACCGACACCTCAAGAGGTGTCGGCGGTTTCGGTTCAACGGGACTGATATAAGGCAACCTCCGAAAACCTCGCCGCATTTTCGCGGCACAGGTTTTATCCGTCATTTTGTACAAAAATACTCGTTAATACATAAAGTATTGCCTGCGTTTTTTGTGCAAAAGCAAAAGAAGAGCAGCAGTGCGGCTGGCTCTGCCAGTCGGCAGGCTGCTTGACACTCAATTAAGCACGAAAAAATCTGCGTAGCGAAAAACGCACCGAGGTTTTCGGAGGTTGCCATAAAAAATTTTTGAAATGTGTTGTAACGCGCAACAATTTGTGTTATACTAAGTAGTGTTATACAAAATTTATACAAAATAGGAAAATAAAGGGGTAAAAAATGTTTTCAAAAGACATTGGGATTGACTTAGGGACAGCAAACACGCTTGTCTACATGAGGGGAAAAGGCATAATCATTCGGGAGCCGAGTGTAGTGGCGGTGGAAGTTAAGACTGACCGTGTACGATACGTCGGGCAGGAGGCGAAAGACGTTATCGGGCGTACGCCGGGCTCGATTACAGCGGTGAGACCGCTTAAAGACGGCGTAATCGCCGATTTCGAGATTACCACGAGTATGTTGCAGGAGTTCATTCGCAAAGCAACGAAGGGCAGTGTCCTGTCCAAACCGCGCGTGATTATTTGTATCCCGTCGGGGATTACCAAAGTGGAGAGCCGCGCCGTACGTGAGGCGGCACTCAATGCAGGTGCGAAGAAAGTGTTCATCATCACCGAGCCTATGGCGGCGGCAATCGGAGCGGGTCTGCCTGTGGAAGACCCTGCGGGTTCAATGATTGTAGACATTGGCGGCGGCACGACCGAAGTCGCGGTTATTTCGTTAGGCGGAATAGTCACGGCAAAATCCGTGCGCGTGGGCGGTGACGAATTTGATTCGGCAATAAGCAATTATATTAAAAAGAAGTACAACTTACTCATCGGGGAACGCACGTCCGAAAACATCAAAATTAACATCGGTTCGGCGTATCCGTTCGACGAAGAGGAGTTGCAGATGGATATTAAAGGGCGCAACCTCCTGAACGGACTGCCCGAGAATATCTTGATTACAAGTGTGGAAATCCGCGAGGCGTTGGCAGACCCGCTTAGTCACGTTATCGAGGCGGTGAAAGTGACGCTTGAGAAAACACCGCCTGAATTAGCGGCGGACATCATCGACCAAGGCATCATGCTTGCAGGGGGGGGCGCAATGCTCAAAGGCTTAGACAAGCTGATTCACAGCGAGACGGGTATGCCTGTCAAAATCGCCGAACGCCCCATTGACTGCGTAGCAGACGGTACAGGCAAAGTCTTAGAAAATCTTGACAAGTCACTCGCCGAAGTATTAGACGACGAGTTTAATATGTAAGCAAAACAAGAGCGATTCGGGGAGGCTTTGCTTCCACGATAGCTTGACGACAAGCAAAACAAGAGCGATTCGGGGAGGCTTTGCCTCCACGATAGCTTGACGACAAGCAAAACAAGAGCTTTGATAGAGTAATAGGCAGAAAGGTTCACAAACATGAGAGAGTTTGTTCACAGCAAGCGGTTCAAAGTAATCATCTGTATATTCGCGTTGTTAGCGGGGTTCATGGTGTATGCGGCAGTGGACGCAGGAGCGGCGTCCGCGCCTGAGCGTGTGCTAAACGCGATTACGTCACCTTTCGCCAACGCGTCAACTTCCATTGCGTCATTCGCGGAAAACAACGTCAACACGCTGATGAACGCCAATCGCCACAAACAGGAGAACGAAAAACTGCGGCAGGAATTGTCGGAGTTACAGCGGCAGCTCGTGGAGATTGACGAGTTACTCACCGAGAACGAACTTCTGCGCGATATGCTCAACCTCTCTGAAGAAAACCCCGATTTTGAGTGGGCAAGCAAGACTGCGGCGATTCGTTCATGGAACGGTAATGACGTGTTCGCCGGATTCACCATCAATCGCGGCAGCAATGACGGGATTAAAGTCCACGATTTAGTCGTGACAGGCGTAGGCGTTGTGGGGATTGTCCGCGAAGTCGCGCCGCATTATTCGCGCGTGTCAACTGTCATTTCCACCGAAACAAATATCGGCGTAGTCAGTACGCGCGCCAATGTGACAGGGATTCTGCAAAACGATATAACCAACGCA
>WRJN01000027.1 GCA_009778605.1 Oscillospiraceae bacterium
ATGACTTTCGCGGTAGACGCAACGCGCACCGCTTTCTTGAGCTGTGTCCCAAAACTGTCCATACCGCGCGCGTCGGGCTTTTTGATATAGTCAACCGCACCCGCCGATACAGCCTCAAAAGCCTCCACCGCTGACGCCGTAACAACAATCGCGGCGACTTTGTGTATAGGCAGAAACTGTTTCAGAAATTGAATACCGTTCAACTTGGGCATTTCAACGTCTAACGTGATTACGTCGGGTTTCAGACGCAGAATCTTCTCTTTCGCGTCAATAGCGTCAACCGCTGTGTCAATCACCTCAATATCAGGGGCGTTTAACGCGGCGGTCAATACACTTCTGAACATCATCGAATCATCGACGACAAGAACGCGAATTTTCTTTCTAAGCATCTTTCAAGCCATACCTTTCTGCCGTTTCACTCCGGCTTTTGGTAGATTGCGGGTTTAACGTATTTGAACTTCGTACGGTCGCGCGGGATACTTTCAGCGTGACCGATAAATAAGTATCCGCCCGGGCGAACCACGTCATAAATGCGATTCACGAGAGCAACTTTGACTTCTAACTCAAAATAAATCATAACATTACGGCAGAAAACCAAGTCAAACGGATAGCTTCTGAACGGAATATTATCCATCAGATTAAACGTCTTGAACTCGGTGCGTTTAGTGATTTCAGGCGAAATTTTGTAGCAATCATTCTCTTGCGGCGTGAAATATTTCTTCTGCCACTCAAGCGGTAACTTAGACATGGTATCCTTGTGATAAACGCCCGCTTTCGCAATGTCCAATACCTTATGCGAAATATCCGTTGCAAGGGTTGACACGTTCCAGTTACTGCCCTTGAACTTGAAATAATCCAACATTTGCATGATATTGGTATACGGTTCTTCCCCGCTCGAACTTGCCGCACTCCACAAGTAAATGCGCTTGTCTTTCTTGACACGCTCAAACTCAGGGAGAACGACGTTCTTCATATAATCATAGTGTTGCTCCTCACGCATGAAATAGGTGTGATTCGTGGTGAGCTTGTTCAATAAAGCAATCAGCTCCGTACCGCTTCTGTCCGCGAACGTGTGATTCAAAAACGTCGTGAAATCTGAAAAACCTTTTTGGATAATCTCATTAGAAAGCCGCCCCTCAATCAAGACGCGCTTTTGCTTGAGGTTAATTCCATACTTCTTCTCCATGAACTCCACGAGTCTGTTAAAATCGCTGTCAGAAATCTTTAACGCCGCCATAGTAAACCCCTCCTAAGAAACTGTTTAGTATGCCAAATCATGGTCAAAGATGAGTTTCTGTACGTCCAAAACCAACTTCACGCCGTCGTTCATCTCCAAGATATAGTCGATAAACTTATTGTTGTTGACTTGGTTCAACTCGGGCGTACGCGCCAAGTGCCTTTCGGTGACCGACGAAACGTCCAGCACTTCATCAACAATCAACCCCACCGACACGCCTTCGTGCGCTACGATAATGGTACAGGTGCGCTCATTATAATCAATCTCGGGCTTGCCGAAACAAGCGCGCACATTGACTATGGGCACAACTTTACTTCGCACGTTGATAATCCCTTTAATAAAACTCGGGATTTCGTAACACGGTACCTGCGTAATTGTAGGAACGCCGATTATTTCGATGATATATGGTATCTCAATGCCATACACCTGCTCACCGATTAAAAAAGTCAACACTTTGGTGATTTCGTTGGCTTTCTCGGTATTGAGCGCGTTTTTACCGCTCGACGACGTCCCGCTCTTTTTCGATAACGCTAACGCTTTTGCTTCAGTCATTACGCTAACCTCCATTAAATATAAAAACTTTAATTCCTTTAGCCCTTGTTTGGCTACTCGTCAGGCTTCGGGTCGGCAGAGCCGCCCCTTGAGCCCTTGTTTGGCTACTCGTCAGGCTTCGGGTCGGCAGAGCCGCCCCTTGAGCCCTTGTTTGGCTTTAGTTCTCTATCAGATTAGTCACGTCGATGATGAGCGCGATGCTTCCGTCGCCCATAATCGTACAGCCCGATAACCCTGCGCCTTTGATGTTGTAACGCGAGAAATACGCCGGGAACGGCTTGACAACCACCTGTTGTTCCCCAATCAACTTGTCGGAGAACAGGCACACGCTCTTGTTCTCGGTTTCGACTAATATGAGGATACCGTCCTCAAAGTTCGTTACTTCTGACATGATGTTGAATTTCTCGTGCAGTCGCATAATCGGGTAACACTCACCGCGAATCATAATCATCTCGCCTCGTTGCGTGTCACGGATAATCTGGTCTTCGGTGACTTTGAAACTCTGTCTAATCATGGAAATGGGAATGGTGAAAATCGTGCCGCCTACTTCGATTTCCATGCCGTCGATAATAGCAAGCGTAAGCGGAATTTTGATGGTGAACACTGTACCCGCGCCAATTTTACTCTCCACAAGAATCGTACCGCCGCATTTCTCGATGTTTTGCTTCACCACGTCCATACCCACGCCGCGCCCCGAATACTCGGTGACTTCCTCGTTCGTCGAGAATCCCGGCATGGTGATGAGGTTTTGCGCCTCGCGCTCGGAATAATCGCCGCGGGGTTTCATAAGCAGACCCAACCGCTCGGCTTTATCCAAGACTCTGTCATGGTCAATGCCCTTTCCGTCATCAGAAATAGTAATCACGACTTCGCCCGACGCATTCACCGCCGCTAACTTAATGAACGCTTTCTCGGGTTTGCCGAGTGCCACGCGCTCTTCGGAAGTTGTTTCGATTCCGTGGTCCATACAGTTGCGAACCAAATGCATGAGCGGGTCGTTGAGGTTATCCACGATGGATTTGTCAACCTCGGTGCTTTCGCCCTCAATAATCAGCTCAACATCTTTACCCAACGCCTTTTTCATGTCCCGCACAATCCTGTTCATCTTCGAGAACGGGCCGGACAACGGAACCATACGAATCGACATAACTGTGTCCTGCAACTCGTCCGTCAGTTTACGCAAGTCACGCGCAGCTTTGTGGAAACTCTCAAGTTGTAACCCCTCCAACTCGGGATTGGATATAACCATGGACTCGGTGGTGATGATTTCGCCCACGATGTCATGGAGTTGGTCTAATTTAGCTAAGTTCACGCTGATAATGCTCTGCTTTGCGGGAGCCGCATGAGGCGCGCCCGCATTCGCCGCGTTAGCAGGAGGCGGAGATACCGCCGCCGTCGATTTTGCAGGCGTCGGTGCAGAAGATTGCGCCGTCGGTGTTTCAACCGCAGGTGAAACCGCCGCCGCATTTGCCGCCGCTAAGTCGCCGGGGTTTTCTATAAACTCATAGTTATCAATATTAAGCGAAACTTCCAACAATTTCACTACGGACTCCCTGTCCTCCGCCTTGAACGTAACTCTAAACCCGTTGTTGGCAATCTCGGCGGCGGTTGAGGGGTCGGAGTCAACATCTTTAGGGAAACTGTCGGATACTTCGGTTTCTTCCATAATCTTGTTAAGCAACAGGAATGCGCGCAGGTTCTCCATCTCAATTCCGGGCTCAAAATGCACGATTACGGTAATGGAATCGCTGTCAACAACTGCCGCAGACGCAACCGCCGCCGCAGGAGCCGCAACCGCCGCCACAGGTTCAGGCGCGCCGCTGACTTTCCCGGCAAGACGCTCCGCGCCTTCCTCAAGCTGTTTGATAATGTCAGAGAAGTCGGTAGGGTTATACTCTTCACCCTGAATCAAGTCAATCTCTTCCTTAAACAAGTCCGACATACGGAACACGAGGTCGTAAATGAAAGACGTGTCTTCAATACTGTTTTCGCGAATCAGGAAGAACATATCCTCGCCCTTGTGCGACAATTGTTGCAAACTCTCAAAACCCATCATAGCAGATGAGCCTTTAATCGTGTGCATAATACGGAAAATCTCGTTTATATCGTCCTCCGTAAAAGTCGCCGCTTCCTCCGTACGCAAGAGAATCTCGTCAAGCTGTTCGAGCAATGTAGAGCTTTCAAACAAGTAAGCGTCAAGCATTGCCGCCATTCCGGGGTCAATATTAGCCATTTTTAATCCCGCCCTTTCGTTTTACAATATGATATACGGCGTGCCGCCAAAGTGTTCCGCCTTAAAAAATACAGTTTCTAACCGTGATAAATAATTACGTCCCTAATATCATAACATATTTTTTTTATAATTTCAATCATTTTTTGAAAAAAACATTGAAATTTTTGAAAAAACGTGGTAAAATTAAGTATCATGACAAAGTGGGAGTAGTTAAAATGCCTGTAATTCCTCAAATATCCAATCCGTTCCAAGGAAAAGGATACCATACCGGACTGACCAATCAAGGGCGTTCGGGTAGTGGTGAACAGTTTGAAATCGTCCAACTCACCAAACCGCAGGGCGTTACCGGCTCTGAACAGCGCGACCGCGACGCGGCGCAGCGTCAGCTTGCTCACAATCGCGAAGATTTGCCGCAGTTGATGGTAAAAACTCCGAAAGACCCCACCATGGCAGTGGAGACGCTTAAACAGCTCATGAGTTCGGATTTGCTCGCTACTGCAGCGTCCAACGGCTACACCGAGTTGCACGGCGAACTTGAGGGGCTGTCCAAATCCATCTATCTTGATGTGATGAACTTAGTCAACGAAATCCTAAACCAAGAGAATCAGACGACGATGTTTTCGGGCAATCGCCTGTTTGACTTACTGCGCGGAATCGCTAACCAAGCCATCGCTGTAAACAATGAAGAAGCGGCAGGCTCAATCGCGAACTTCCTCAAAGCAGTAAACTTTTCATTCAACCGCGGCGAAATCCTCAACGCGCTTGCGGCGAATATGCGTTTCCTGTCAACCTATTTCTCGCCCTCTGCGGCATTGTCGGAAAAGTTGTCGGAGTTGGCGAACGCATGGGCGTCTGACCGCGCGCACAGCGACTTCGCGACGCTCAAGAACGATACAGTCAAGCTGTTGCATAACGTGTCGGGGAGTTTGTTAAACAACGAGAAAACGCAAATCCTTATACCTCTGATTATACACAACCTGTCGCGGTATAATACCAGCGATTATATGCTCAAAGATGCTTTTTCGGCAATGCTCGTACACGTTCCGCATTCCCAGAAGGGCGCGTTCATGACTTCGTTTGAGGGATTCTTAGATGCAGTGACGCAGGGCGCGTTCAAGCAAGTCGCGCATAAAGGCGCGTTCGTGCCGTCGACGGCGGCTGACGGAGTGAAATCCGCCGCGAAGCCGTTAGTGTTGGAGAGCGGATTAGGCAAGGGCTCTTTCCCCGCGCTGTACGGTGAAAAGTTGGCGAACGGCGGGAGTTTTCCGCCTCCGCGAATGTCGCAAGACTCGTTGGCGGACGGTCTGCGCGGTTTTTTACTCGGGCGGTTGTCGGGTATGGACGCGGTAACAATGATTCTCTCCAACTTGTTGGAGGGAGCGACCGATGCGAAACTCCTCATGGCAATGCAGGCAGATTTAGCGAAAATCGACAGCATTGCAATGTTGGTGAGTTACCTCAACGATATACTCAAGCCGCTCCCTGATACACCTGAACGGCAGTTACTGTTTGAAATGCTGTCCGAAACGGTGTCAGGAATGGCAGAGAAGAACGAATTGCCCGCCGAATCGCCTCCTAAAGCGGCACAACCGGGCGGCGAGGTGTTGGACAAGACCGCCGCAAGCATTCAAGACGCGCAAAAAGAAGCGCAGGAGATTTTGCAATCAAGCACACGCGCAACATCACCTAAAGCCGAAATCCCACAGTCCCCCGGCGAGAAAATCGCAACGCAGACGCCGTTGCCTGCCGAAGCGGGTGCGAAGTCTGCACTTGAGGAGTTGACATCGTTCATTGAGAAGAACATAAACCATACCGCCCTCAAGTCGCTTGACAGCTACAATGCGTCGAACTTGTTGCAAAGCCTTATTAACGCGCCGGGCGTGTACACGCCGTTGTCACACTTTGTTATACCCTTGCAAATAGGGAATGCGCGGGCGTTCGGCGAGTTGTGGGTGGATAACGAGGACAAGAACTCAGGGGGGCGCGCGGCGAACGGCGGCAGTAACTATCATCTGTTCTTGACGTTTGAAATCGAGTCGGTAGGCAGGTTCGAGACGGACTTGTATGCCCAAAACGCGGACATCAGCCTTGCTGTATTGTACCCCGAAAGTTTCGCGGGGGAAATCGACAGCTTGAAAGAGCGTGTCAGCCGCATTATCGCCTCCACCGACTATAAAGTCAAAGACTTCCGCACGGGCGTACTGCGCGCGCCGCATGACTTGACGCAGATTTTCCCGCGCATTATGGATAAGCGCACAGGGTTGGATATTACGATATAGGAGTACACTAATGAGCGATAGTAAAGAACCGCGCAAAGCCAAGTATGGGCAGAAAGCCGCAGTAGCCCTCAAATACAACCCCGACTTGAACTACGCGCCCGTAGTCGTCGCGGCGGGGTTAGGGCACCTCGCGCAGAAAATCCTCAACATTGCGGACGAGAACGGCGTTCCTGTGTATCGGGACGATTCGGCGGCGGCGTTGTTAGTCATGCTCAATTCCGGGGAGAAAATCCCGCCGCAGTTGTATTCGGTGATTGCGGCAATTTACGCCGAAGTCGTCCTGACAGCGGGTTCGCACATGAACATCACGTCTGTGCCCATTGAGGAAAGTATCAAGAAAGCCGAGGCTAAGGTAAGCAAGAGCGAGTGAAACGGAAGTGCTATCC
The DNA here is from genome assembly GCA_009778605.1 of Oscillospiraceae bacterium. Classification (GTDB taxonomy): domain Bacteria; phylum Bacillota; class Clostridia; order Oscillospirales; family Ruminococcaceae; genus Ruminiclostridium_E. The sequence goes on from WRJN01000027.1 coordinate 6,688, forward strand.
CATTTCCCTGCGCGTTGCATGAAGTTGCCCTTGAACTTTAAACGTCTTTCCGTTGTCTTCGGAGCGTGTGTTCTGCCAAGTGAATGATTTTTGCGTAATGTCGGTGAACACCCACCGCATAGGAACATCGCCGACGTGTTGAACTTCTAACGTGATGGACGTGTCACTTGAGTCGATAACTTTAAGGTGCGCGACATCGTTGGCGCAACCGTAGAACACGTTCCACTCACCGTTTTCCTTGTTGTAGAACCGCGTAGACGTGCCGTATTCGGTGTACGGATAGGCTTTGCGCGTTCGTTCTTCGCGTGACGGGCAAATCCAAACATCTTGTATGGCGGAACGCTCAAGTATCCACGAAAAGAGCCACTCGCCTTTTACGGGCGGCGTGTCATGCGATTCGGAATCACCGTCGCCGTACCAATACCAGTCAAAATCCCACTCGCCGACAAACTGCCCAAACAGGTTTAACCCGCTGTCAGATTGATTATCGGAATCGACCAACGCTTTTACAAACTCGCTCATTTAGGTTCCCCTATCTTGCGACAAAACAGCAGTTTATACACCTCACCAAACACCAACTGCGCGAACGCCAACCCGATGACTACGAGCCAGTGCGTGTTAGTCAGCCCTGCCTGAATGTTGAATATTGCGGACAAGGACGGGATTAAAGCCACAGTCATGGTGAACAGAATCACGCCGAACACGGCATACGTCAAGCCTTGGTTCTCGAATGGGCTTGTACGGAAGAACGAACGCTCACTGCGCGCGTTAAACACGTTGATTGCCGCCCCCCACGACAGCACCAAAAACGCCATAGTCGCGCCCACGGTGTAGTAGGCGTTTTTGTCAATCAATTCACCAATCCAGCTTATCGCCGCAGGAAGTGCGCCAACATTATCCACATCACTGAATTCGGGCGGGCTCAATACAAACGAACCTAACGCGAACGCGGCAAGCGTCAACAGCGTCAGCCCGATACTCCCCTGCGCTATTCTGCCCCACGCGCCTGTCTTCTTGCGGAAAGGGGCACGTCGCATGACGCCGCTCTCGGGTGACTCGAACGCTAAGAAAAACGCGGGGATTCCGCATGAAACCACGTTGATTAACAGAATCTGCGCCAACGTAAACACCTGTAACCCCAAAACGCACATGACCGCCGCCAAAACAAGCGTTTCGGCGATATTCGTGCCAATCAGGAACGCCGCCGCCTTTCTGATGTTGTCGTATGCGGCGCGTCCCACAGCAACGGTGTCTGCCGTGACCGCGAAACTGTTGTTGGTGATAACAATGTCGGAAACGCCGTTTTGTTCGTCGGTACTCGTCGCCTCAATCGTCATATTCACGTCTGCCGCGTTCAGCGCGCTCCCCACAACGGTGACTGTTTCGCCCGACTTAGACCACGCCTGAACGAGACGTGCGCGGTTTTCGTCACTCAATTCCGCAAATACAGAAACGTCAGCAATCAAACCGCTTAACGCACGTTCGTCAGGCTCATCAAGCGCATCAAGCTGCGCGCCGGTCATGACTTTATCGTCCTGCGTCGAAATGCCGACTTCCGCAGCGATTGCCGCCGCAGTAGCCGCGCACTCACTCGTCAGCACAACTGTGCGAACCCCCGCAGTCTTGAGTTTTGCTACAGTATCAGCGGCGTCAGTGCGCGGAGGGTCAATCAATCCGATTAACCCGGCGAAAACCTGCTCACTCTCGATTGTGTCAGCGTTCATATTAGGGCAATTTGTGAACATTTTGTAACTGATTGCAACAACGCTCATACCTGCCGCCGTAAACTTCTCATATATTGTACGCGCTTGCTCACTTTGTATTGTTTTTCCTTTGGTAATCGCGATATATTCGTCACTCCCTGACAATCGGTGAACTGTAGTCACGCTCTCCGACTCGCTCTCCAACTCGTACACACGCGGATATGCGCGCTCCGCCGTTACGCGGTTCTCGCTTAACTCGTGAAGAAAACGAATAACAGCAATATCGGCTTCGTCTCCCACTGCCGTTTCCGATTCGTAGTTGGTACCGTCGATATACTCGTCATGCACCTGCACTGTCGCACGGCTACACACCGCCGCCATGTTAATTAACTTTCGGTGAGCGTTGCTGAGTGCGTCCGAGTCAGCCGCGTCAATCACTTCATGACCCGCACACCAAATCTTGCGTACTTGCAGTTTATTCTGCGTCAACACGCCCGTCACTTCGGTACAGAGCAGCGTGGTATCCCCTGCTGTTTCAACAATGTTTACTTTCTTGACATTCGTCCCGCGCGCCGCTAACACGAATACGCTGTACGCCAACGCCATTGTGGTGACGATTACGAGCGTGTGGGGGACAGCCGCCGCCCCGATTGCCGCCGCGAGACGCGGTATCTCCCTCAACTCGCGCGGTGAGGCGTTGAGCGGATTGTCTTTGTGGACGAATATGCCGAACAAAAACATTGCCGCGCCTGCCACCAACGTCACTATCGCAGTCACCACGGTCAACCGCCTCAATCGTGACTGTAACGGCGTTTTACGCAAGCGCGCCCCGTGATTGTCGATTCTGCGCCCCTGCCACAACCCCAAAACCACGTTGACAACGACAATCAAAAGCATCACGACGACAACGCCCCAACCACGCGCGACTGTGTTAGATGGCGCAATAGCCGACGAATACGCGGCAATCAGCGACGTGATGATTAGAATAATTGTCGGGGCTTTGAAGATTTGCAGCAGAATCTGCACAACCCTCAATTGCTTCTTAGGCTTGTTTTTCTTTGGCAATTCCGACAATTCCTGTTCCGATTCTTGTTTGAGTGTTTCAAGTTCTTTATTCAACGTAATTTCTCCTAATTTTATTGTCTTATTCCGATAATTCCAACCACTCGTCCGTAAGCAAGGACAGTTGTACTTTCGCGTCTTCATACAGCGCGCATTTTTTCTGCAACAGCTCATGATTAGCGAATACTTCGGGTGTTTCCATGTCTTGTTGTAACTCCGCTGTGAGGCTCTCTAACCGTGCAATTTCCGATTCAAGCCGGCTAACGCGGACGCGTTTTTGCGTTTCGGCAACACGTTGTTGCTTACTGCGGTGTTTCGTATTCTCGGGCTTGTCCGCTTTTTCAACCTTGCTCGCAACTGTACCCACAACATTACGCGCCTTTTGAGCCTCCGCGAACTCCGCGAATCCGCCGCGCCAGCTATGTGTACAACCATCGCTAATCTCCAACACACGCGTCGCTAACCGATTCAGCAAGTAACGGTCGTGTGACACGAAGATGATTGTGCCTTTATACACCTCCAACGCCGCTTCAAGGACGTCACGCGTGCTAATATCCAAATGATTTGTCGGCTCGTCGAGAATCAGCACGTTGGCGCGTTCCAATGTCATAATCGCAAACCGCAACTTCGCGCGCTCACCGCCCGACAAGTCCCCCACGCGCTTATACACGTCATCGCCTGTTAATCGGACGCCGCCCAGCAAAGTCCTCACCGCCAACTCCGTCATCAGCGGGTACAGCTTGTGTACCGCGTCAATCGCTGTGCCGTCCTCATTAAACAGCGCGGTATTGGTCTGCTCAAAATATGAAATGCGAACATTCTCCCCCCACTCCTTGAACCCGCGTGTGTGGGGGAGTTTACCCTGCAAGACTTTCAGGAGTGTGGACTTGCCCGCGCCGTTCGTGCCGACTATCGCCAACCGCTCGCCCCGTCGAACGTCCAACGAGAGCGACTGCACCAATACTTTATCGCCCGCTGTCAAGTCAATGTCCTTGACAGTCAGTAGCTCCTTAGGCGGCTCACGGTCGTACACGAACGACAGTTTAACCGACTTCTCGGACATGACAGGCTTGCGTACAAGATTAGCCTCTAACTTTTCGAGTTGTTTCGCGCGGCTCTTCGCCATATTTGATGTTGAGGCGCGTACGATGTTGCGTGCTACGTAGTCTTTCAGCTTGGCAATTTCCTCTGCCTGCGCCTCATACGCCTTTAGCTGTTGCTCAACAAACTGCCGTTTTTGCGTGGTGAACGCCGTGTAATTCCCTTTGAATCGCCGTAGCGTCCCACGCTCAATCTCGCATACAGACGTGACTAATCTATCCAAAAAGTAGCGGTCATGAGACACAATCAACAGCGCGCCCTTATAATCATTGAGATATTCCTCAAGCCACAGAACCGTGTTAAAGTCCAAGTGATTGGTGGGCTCGTCCAAAATGAGCAAATCAGGCTCTTCAAGGAGCATTTTCGCCAACGCCAACCGCGTACGCTCACCGCCGCTAAGGGTAGATATAATGCGCGAATGTGTATCCGGCAGATACCCCATGCCTCGCAAAATCTTGTCGATTTTGACATCAATAAGATAACCGTCGTTGGCTTCAAAAAACGCAGTCTTCGCCGAATATTCCTCCGCCAACGCCTTGTCAGACGTTAGCCGCGCGTCATGACGGAGCTGCTCTAACCGCGCATAAACGTCAAGCAACTCCGTAAACACCGATTTCATTTCGTCAATCACCGTTGACTCACCGCTAAGCCCCGAGTTCTGCGCTAAAAAACCCATTCGCGCGTTCCTGTTCTTGTGAACACTCGCCACATTAGGTTCTACTTGTGTATCAGGGAATTCCTCCCCCGTGATAATACGCAACAGCGTGGATTTTCCGCAACCGTTAATCCCCACAAGCCCTATGCGGTCATTATTGTCAATCGTGAGCGCGACATTATCCAACACCTGCTCGCCCGCATAGCTCTTGCTGATATTCTCAAGCGTTACAATCATGAAACGATATTCCCCGCAGAATCTGCCAATCGGATATTAGCTGTGGGCGCAAAACTCGTCCGTGTCCACTTCAGCGCGGCAGGGTCATGCAGTTGGGTTGAACGCCACTGCGCGAAATTAACCGTTTCGCCCTGCCTTATAATGAGCGCGGGGAGTTTCCACTTACGCATCGCGCCGCCATGCTCATACAAAAACACCAACCCTTTAGTAGACAACACTTCTTCGGAAATATTGGTGAGGTTAAGAACTGCTAACTCGTCAATTTCGCCGAGTGTAACGCTCCAGTCACGCTCAGGCGGCGTTTCGACACAACGCCCGTCACACAACGTATGCGTAGTGGTGATTTTGATGTTGCTGATAATCAGCGCAACACCTATAGGCGTGTTGCGCGTGTCAATGCGCCACTGTTCATTAGGGTTTTGCGTCCACGAATAAGTTATGGTTTGCGGTGACGAGTTCAGGTCATAATCGGTGGATATACGTGCATCCTCGCCGTCGATTCTCGTTTGTACACGCGCGCCGCCGCTGCCATACGCGACAGACGCCGTAAAAGTCGCTGTATAGCGCGTGCCGTCGCTGGGCGCGAAACTCGTGACAGGGTTCCACCCCGCCGAAACGCCCGCGTCCGTATCCGACGTGTAAATAATAACCGAACGATTGCGGGACGACAGTGCCGTTAAGTGCAGTGTGTTACCTATAAACGCCGCAGTCGATTCCTCAGCATTGGACAGCAGAATCCCCAAATCACCGCCTACGTTTTTGCCCTCAACCGTCCTGTCCGTGAAATCGGGCGACCAAACAATCTCGTCATAAACGTAACAGTCGTTACATTCATTGACCGTCACTTCCACCGACACGTCCAACGACACATCATCAGGGTTTGCAATCCCATTCAACCGAACAGTTCCCTTTACCGTGAACGTCTGCTTTTGCAAACGCAGTGCAGGTACATAATCCACGTTAGCCAAGTCCCACAACACCGCCGCAGGGCGGAGCGTTTCTGTGCCGTCCGAATCAGTAGTCGTGACCGCAACGCCTGACGGCAGGTTCAAACCCGATTCAGTAGGAAGCGCGCCTGCATCAGTAGTAATCCCTGCAAGAGTTCCGTTCACGCTCTTCAAAACAGGAAACGCGCGTTCAGTACCCGCAGGGCTGACCCCGAAAGGCTGAACGTACAACACACCGTAGTTGCTGTTGCTGACGCTTGCGCGGACATAACTGACAATAGACGAAGCGTAGAGGTTCAAGTCAAGCGACGCGCCTGTGTGAATGAGCGTTCCGCCGTCGGTGTACCACTTCACTGTGTTCGCCGCGCTTGTGGTAATCGAAATCACGTCATTCTCGGCGGTAATGCGGCTGACATCTACAGTAGGCAGACTGCGTACGCTGTCTGCGGTATTCGTGGACAATGCGCGCCCCTCCCACTCCCATTCGGGGATTCCGTTCGCCCAAATCTTATACTGGCGGTCAACCCGCGAATAAGCGAAGAACGCCCCTGACTCCATTGCATAGCGATACTCGGGCATACTCAGCTCGGGCATGAGCATGATGTTGTAGGAATACCCGATTGAACGGTTTATATGCGCGTCATCTGAGGAGAACCCCCAGACTTTTCTGCCCTCCGGCATAAGATTAGTGAGGACTTTGTCCCATAACACCCTGTCCGACTGGCTTTCAGCGTCGAATTTGTTGATAATCTCCATACCTACCGCGAAAGGCGCGTCACGGAACAAATCGGTGTATGAATTTACCATGACAGGTCTCACGGTATTCGCGCGCGCGGCTTCCCAGTTCAACATATCGCCGCCTACGTATACCGAGCCTGTATACCGCCCCGGGTGGTTGATTACGGCTAAACCCGTGCCTTCCGACGCAACCCTGTCCAAGAGGTCATGAACGCTTTCGCTCCGCGAATTGAACGTAGACCAGTAGGTGTTGATATGATGACCGCCGCGCCCGGGCTCTAACGCGTCAACAGTCGGGAAACTCAACCCCGAATGTTCATTCGTACCCGGTATAAACATCATGCCGTCCTTGCCGCCTCTGCCGTTTTCGCCCAACCCCGCCGCCATCTCGTTCATGCGCTTGACGGAAAGTGCCGAACCACCGTTGCGCGCCTCCCCGGGGCGAATGGTGGTGTAGCTGTGGTCATTGAACGACACGATGTTGTACCCCCAGCGATACATCTCCTCCGCTGCCGAACGCGGCGAGTTGTCTCCGTCGGAGTTGGTGGTGTGATTATGCGTCCCTGCCTTGTATTGATTGTAGGTGTCCCAGTCAACGTGGGCGTAGGGGTTGTCGATTTCCCAGTTACCCTCCGCACTCGCAGAAAGCGGACTAATCGTGGGAACTACGCTCACAAAGCTAAAAGCCAGCGCAAAAGTAACAACTAATGCGGACATTTTCGTTTTTATATTCATATCATCACCACACCTTTCGGTTTACTAATTTCGCAGGAGGTCTAATCAATCTGTGTTGAAATTTGCCCATTCTTGAGGGCAAAAACCCACTGCAGCAGATTTACCGCACCGCACAATGGGCGTCTTGAACAGCGCGGGGTAATCAAGAAGTTTCTCAAACTTACCCTCGTCCGTGAGATGTTTAAACAAGTGATACTCCTTCGATTTGGCGTCCGCCAACAAGTCAATGTCTTTGACGGCGTTCAGGACGTTAGTAAGCTCACCTTTACTCAATCCTTTTAGTAGAATATCGACTGAGTGAAACTTCGCGCCGCGCTCCTTAAAGAATCGCTCTGCCTTTTTTGTATCGAAACATTTTGTTTTGCCGAAAATCTGTACCACTTTTATACTCCTATATACGATTTAGTTCTTGTTTGAACTTAAACTTATCTAATGAGAACGCCATTACGAAAAAACACACGACACTTCCGCCCGATTGAATCGCCAACCCCGGCAATGCGCGTACTCCACCCGCTACTCCGTCAAACAAATACACGTTTGCCAAAAAGTATAATCCGACGTTGAGCGCGCCCGCCGTGAACGGCGCGATATAGTTGCGCGCGCCCGCTCCTGATAATATTTTCTCGTTGCGATTAGCGAAACACAACACCATGAGTGGTTTGATTACAATGGTGAAAGGCGTCCATACGGGGTAGCGCAGCAAATCGAACAATCCCGCGCCTATGGAGGCGGCGAATAACCCGTAAGGGAACGGCAGTACCGCCGCACCTACGTAAATCAGCGCGTCGCCGAAGTGAATCACGCCGCCTACGCCGTTGGGAATCGCAATCACCCAAATCGCAACAAAAATCAATGCGGCGAACACCGCCGCAAAGACGGTGTTCTTAATAACGCTCTTTTTCATTTACTTCCAAACTTTATCTAATTCAGGGCTGGACAGTTTCACTAAGAAACGCAGAATCTGTAGTGCGTCAGCCATTACAGGAGCCTTTACGTCGGGTTCGCCGATGCGCGTGACGTTGACCGCTTCAAGCGCGATTGCATTGCCCTCAATCGTGTTGGACAGCTTGACGAGCAGCCGCAAAACCTGCAATGCGTCATACATGGACGGTTGTGAACCGTCGCCCGAGATGTTGCCTAACTTACCTTGGTTTACAAGGACGAACGACGCACCGTGTTCAATCCAGACCACCACCGAACCGTCGTCATTAGGGGTCACTTTACCGCCGTTCACGATGAAGTTGCCCTCTATACGAAATACGCGCAACGAATCGGCAGTCAAACCTGCCTCAGCTAATTGTTGAGACGTTACGATGTGCCCAAGCTCCAGCCCGAACGCGCCGTTCTTGTCTTGCGGAGTGACTAAAACGCTATTCTTCGGGGCACCTTTAGGACGAGTCGCATCAGTCGTAGCCGCCGCAGTGATGCTCATATCGAACATTCGCGGATTCGCACCTAACGTATCAGCGTTGACTAAAACAATTTGCGCGTTTGTTCCTTCACCCACCAAAACCTGAACAATGCCACTTTTGTCTCGGATTTGCTGTACCGCTTCCTCAGTGAGTGTGCCGTTGGGCAGTGTAATCATAGTGGGCTGCAGATTGCAAGTACAAGTCGCGTTAAAGCAGACTTTGCAGATGTGACAATCACAGTTAAGAAGTGTTTTGAAACACACGGCGCAAGTTTGCGGAGCCGCACAGATGCAATTGACTAACGGCAATCCGCAAGCAGTACAGGGTTTCACACACACACATTCCTCAAGCAACCGCGTACAGACGTTGCAGGTAGGTGGCGCGATAAAGCACCACGGGTTACCGCATTTGCTGAAATCACCGCAGGGGTTCGCGGGCATACACAGCGGCGGCGCGACGTAGCAGCGCAAATTCCCGCACTTGCTGAAGTCTCCGCAACGGTTATCGTCGGTACATTCATTAGGCGTGACGCTTTTGCACCAGTCATTACCGCACTTGACGTAATCGTTACACTTGTTCGTTTCGGTACACACAGGCGGCGGCACGTAGCACCACGCATTACTGCACTTCGCGAAATCGCCGCACTTGTTAGCCTCGGTACACACGGAAGACGAAACATAGCACCATATGTTTCCGCATTCCGCGAACTTGCCGCACTTATTCGCCTCGGTACACGCAGGCGGCGTAACGTTTTTACACCATTCATTGCCGCATTCTGCGAACTTGCCGCATTTATTCGCCTCGGTACACACAGGCGGCGTAACGCTTTTACACCATTCATTGCCACATTCTACGAACTTGCCGCACTTATTTGCCTCGGTACACGCGGGCGGCGTAACGCTTTTACACCATTCATTTCCGCACTTGTCATAATCGCCGCACTTGTTTGCCTCGGTACACGCGGGCGGCGTAACGCTTTTACACCATTCATTTCCGCACTTGGCATAATCGCCGCACTTGTTTGCCTCGGTACACACAGGCGGTGTAACGCTTTTACACCATTCATTGCCGCATTTGGCATAATCGCCGCACTTGCTTTCCTCAGTACACACAGGCGGCTCAACGCTTTTGCACCAGTCGTTGCCGCACTCCGCGAACTTGCCGCAGGGTGTATCAACAGTGCAGGGAATCGCGGCGCAGTCACAGTCGGGGAAAAGCGGACAGCAAGTCTCTACACATTCGCAGGGGTACGCGCCGCACTTTTCGCACACATCGGGCGTGCAGTCACAGTCGGGGAATAGCGGGCAACAGGTCGGTTCTACCTCACAGTCCCCATCACAGCGCGGGTCACCGCACTTCTCGCAAGGCACACACACGCAGGGGCGTTCTCCACAGAAGTCACACCTGCCGCAGTCACAGTCGGGGTAGTCGGGGCAACACTTGTCCGCACCGCAGTTGGGGTCGTTGCAATAGTCAAC
>WRJN01000028.1 GCA_009778605.1 Oscillospiraceae bacterium
TATAGTGTGGGAAATTCGGGCAACAGGCAGTAAGGTTCGCTATTATGCAGGAACACAGCGGAGGTATGTAAAACCGCTAAAATCAGCGTTCACGGCACACGGACAAATTGAGTTCGCAGAGGTAAGCGAACGCCCGAAAGTCAATGTTGCTAAACAACTCAAAATCTCAAAGCCTGTACTTTCGCTCAAAACAGAAAATACACTTGCAGTGCTTAAAACCGCATTGGCGGGATTAGCGAACGCAAAAGATGATGAAACTCTGACACTTCAAATAGTTTTAGGCGAATCCTACACGCCGTCTCCCGCTCCCGATAAATCCCCCGACCCTCACGCAACATTTATCGACACTCTATGCGGGAACGTCGGAAATGCCTCAAAAGAAAGTTTATCTTCAATCAAAGACAAGCAATCACAACACGGTTTTTATAGTTTAATCCGAATTGGTGCAAACGCCGAAACAATCAAGCGTTCAAACTTTTTATTGTTTGGTCTTATGAGTGCGTTACGGCAGTTTGAAACTGATTGAATACAGCAGTGTCTTGAGCAAGCGGGACAAAGAGGTTCTGCACTCAATAAAAATCTGTAATTTTCTGAAAACGAATCAAGTATCACGGCTACACTTTAGCGATAAATCCGCCCTATCTACTGTTTGCCGTGCATTAACCAAGCTACATAAATTCGGCTTGATACAGCCGATTAAACGGCGTATCGGAGGGGTTCGGGCGGGTTCAACATCTATTGTATGGGCGTTGACTATGGCTGGGGCGGAATTGTTGAACTTAGGCGAACCAACCCCGCTAAAATCCCGAAAGCGTGTCTATGAGCCGACTTACATTTTTCTGAAACATACGCTTGCGATTTCGGAACTATACACCCGACTATATACGGCTGCAGCTACAAACCTCATGAAAGCCGAGTTTGAACCCGATTGTTGGCGAACATATACAAGTAATTTCGGCGTGAATGTCGTTCTAAAACCCGACTTGTTCGCCGTGACTGCCTCCGACGGCTATGAGGATTATTGGTTTTTCGAGGTGGATATGGATACTGAAGCCCCATCCCGAATCCTCCGCAAATGTGAGAGTTATGCCAAATACTTCTTGACAGGGGGCGAACAGAAACGAATCGGCGTGTTTCCGAGAGTTGCGTGGATTGTTCCCGATAACAAGCGGAAAGAATCAATTTCACGGCATATCCGTGAACATTCCAACGAATATGCTGATTTATTTGTTGTCGCTACTTTTGAGGAATTGGACGTGCTTTTTTCTTCGGGGAATAACGGACAAACAGTAATGAATATACTGGACAAGAAGATTTCATGTGGAGGGCTTGGACATGAGTGAACAATCAAATAAATCATCTATAAAAACATCACCGTCATTCACTGAAGATGAAACCACTGAAAGCAAGGTTGGCGGCACTACATATATCGTTTCCTCGAATTATAAAACAATCCTCTATAGCCCATTAAGTCCCGTTTCTGCGGAATAAGCGAGGGAGTTGCCCAAATCTCCCAAGTCCAAATAAAATCAGCCTAAAATGGTTGACCGCCGACTTTTCGTCGGCGGTCTTATCTGTTTTTAGCAAAAAAACGAAATCATGTTTTATCGCACCCCGCCAAATCGGCGGCTTTTTATATAATCAATCCACTTCGTAAATGTCCTCATAGTTGATGATTTCGTTTAGGATTATCGGCAAAACTTCGTCCACTTTATCGTCGGCGAGCTGGCACGTCCCTACCATTGCGTGACCGCCGCCGCCGTGTTGCAGCATAAGGCTGCCTACGTTGACTTTGCTGGTGCGGTTCAAGATAGAATGCCCGACTGCTACAGAACACCCTGCCGCCGCCTGACCCTGCTCACGTTTACCGGGCGCAAGCCACACCGATATGTTTTGCTCGGGGAACAGGCTGTAAATCATGAACCGATTACCCGCGTAAATGGGGGTATTGGTGTCGCGCAAGTCTGTGATAATCACGTCTTTCTCCACGCGCGAGTGTTTAGTCAGCATTTCTTTGAACTTCTTGGACTGTTCTTCGTACAAGTCCACACGTTCCACCACATCGGGCAGGTCTAAAATCTGATGAATCGTCATTCCGCGGCAACATTGCAGGAGTTTTTCCATGAGCTGATAGTTACTGATTGAAAAGTTCGAGAACCGCCCTAACCCCGTGCGCGGGTCCATGACAAACCCGATGAGTACCCAATCTTGCGGGTCAAGGATTTCTTCTTTGGTGAGCTGCCCTGCGTCAATCTTGTCCACAGCCTCCATCATTTCAATTAAGTGCGGGAATCGTTCTTCACCGCCGTAGTATTCGTAAATAATGCGGGCACAACTCGGCGCAGGGCGGCTGTCTCCCTCAAACGTCCCTTGGTGAGCGTATCTTTCGTCTTCCGACGAGTGATGGTCAAACCACAACCCACAACCTTTCGCATAAGGCACGTTGGCAAGCACGTCGTTTTCAGTTACTTCAATGGTGCCGTCCTGCAAGTCTTTAGGGTGAATAAACTTATAGCTGGTCGCAACCCCGACTTCGCGCAACAACGCACCGCAAACAAGACCGTCAAAATCTGAACGAGTAAGAAGCCTCATTATAATCTACCTCCGATTTAAAGTTATCTAATAGCTAAGTATACCATTAAATTTCAGCTTTTGCAATAGTTTTGTAAAATTTTTTACACTCTTTTGTACTCACTCAATATTTTGAATCTGTTCCCTTATTTTTTCCAACTCACTTTTAAGGTCTACTACAGTGCGCGTCACGGCAATATCGTGGACTTTTGATCCGATTGTGTTGATTTCGCGATTCATCTCCTGCACGATAAAATCAAGTTTACGCCCCACAATGTCCTCACTGTTCAGCAACTCCCGTACCTGCGCGACATGGCTACGTAACCTGACCGTTTCTTCGTCCACTGCCGTTTTCTCCGCGAATATCGCCGCCTCAAGCATAATGCGCTGTTCGTCCGCGCCGTTAGCGAGGACTTCTTTCATGCGTTCGGACAGTTTGGCGCGGTATCGCTCCGTGCTTTGCGGAGACGCCGCTTCGATTTGGGCAGTCGCGCGCTCAATAAAGTCCAGCCGCCCGAGAATGTCCGCCGCTAATTTAGCACCTTCCGTTTCGCGCATTGCTACGAATCGCGTCAACGCATTGTTCGCGACTGTGCTGACTGCCTCCCAAATCTCGTCCTCATCCACTTCTTTTTTAGACACCGTGAACGCGTCGGGAATACGCAGAACGTCCGCAATCGTGAACGTATCCTCTAAAACCAAATCTAACTTCGCGGCGCGCAATTGCGCTAAGTAAGCCGACACCACATCATGATTGAGCGTGACTTCCACTTCTTTGCCGCCGATGTTATGAACCGTCACCCCTGCTTCTACTTTTCCGCGGCTGACTTTTCCGCCAATCAGCGTTTTGATTTTATCCTCAAGATAGTTATACTGGCGATACATTCTCGCCGAAAACTCATAGTATCGGTGATTAACGCCGCGAATTTCCACGGTGATTTCGCGCCCGTCAATGATTTGCCCATCTCTGCCGAACCCTGTCATACTGCGTATTGCCATAATCTACTCCTATTTTTCAACTCCGAGCGACAGCGACTTTCAGCCGCTTTTCGTCGCTCTCCGCAGGTTCGGCAAAGCCGAACCTTTGGCTTACTTTCAACTCCGAGCGACAGCGACTTTCAGCCGCTTTTTGTCGCTCTCCGCAGGTTCGGCAAAGCCGAACCTTTGGCTTACTTTTCTTTTTTATTGTTGTTGGCGATTTCCAAGTTACATTCCTCTAAAATGCGTATAATCTCGTTAGACGTTTCGCGCTCCAGCCCCAACGCGCCGAGTACGCGCCCTGCCGGGTGGCTGATGCCGGACGGCGAGGGGAGTTTGGGCATCGGTCGCGCTTTAGCCGCGTCCTCATAAGGCGAAAAGTCTACGTTTTTGATGGAGTGTGAGCAGTACATATACTTATTCATCATCAAAGACAAATTGGTCTTGCGGAAATCCGAAAACATTGCCTTAAACAGCGACGCCTTGCAAATTCCCTCCAAGTATGTGCCGCTGATGAACGTGCGATACATTGACGCCAACATAATCAGCATTTCCTCAAAAGAGGCATACACATCACTGCCATATCCCACGGTAACTGCGTCGAACTCTGCATGATAGGCGGCAATCGCCGAATCAAGCGCGGTTAGCGTGGTATTACGCGGGCAAATGTCCAACGGAATAACCGTCCTGCGCCGATAGGTGTTGACAATGCCGGGAATGCTCTGTGCATCGAATTCACCCGTAAGCCGTATCATCTCAAAAGCGGTAAGGTCAAGATGCGTGGAAATAAGCTGTAATATATCAAACACCAACATAGGGTCAGTGCCGTCCCCCACGTCAACCTCGAGAATGACGGGAAGCTCTAACCGAGGCAAGACGTGGGCGTATTTCAACGGCAAAACGGCGTACGCAAACTTGAGCGCGTTCGCCACGACGTATTCCTCAGGCGCGCCTATACGATAGATGTAGTTCTCCGAGCCTGAGGGCTTGGGCAGCCTGATGAGCGACTGAAAATCAACCTCGACATACGACGCACCCGCTTCCGCCAACGCGCATACGTACATGAACACGGCGCGTTTATCAGTGTTGGCTGGGGTCATACCGTCCGAGAATTCCATATTTACAAGGCTGCGGTCAATCAAAACAGGTTTCATATAGTCCTATCACCTCTTTAGGTTTTATAATTATAATATTATAACACATAATTTTATTTTCTGCAAGGGTTGCAAAAAAAGAAATATTGTGATACAATGGAATATATGAAACTTTCATTCGATACACACACCCACAGCAACATCTCTGACGGCGGCAATTCGCCTGCAGAAATGTTAGCGGCGGCACAGAGGCAAGGCTTGTCTGTACTCGCGCTCACTGACCACTTTGACCTGCATGAACACTATCCGCGCAGTTTGTCACCCTTCGACAGGGCAGGGACACAGGCTGCGTATGACACACTCACGCAACTCAAACACCAAAACTGCGACAGCCGCGTTATTTTCGCCGCAGGAATCGAAATCGGGCAGGCGCATCAGTATCGAGAATTCGCCGAAAGCTGGCTGAACGCACACAACTACGACTACGTACTCGGCTCCTGCCATATTATTCGCAATCACTGTGACTTCTATCACATGGACTACACCGCCCCCAAGAATCACCCCGACAAAGTTTTGACGCAATACTTTGCTGAACTAATCGAGTTGTGCGAATGGGCAGGGAAATCAGGGGACAAGCAGGGGCGGCGGTTTGACGCATTGTCCCACCTCACCTACCCCCTGCGCTACATGAACGGCAGAGGCTCGACAGACAAACACACGTCGTCTATTGATAAACTGTTCACGGTAATGGCTAAATATGAAATTGCATTGGAAATAAACACACAGTCGTTCGCGCAGGGCATGATTTGCCCCGATTTGCCGCAGGTTGCGCGATTCCGCGAACTCGGCGGACGGTTGGTAACTGTCGGCTCCGACTCGCACAGTGCGGACACACTCGCGCAGGGGCTTAACATGGGGTTGGACATTGCACGAGCGGCAGGATTCGCCGAATGTGCATATTATATAGAGCGACAACCAAGATTTATCCGAATATGACGGAAAGGTATGGTTTAAGGTTGAAATTAAATCATCGTTATTGAAGGGGGACAACTTCATATCATATTGATGACGGAAAGGTATGGTTAAGGTTGAAATTAAATCATCGTTATTGAAGGGGGACAACTTCATATCATGTTGATGACGGAAAGGTATGGTTTAAAATGGTAACAGCGTATATACAAGTAAAAGTCACGCCGGCGGCAATCGTGGGATACAAGGGCATTGCGGAGACTATTTCGCAGTTTCGCGAAGTGAAGTCCATTTATTTAATGAGCGGGCAGTTTGACCTTGCGCTGATGGTGGAGTGTGAGAGCCTGCGGGAGGCGGGGTTGTTTGTTGCGGAGAAATTGTCGGCGATTGAGGGTGTGTTGGATATTTCGACTCACTTCATCATCGAACGCTACAAGGAAGACGGCGAACTGCTCACCGAAACCGACGAACGAGGAATATATAACGCATGACAGATTATCTTAACGTATTATCGCAGAGGGCGGTTAATCTTAAACCGTCGGGGATTCGTAAATTTTTCGACATTGCCGAGGGCGTTCCTAACATCATATCGCTTTCGGTGGGTGAACCTGATTTCAAGACGCCGTGGAGCGTTCGGCGTGAAGCTGTGCGCGTGCTTGAGCGCGGCAAGACGGCGTACACGGGCAACGCAGGGTTGATGCCGTTACGCGCCGCTGTTGCGGACTATTTCAAGCGCACGATTAACGTGACGTATGACCCTGCAAACGAAGTTATCGTAACAGTCGGCGGTTCGGAAGCGATTGATATTGCCATTCGTGCGTTAGTCAACCCCGGCGACGAGGTGATTGTACCCGAACCTTGTTTCGTGTCCTACAGCCCGATGGTGGAATTGACAGGCGGAGTCCCCGTAACGGCGGTGACGCGGGCGGAGGACAATTTCAAACTCACGCCTGAAATATTACGAGCGGCGATTACGCCCAAAACCAAGGCAATCATGTTGTCGTATCCCAACAACCCCACAGGCGCAGTCATGCGGTGGGACGAATTGGAGCAAATCGCGGCGGTATTACGCGATACCGATATTATCGTCATATCCGACGAAATCTACGCAGAGCTGACCTACGGAGAGCCGCACGTTTCAATCGCCCAGCTTGACGGTATGCGCGAACGCACGATTATCGTCAACGGATTCAGCAAGGCGTTCGCCATGACGGGGTGGAGATTAGGGTTTGCGGCGGCACCCGCGCCCATAAGCGAGCAGATGCTAAAAATCCACCAGTACGCCATTATGTGCAGCCCGACAATCAGCCAACACGCCGCGATTACGGCGTTGAGCGCGGAATGCGCCGAGCAAGTCCGCGAAATGATGGCGGAGTATGACAGACGGCGGCTGTTCGTTCTTGAGAGCTTGCGGCGTCTCGAGTTAGATTGTTTCACGCCTGAGGGCGCGTTCTACGTGTTCCCGAGCATTCAGTCAACGGGGTTGACTTCGCGGGACTTCTGCGCGCGTCTCATTCAAGAAAAAGCAGTGGCGATTATCCCCGGTGACGCATTCGGAACGTGCGGCGAGGGGTTCGTCCGCATATCGTATGCTTATTCGGTGAAACACTTGACGACTGCATTCGACAAGATTGAGGCTTTTTTAGGTTAAACAAGGGCTAAAACGCGGGAATTCATTTCCCGCGTGAAGCCTGACGGAGCCGAGTTGTTTGAATAATAATATAGTATAATATAAAGTGGGGGGAGTAGACTTATGAAAGTTTTCATTACAGGCGGAACAGGAAATATCGGGCAGTGCGTGGCAATCGCCGCCGCCAAGAGAGGGCATGAAGTCAGCGTGCTTTCGCGGACGCCCGAAAAATACGGCGGATTATCTAAAATCAACACGGGTGGCAAACCAATTGCCGTTAAGCAAGGATTTCTGCGAGATTATGACAAAATCGGCGAATATATCAAAGGCTGTGACGCGGTGATTCACGTTGCGTTGGGTTGGGGGAATGAGCCCATTACCATGTGTACCGAGGACACGCTGCCCACTGTCACGCTCCTCGAAATGTCCGAACGTGCAGGGATTAAGAAGTTCATCTACACAAGCTCCACTGCGGCAATGGGGCATAATCGCCGTGACATGGACGAAACGGCACTGCTCATGCCTCTCAACCTCTACGGAAGCACCAAAGCGGCGTGCGAGTCATACGTGTTGGGTTTCACCGAGTATTGCGCCGAAGCAGGGACTACGGGCGAACACGTAGACATGAAACGCAACATCATTCGCCCAGGGTACACTTTCTCCAACCCCGCATACGAGGGCGGCTCGTCCCAGTTAGACAGGCGATTCCGCGATATTACCGACGCGATTGTAAAGAGCTACCCCATTCAGCTAATCAAGAATGACGGCACGCAGTTTATTTCGGCAACACAGATTGCCGAAGTGTATATGGCTATTCTTGAGAGTGACTATAACGAGGAAGTCTTCCTCGCGCTCAGCGGTGAATTTACGTCGTGGGAGAAAATCGCACGGATTGCGTTGGAGGAATACCCCGAGTCTAAATCCACCATTGAGCTGTACGACAAAAACTACGACCCCAACCCCATGCTGTACAGCGTGAACAAGATTAAAGAAAAATTCGGATTAGCGTTTTTCGGCGACGAGGAATTGCGTAAACACATCAAGTGGAACGTCGAACAATCGTTGGCGCGCAAAGGTAAATAAACGCACAAAAACCGCTCATACAGAGCGGTTTTTTTACTTGGCAAGTCATTCCCATTCAATCGTGCCGGGGGGTTTAGGAGTAATGTCGTACACGACGCGGCTGACACTGTCCGACTCGTTCGTGATACGCTTGACAATACGCGCCAACAGCGAGTGCGGGAGTTGTGCGTCATCACACGCCATGAAATCGCTCGTCACCACGGCGCGCAACGCGACTACGTGGTCATACGTACGCTTGCCGTCTTTGATTCCCACCGAACAAGTATCCGTCATAATCGCGAAATATTGCGCGGGGTGTATCGGGGCTTCCTCTCGTGATACCTCGCCTTTTGCCACGGCGTCTTCGACTTCCTCGAAAAAACGCTCCACTTCTTCGCGGAAAATCGCGTCCGCAACGCGCAACGCATCCAACTTCTCTGCGGTGACTTCGCCCATGACGCGCACTGCAAGCCCCGGACCGGGGAAGGGCTGACGTTCGGTCAACGCCTCGGGCAAACCGAGACACCGCCCGATTGCACGGACTTCTTCTTTGAATAACCCCGCCAACGGCTCAACCAAGCCGCGAAAATCTAAGTCTTCGGGCAATCCGCCGACGTTGTGGTGGCTTTTAATGGTCTCGCCGTGTTCGCCGCCCGATTCGATGACGTCGGGATAAATCGTGCCTTGAGCCAAGAATACACCCGATGACTTATCTGTGAACAAATCAGCCTGTGCCGCCTCAAACTCACGCACAAACGCCTCTCCGACTATCTTGCGCTTATCCTCGGGGTCGGTCACACCGCGTAACTTCGCCAAGAACCGCTCCTGCGCGTTGACGCGCACTAAATTAAGCTCTTTATCGGCGAATGCCGCCTCGATTTCGTCTCCTTCGTTCAACCGCATACAGCCGTGGTCAACGAATACGCAAACAATCTGCCCCGGCACGGCGCGCTCCAACAAAGCCGCACAAACCGACGAATCCACGCCGCCCGACAGCCCGAGCAACACCTTACAGTCACCGACTTTGCGGCGAATCGCCTCCACCTGCTCTTCGATATACTCGTCTAAACTATAGTCACCGACTGCGCCGCACTCCTCATACAAAAACTGCTGTATATCCTCGCTGTCACAGTCAAACGCGGCGACAACGGTCATGGTAGGGACACCTGCCGCGAACATGGCGTGGTCATGCGAGGGCTTACCTGCCGCAATAATGCCGATGGGGTTCAGACGTTTCAGCGCGTCCGCATCAATATTACCGCTGTGGACTTCAGAATAAACCGAATGACTGCGTACCATTCCGCCGACTAACTCTCTATGTTTGCCCCCGAAATCGAGGACGACGACTAATTGTTTCATGAAGGACTCTCCTTAGAACATACTGAAAACTCTATTTTACCATATAAAACCTGACTTGTCAAGCCATATCGCAAAATAGAACCAATCAAGATATAACAATTTGTCCAAAAATTCAGAGCGTTTTTTGTAGACTTTGCACAAAAATAACCCGATTTACAAAAAGGGGGTTGACTTTTTTGCTCCGCCGTGGTAGAATAACTTTAGATATGTATGTCGTGTCCGCACGAGATGCAGTAAGAACGTGTACCAATAGCCATTCGCGGTCAAATTTTGGCGAATTTTGCACCCTGCATCGTTAAATTTTTCCGCAAGGCACAAAGCATTACGAAAAAATTTGCCTTGCATGGTACAAAATTCGCTCTAAAATTTGTCACGCTCAGGCTATTGGTACACGTTCTAATCATTTTTTGAAGTTGAGGTATTAAAATATGTTTGTTGGTAAAAAAGAAGACCCCATCATGATGATTGTACTTACCATCGTCACTTGCACTATTTGGAAGATTATCTGGAGTTTTCGGGTTACTAAAGAAATCAACCAATCGGCAGGGCGTGAGCTCGTACCCTCATACGTTCCGATTGTGGGGATTTTCCTTCCCCCTCTTGAAATCTACTTCTATGACAAAGCACTGCAGGAGTTTTGCCCCGAAAAAGGCGTAACGTACGACTCAAAAATGGTCGTGCAGTTAGTCCTCTCTTTCGTAAGCGGAATCGGGTTCTACTGGTTCTTGCACAGCGCGGTAACGACGCTCAACCAAGTTTGGGAAAAAGCAGAAGGCGGTTCTGCAACAGCGTAATCGACACAACACCGACACCCCGACGTCACGTCGGGGTGTTTTTGTGTGAATAAGCGGCATTCAACTGACATATTATATCACAACGGAGGACTAATATGAACATTCTTGAACTATCACTTATCGCCGTCGGTCTGTCTATGGACGCGTTTGCGGTTTCTGTCTGCATTGGGCTGACTATGCGCCGTTTCACGCTGCGAAACGCCTTAGTCGTAGGGGCATACTTCGGTGCGTTTCAGGCAGGAATGCCCGTCATAGGCTACTTCGCAGCCGCACTGTTCGCCGACAAAGTGGACGCGTTCGCACACTGGATTGCGTTCGCCCTGCTCGTCATTCTCGGCGTGAAAATGATTGTGGGGAGTTTTAGTGCGGATTCAGACGCGAACAAAGACACGCCGCAACGCCTCGGCATTAAGCAGATGTTGCCGTTAGCGGTAGCCACGAGTATTGACGCTATGGCAGTGGGTGTGACTTTTGCGTTTTTCGAGGTCAACATCACGTTCGCCGTCCTGTTAATCGGCGTGACGACGCTTGCACTGTCCATACTCGGCGTGAAAATCGGGAACGCATTCGGCTCAAAGTTCAAGACTAAAGCCGAGATTTTCGGCGGCATTGTGCTGGTCTTGATTGGTGTGAAAATCCTGCTCGAAGGATTGATTGCGTAAGTGTTCATTAAACTGCGCCCCTGTGAACATGATGAACATACAGAAATACAGCCACAACATGAGCGTAATCGCCGCACCGAGGCTACCGTACACCGCCCCGAAATCGGCTACGTTACCGATATAGTAGGAGAACAGCCACGAAAACACTAACCAGCCCGCCGCACTCATGACCGCCCCGGGCAGTTGTGAGCGCAGGCGGGTTGTCCGTTGCGGGACGTAGGTGTACCCCAACAGGAACACAAGACTCAACATGACAAGCCCCACCAACCACCGCAGAGCTAATACGCCTCCGCCCACGCCCTGCCACCCCGCAGCCGTGATGAAGTAGTCGTTAATGCTCTCGCCCAAGACAAACGCTCCTAATGCGACGATGAGAATAACTTGCAGCGCGACTAAATAAGCGAACGATACTAAGCGGACTTTGAGCCAGCCTTTGCGCGGATTTTCATGCTCACAGTCGTATATCATGTTCAGCCCCTCAATCACCGACACCAAAAACCGCGACGCCGCCCACAATGCCGACAGTCCTGCGGCAGTCAAGAGCGCGCCGCCCGCCGCTCGCGCTGTCAATTCGTCAATAAACCCCGCCAAGAAATCCCCCGCTACCGTGTCGGCAAGAGATTGTGACAGCGCGCCCGACAACGCCTCCTGCACTGCCGCCTCAATGGGCGACAGACGAATGAGCGACACCAACAGCAACATGAACGGAAAGAACGACGTGATGATGAAGAACGCCGCCGCCGCCGCGTGCGCGCCCACCGCGTTTTCGCCTAATGCGTGCGTAAATGCACGCGCTTCGTGATATAACTTTTTCATGTGGGTAGTATTCGTAAAATTCCCACGATTATGTTGACATTTTTTGTGCAAGTTTAACGAAAATTTAACAAATGTAAAATTTTTGCTTATCCCCTGCAACTTTTTGGGGATTTCAAACGTATATAGAGTAAAGGGTATAGTCGGTTAATTTCAAAATAGGCTTGTTTTTGCGAGAATATTTTTTGTCAGACAAGGCGAAAAATTCGCGAATAACCGCCGTTATTTAAGAATTTTTCAACGCAGTATGGCGGAAATTATACCGCAAAGACGAGACTATTTTGGAGTTAATCGACTATATTAACAATTCAATCGTACAAACACTAATTCGGGGCGGTTGAACACGCGAACCCGCGCAGAATGCACACGCGACAACCCACGACTGACTACGAGAGTGGTGTCTCCCGATTCGTAAACACCGCCTGCGTTTTGCGGAAACACGCCTTGATTAGGAGAATACAGCCCATTGAGTATGTACGGTACACGGACTTGACCGCCATGGGCGTGACCTGACAGCACTAAATCGAAACCATACTCAGCGTACAGCGATAACCTCTCGGGGCGGTGCGCGAGCAGAATCTTATACGCCGATTCTTCCGCCAAATCGCCGAATGCCTCCTTCAACGACGGCTCTTGTTCATATCCGCTGTATGGTGTGAACATATCATCAAATCTATCGGCAATATATTGGTTATAACCTTTGGCAGGGTCGTCCACGCCCGCGATAATCACTCCGCCTACACGAACGTACTCATCCGCCAGCACAGTAATTCCCAACATCTCGATTTCGGCGAAAATTTGCTGCGGATTTTCACTCCACCATTCATGATTGCCCGAAACGTAGTACGTTGGGGCGATTTCGGGTAGTGCCGCAAGTAGTGTCCGTGCGGCGTTCTGCGCGCCACGATGGTCGTAGATGTCGCCGCCAAGCATGATTATATCAGGAGATTCGTCGCGGATTGCATCAATAAGTTCGCGCTGATTTTTGCCGTACACGGTGCCGTGCAGGTCAGTAATCAACGCGATTGTCATGTTGTCGGTGAGTTTTTCGGTTTCTATATGATAATGCGTAACTTGCAAGCCGTCATAGCATGATAATGCCGCTAAAGTGAGCAATAAAAGCATTGATTTTCGATATTTACGCAGTCGTTTTATCATGATTCGCATATCTTTTTATCAAGCATAGCTTACCAAAGAACCGTAGTTGTAGGCATTGACGCATCAAGCTCTTTGAGAGTCTCCTCGTCAATGTCGTTGTTATACAAATTGAGTCGTATAAGCAATTTCATATCTTTAAGCGGAGTCACGTCTTTGATTTCGTTGTTCTGCAACTCTAAAACCATCAAACCGTCTAACGCAGAAAGCGGAGTTAAATCAACGATTTGGTTGCCGCTAATTATCAAACGCTTGAGGTTTTTTAGCTCACTCAACGGTTTCAAATCAACGATTTGGTTTTCGGAAATGTTGAGCGTTTCTAAATAGCGAAACTGTGCTAACGGCGTAAGGTCAGTGAGTTCATTGTCCCTCAAACTCAAGTTGGTGATGTCATAAGGAATTTCGCCGTCTTCAATCATCTCAAGAAGATATTCGTCAGTAAGCCCTATATTATTGTGCGTTTGAGCCACCGGGTTCTCGGGTTCGGGAATGGGGCGGTCATTGGGGTCTTGCGTATACACCGTAGGTTGACCGTTCTCACCCTGCGTGTCTTCCGAACAGGAACAAGCCGTCACGCTAACCAAAACTGCCGCGCATAACAACGCCGCCATCACTCTACGTTTCATGTTATCATTCTCTCCTTATTCTCTCGATTCCTCGGGTACAGCTTCGTATCCCGGTGCCAAGTCAAATGCGTTGTCAGCGACAACAGGGCTGATGTGATAAAGCCCATACGAATCATCAAAGAACACGCCGAACATTTCGCCTTTTTCGTTGAAATAAGTCCGCAAAACGTCACCGTCTTCGCATAGGAACGATTCGCAATACATATCGCCGTAATCCACACCGTTATACTTGAAATTCATGACCTCGACTTGTGTAAGCGTTGCTCCGTCAAACTTATCGCTCACCATTGTGTCGAATCCGTCCATTAAATCAATCGTATCCTGAACGTCTTGCTTGGTAGCTTTCCTGTAGTAGGACTTTTTGGCGGGCGTGTCAATGCCGTCAACCGGGAAGAACTTGCCGTCAATAACGCTCTGCGGGAATCCGCCCAACACCACTACTTTTACGTCATCACCTCTGCGATACAAGTCCATCTTGATATACATAATCTGCGACTTGAGCGAAAACGTGTCCTCATCAAGCAGTTGTAACGACTCATGCGTGCGCGTTTGCTCGGGGCTAATGTCCGCAACAGGCGCGTCTAATCGCCAATCAGTCAGCGTTTCATTAGCCGTGGTATCATCAATCGTTTCAGTCACGGTTTCCGTTGCGGGCACCGTTTCATCGGGCGCGGCGACGCAAGCAATCGTGAAAGCAAGAATCACCATTATTAAAGCGATTACCGTGACTGACAGGTCTGTTTTTTTCATATTCACCTCTTTTTATGAACATTGTTAAAGTGCCGATACTACCAGTTTCTTCCGTAAACGTGCTCGTTAATCCATAGTGTACATCTCACGTCTGTTACAGATTTTTGAAGGTTCCTGAATTTGCCGCTGCCTGAGTTTCTGTAGAGTTCAAATTCGCCATACGTGCTTGAGCTGAAATAGTACACGTTAGAGTTGCCCACCATCATTCCGCTGACGTTGCTCGCGCCTGTTTTACTCGCTGAGCCGACAAGTTTTGCCTTTTTCGCATAACGAATGGTGTCGCTTCCGTCGCTCATGGTGAAATACGCAACGCCTTTCCCTGTAGTAAACAAGCCGGATTGATTAACCGAAGACGCAACTCTTTTACCTGTATTGTCTTCTCTTGGGGCGTACAGGCGAAGGTCACCGTAATAGTCCACACCGAATACGCCTTTTTTACCTACTGCAAAACTCGAGATACCTGTTGCGACAGAAAACTCATCACCTCGCGTGCTGACCGCAGATACCGTGCGTATCGCGCCGTCACGCAAGAAGTACAGCCGTTTGCCGTCGGCGGTCATCTTAGCATTTGTTAATGAGGAGAGTTGGTCGCTCTCGAGATTATTGCTTAGTAAACGAGTTCCCCCATCGTTCGTTTCAAACACTTTACCCTTAAAATCCTTGAAACCGTAAACCGCTGTATTGTTTCCGCCCGACATAAACGCAACTGTGTCTAAAAGGCGAATTTGCGCGTAGTTCGGGACAACGAAGTAATTCACTTTATTGCTTGAAATTTGCGCTCTTTCGCCTCCGTTCACACTGATGAACGTGCGCCACTCGTCCTCAAAGACGACTTGCGAGTAATCGGCGTTAAAATGTGCGCCTTGAAATTGCGAATATGTGAGTTCCGCAAGTTTAGTAGTATCACCCGACATTGTTCCTACACGAAACGTATCCGCCTCGTCGTCTGACTTTTTAATAAAGTAGAGGTATCCTTTATTTTTGGTGCAGTTGCTCATTGCCACGGGAATCACGTCATTGCTGAACTGCTCCGCAGTGCCGCCGTTGATGACTGTGAAAGCGACAGTTTCCCACACTTGTTTGGTGCTATACTCGTCCACCTCAACGTCTTTGAGTGTTGATTCACCAATGAAGAATACGCTTTGCCCGTCGGGAGAAATGACAGCGTAACCGCCTTCGTCATAGGGAACGTCCTCCCCTATACGTGTGGACTTCTTGCCGTCGAAGTGATACAAGTCGGCGATATGTTCGTCTTCTAAGAGGTTACGCCAAAAGACGATACCTTTTCCCGTGTCAGACAGGCGGAAATCCTCAACATAGTCGGCGACTTTCGCGGGTTTTCCCGACGCGCAGACGTAGTAAAGTGCGCCGCCTTTTTGCCCCGATTCATAGTTCTTGCCGCTAACGCAGATTGCCGCGATTTTGCCGTCCATGCTGATTTCGTAATCAATCAGCGTGCCGTCAATCTCTTGCGTTTTTCCTGCGTTATTAACCACGATGACGCGCTCGCTCTTTTTCAAAATGAGCATATCGTCCATCATTGCATACGGCGTCATAGACAATAAAACCGTCGCAGTGATGATGATTCCGACCACTACGACAAACGACGGAAGGGCAATCAACAGGATTTTTTTGAGCAGAGAAGTTGACTTAGCCTTGGCAGGCTTAGCAGCTTTATCGTCGGTAGTCTCGGCAGTTTCAACCGCTTCTGCCGTGTTCACGTCCACCGCGTCTGCGGCGGGGTCGACGGATTTCGCGTCTGCGGCAGGGTCTACAGTTGGCGCCGCCGGGGGCGGGGGAATGGCTTTTGGCGGGGCCCCCCGCTTTTG
>WRJN01000029.1 GCA_009778605.1 Oscillospiraceae bacterium
CTTGAACCCGATGAAGTGAAGACATTTGAACGTGATTTGAAAGAGTTTCGCAAAAAACATGGCAACAATCAAGGGCAAAACGACGATAACCAAGGCGGTAATCGCAGCGGGCAAGGCGGTCGTGGGAATCAGAATCAACAGTAATACAACCACAAACCCCGCCAATCGGCGGGGGTTTAATTCTTTCATTTAGGTTATAGCCGTCAAGCTATCGCGGCGGCAGAGCCGCCCCGAATCGCTCTTGTTTAGCTTCACACATCAGCGCGTGAAGTTTCGCTCGCGTCGGCATTACCCGCGGCGTCTTCTTTGGTTCCGCCAAACAAGTCATCGCCTTTTGCCTCCTGTTCGGCGTCATCGTTGATAGACGCAACCATGGTTTTCAAGTCCTCAACTTCGCGTTTAATGTCGCTTTTGATGTTGCTGCCTGTTTCTTTTACGGCGTCGAATGTTTCTTCGCCTTTTTTCACCATGTCTTTTGATTTTATGTCTTGGATTGTTTCGCCGAACTTGTCCGCGCTTGTTTTGACAACACCTGCGGCAAAGTAAGACGCTTTCTTGATTTTGTCTTTATATTTGCCTTTTCCGCCACAGTCCGCACATTCTTTGACATAGATTTCAACGCCGTCCTCGTCCATGAGCCCTTCTAAGTCGTCAAGGTCGTCGAACTCGTCAAACCATTCGTCCTGTTTCATTTCGGTGAGTTTTTTACCGATAACATAACCTGCGCCAACCAACGCCGCCACACCAAAAGTCGCTACTGCTAACTTTACCATATCAAAATCCTCCTGTTTGCGATTAAATCGTACTCGTGTACTGCACATATATTACAGTATAACACCTGTAAACCGATTTGTCAATACCAATAATATTTTTTCCCGTATTGCTATTGCAAATTCATGCAATTTATGTTAGACTTGAATAGGAAATTAAAAAATTCGGAGAATAAATATGAAAAATTATGATTACACGGCGATTGAACAAAAATGGCAGGCGTATTGGGATAAACACGAGACTTTCAAGGCGACCGACTGTGACGGTGATTCAGGCAAAGGCGGATACTTCATACTTGTGGAGTTTCCGTATCCGTCGGGGCAGGGTCTGCATATCGGGCATCCGCGTCCGTATACTGCCATGGACATTCTTGCGCGATACCGCCGACTTGACGGCTACAACGTCCTGTACCCTATGGGGTGGGACGCGTTTGGCTTGCCCACAGAGAATTTCGCTATCAAAAACAAGATTCACCCCGCGATTGTCACCGCCGACAATATCAAAAACTTCACGCGGCAAGCCAAAGCAATCGGGTTCTCGTTTGACTGGAGCAGGGAAATCAACACCACTGACCCCGCCTACTACAAGTGGACTCAGTGGATATTCCTGCAACTCTTCAAGAAAGGCTTGGCGTACAAAAAAGAAATGGCGGTCAACTGGTGTACGTCTTGCAAAGTCGTCCTCGCTAACGAAGAAGTGGTTGACAATGCGTGTGAGCGTTGCCACAGCGAAGTTGTTCGCAAAGTCAAAAACCAGTGGATGCTCAAAATTACCGAATACGCACAACGCTTGATTGACGATTTGGCAGACGTGGATTATCCCGCCCGCGTAAAATCGTCGCAGATTAACTGGATAGGCAGGAGTACAGGCGCGGAGGTTATTTTTGAAACAAAGTGTAGCGGCGAAACCGAGGCAAATCACACCATGCGCGTGTATACTACTCGCCCCGACACGTTATTCGGCGCGACGTATATGGTTATCTCCCCCGAACACCCTTATATAGAAAAATGGACAGACAAGTTAGCGAATATGGGCGAAGTGCGCGCTTATCAGGAAAAGTCCGCCAAAAAGTCCGACTTTGAGCGTACAGAGCTTGCCAAAGACAAGACGGGCGTGAAGTTAGACGGCGTGTTTGCGATTAACCCTGTCAACGGCGCGCAAATCCCCATTTTCATATCCGACTATGTTTTGATGAGCTACGGCACAGGCGCGATTATGGCAGTCCCTGCCCACGATACGCGCGACCATGCGTTCGCTAAAGCATTCAACTTGCCTATTATAGAGGTAGTCCGACGCTCGTCGGTTTTGCCGTCCGACCTTGCGAAAAATACAGTGTCGGCACTGGGACGGGAACAATCAGAATTAAATCAGGGCAATGTACAATCCGAAGCCTTCACTGACTGTGACTCGGGGGTTATGGTAAACTCCGACTTCCTTGATGGATTAAGCGTGGAGGACGCGAAAGTTAAAATCATCGAGTGGTTAGCGCAAAAAGGATTGGGCGAGCCGAAAGTCAACTTCAAACTGCGGGACTGGGTGTTCAGCCGTCAGCGATACTGGGGTGAACCGATTCCGCTTGTAGACTGCCCAAAGTGCGGCTGGGTCAGTATTCCTGAGAGCGAGTTGCCGCTGAAACTCCCAGAAGTCGAGAGTTATATGCCGACCGATAACGGCGAATCGCCGCTTGCGGCACTTGACGATTTCGTAAACACGACCTGCCCCGAATGCGGCGGCGCGGCGAAACGCGAAACGGATACAATGCCGCAATGGGCGGGGAGTTCGTGGTATTACCTGCGCTACTGTGACCCCGACAACACCGACGCGCTGATTTCTCCCGATAAGTTGGCGTACTGGACGAAAGGCGGCACTAAACCCATTGTAGACTGGTACAACGGAGGCATGGAGCATACGACGTTACACTTACTGTACTCGCGATTCTGGCACAAGTTCCTGTATGACATAGGCGTTGTTGAAATGTCTGAACCTTATGCGAAACGCACGGCGCATGGCATGATATTAGGCGATGACGGTCAGAAAATGAGCAAGTCACGCGGTAATGTCATTAACCCTGACGATATTCTGCGCGATTACGGCGCGGACGCACTGCGCCTGTACGAGATGTTCGTGGGCGATTTCGAGAAAGCCGCGCCATGGGCGGTCACAGGAATCAAAGGCTGCAAGCGGTTCTTGGACAGGGTGTGGAACTTGCAGGAGAATGTCATTGACGGTGATAAATACCGCCCCGAATTGCGCTCGGCGTTCCACAAGACAATCAAGAAAGTCGGTCATGACATTGAAACGCTCAAATTCAATACGGCGATTGCCGCGCTTATGGCGTTGCTCAACGAGGTGACTGCCACAGGCGCAGTCAACAAAGCGGAACTGCGGACGTTTCTGATTCTTCTCAATCCGTTCGCGCCGCATATCACGGAAGAGCTGTACGAGGTGTGCGAACTCGGTGGCGTAGTGAACGCGCAGACGTGGTGCGCGTATGACGAGGCACTGTGTAAGGACAACGAAGTGGAAATCGTCGTGCAAATCAACGGCAAAGTCCGCGCCAAAGCAATCATCGAATCAGGGTGTGACAAAGCAAAAATGTTGCAGATTGCCAAAGACGCGTTGGGCAGTACCGAGTTAGCGGGCAAAACGGTAGTGAAAGAAATCGTCGTCCCCGATAAGTTAGTGAACATTGTCGCGCGGTAAGCAAAAGAAGAGATGAGCCCAAAGGACTGGCTCTGCCTGTCCGACGGGCGAATCTTGACATCAGGTAATACTAAATGACAAATCAGCATATACTTGTCCAAAGGAGAGGTATATGCTGATTTTGGTTATTGTTGCAATAGTAATGTTTACGTTTTTTATGGCGATTCACGCGCGGCATAAAAAGCCGCTGAAATCCGCCGTCGTGAGCATGACGACAGGCGTGGCGGCGTTAGCAGTCGCGGCGTACGCGCTGTCCGTGACGGTGAACATCTACACGGTGTTTGCGGCGTTGACTTTAGGTGTGCCGGGCGCAGTTTTAGTCGCCATTGTGAGCATTTTCGCGTGAACACGCCCTCCCCACCGCATATGCCGTCGAAAACGCGACTTGTAAATTAAACCCACCCGTGAACGCGGCAACGTCGAGGATTTCGCCTGCAAAGTACAGCCCCTGCACTAACTTGGACTGCATGGTTCGCGGCTCAATCTCACGCACGCAAACACCGCCGTCTGTAATCACCGCCTCATCAATGGGGCGAGTAGCCGTGACGGTTAGCTCGAACGCTTTGAACAGCTCGACTAATCGCCGCCGCTGTGTCTTGCTGACTTCGTTGACGCGGCAATCAGGCGCGATACCCGACCGCTCCACGAACACGTCAATAAACTTCTCGGGCAACAACCCCGAAAGCGCGTTCTTAAACTGCCGATTCTTATTTGTGGCGAAATCGCGCAGAATCCGTGCATCAAGCGTCTTGTCGTCCAACGCAGGCTTTAAGTCAATGAACAACCGACAATCAGTCGGCGATGTGACAAAGCAACTCGCCGACAACACAAGTGGGCCTGACACGCCGAAATGCGTGAACAGCAGTTCGCCTTGTTCTTTGAACAACGTCCTGTCATGCTGTTTAAGAGTAAGCGATACGTTTTTGAGCGTCAACCCCGCTAACGGCGCGCAGTCCTCTATCGTTTCGAGAGGCACGAGTGTAGGGCGAGGCGGCACAATCGTATGCCCGAAACTCTGCGCGAGCGCGTAACCGTCTCCGCTTGAACCCATCTTGGAGTAGGATACGCCGCCCGTCGCAATGACGACTGTGCGCGCCGAATACACGGTATTCTTGCCGCGAACTTTAAAAAAATCCCCTTGTTTGATTACTTTAGCCACTCGGTCAGTCACCACGTCCGCGCGACTTGCGCGGCGTAACGCCTCCACCACGTTTGCCGACTTGTCCGACTGCGGGAACACCCGCCCGCCGCGCTCGGTTTTGAGCGGTACGCCCAACGACTCAAACATAGCCATGGTGTCTCGCGGCGTGAACGCGGTAAGCGAACTCCGCATAAAACGCGCATTGGTAAAGATGTTGTTCAAGACCGTTTCAATGTCACAATCGTTGGTGAGGTTGCACCGCCCTTTGCCTGTAATGGCGAGTTTACGCATAGGTGAGGGGTTTCGCTCGATAATCAATACGCGTTTGTCTTTTAAGTTTGCGAGGTGTGCGGCTACTGTGTACCCCGCCGCGCCGCCGCCTATTATAATTACGTCGTAAATCATGATTCTCTTCATATAACCTTCAACAATAAGGGCGACTAAACAGCCGCCCACAAAACTTATAAATCACGCCCGCGCGCTTTCGTCAATGACAATCGCGTCAGGGAACAGGTTGCGGCTTTCTTCCTTGTTGAGGAACGTAGTGCTGACGTATCCTTGAATAATCGCGCCGTCCTCCACCGTAATGGTAGACGCGCTTATATCGCCGAAAACCACGGCATCGCCGCGCAAATCTGCTTTGCCCACCACGTCGAGGTTGCCCTTGACTTTGCCGTTCACCTCCGCGTAAGTAGACATCAAATCCCCGATTAACAGCGTGTCGCGCTTCATGCAGACATTGCCTTTCATACGCACGTTACCCTGCACTTTTGAGGCGTGCATAAGCGCGTTATTGCAGGATATATTACCCACAACCTTGCCGTCAAGGTCGATATTCTTGGTAGTCTCGACGTCACCTTTAATTTCGCCGTCAATGCTCATGTCCGCAAACGAGCGAATATTACCGTCAATCTGCGTATTGCGCGAAATAACCGTCAACTCTGAATCGCTGCTGTCGGAAGTTTTGGCAATCGACGGAGTAGGGACAGGCACTTGCACGTTGGATACAGGGCGCGGGCGCGCCTCAAAAGGCACTCCCGGCGGCGGTACAGGCGGCGGAGCAACAGGAATCGGCGCGGCTTGTACAGGCGGTGGCGAAATAGGAGTAGGCGCGGGCGCGGCTTGCACAGGCGGCGGCGCAACGGGGGTAGGCGTCGGTGCGGCTTGAACAGGCGGCGGAGCAACAGGAGGTGTAGGCGGTATAGGACCTTGAAGCGGCACAGGTTGCACAGGCGGTTGACCGCCGAACAGCGACACAGGCAATTCTCCCCCCGATAAAAACTCATCAGCCACAGGTGTGGACACGTCCACCGATTCCTGCGAAACGGCGTCAGCGTTCGCCGCGAATGGGTCAACCGGGCGCGCTTGCGAAATAGGGCGCACTGTAGCCGCCATATCCTCAT
This sequence comes from Oscillospiraceae bacterium, assembly GCA_009778605.1. Lineage (GTDB taxonomy): Bacteria > Bacillota > Clostridia > Oscillospirales > Ruminococcaceae > Ruminiclostridium_E. The sequence continues at coordinate 6,019 of WRJN01000029.1, forward strand.
CAGTGTCTAACGAAATTTCACGAGGCGGCGCGTCGTCGTATATTCCTTTACGCAACTCGTCAACAGTAGACGACGAAGTAGCGGCTACTGCCGCATCGGGATTAGGAGGCGCAGGTGTGCTCGCCTTTTCCTTTTTGTCCGCGCCTGTCAGCTCTCTGATTGCTTGAGAAAAATTCTCTTTTATTCCCATCATAATGTTATATTCCTTACCTACAGCTAATATCGTCTATATAAATAGTCAAGCCAAATTGCCGTTTAGTTTCAGCTCTTGTTTTGCTTTTACTACTCGTCAAGCTATCGTGTCGGCAGAGCCGCCCCGAATCGCTCTTGTTTTGCTTTTACTACTCGTCAAGCTATCGTGTCGGCAGAGCCGCCCCGAATCGCTCTTGTTTTGCTTACTCGCTGCTCCAGCGAAGCGCGCGGACGTTTGGCGACAACGTGCGAAATTCATACTCGTTTTGGTGTTCGTCCAGCAGTTTAATCAGCGGACGAACGACCCATGAGCCGTGCGCCGAATTATCGTGAAAAAGCACGATTGAACGCCGCCCCGCATCATAATTCTCGTGGATTTTTTTGGGGACTTCCTGAATCATAGTATCGTAAGACGCTTTAGTGTCATTGCTGTCTACGTTCCAGTCAAAACAGATGAATCCGCGCCGTTCCATCTCTGCGATAATGTCTGCACGAGTATCTTTGTTATAATCGTTGATGCTGCCGCCCGGGTAGCGGAATATATCCGACAGAATCCCTGTTTGTTCATAAATCAGAGTGCGCGCTTGGTTAAAATCTTCCAAAAACGCCTCAACGCTCTCGTATATTTGTTCATATGCGTGGGTGTAGCTATGCACGCCGATAGTGTGACCCTCCGCATCAATGCGCCGCAAAACCGACGCAGAACTCTCGCGCGGCACGACAAAGAAAGTCGCCGAGACGTCTTTCTCTTTCAGATAGTTGAGGATTTCCGTCGTTTTATAATTAGGCGCGTTATCGTTGGGCCCGTCATCAAACGTCAGATAAACGTGACCGCCCGCGTCTTCGTCTAACACCAACTCCCATGGCGCGTTGACCGCGTATAAGTCAGGGAACATCCCCGCATATTCACCCGACGGCGCAGGCGGCCATACGTCCTGCGGCGAGGTATCGCCCTCTGTCGTTTCGTCAGTGGCGTTGACCGTATCGGTGTCAGTCGTGTCACTCACATTGTCGGTCGTTTCACCGATATTACGCAACGCCTCATACTCTTCTAATTGTCGCTTGAGGTTTTTATTCTCAATGGCGAACAATATAACAAGCGCGAGCGACGCGGCAATAAAAAGTGCAGTCGTAACAACAATCAAGTGCCTGAAAAATTTTACGCTTCCGAAGTACAAATTCGTTCCCTCCATGCAGGTCTATATATTGGTATTTCAAACCCCTGCCGTCATGTATGTAGATATAACCGTACGACAGCGCAATAACCCAAAGCTATACACGATTAAGTATACTATATTTTACCCCGTTTGTCAAGAAAAATTTTAATTTGTCGCAAAATTTATTTTTGTAAACAAGAGTTGTACATAAGTATAGGCGGCGTTTCGCAAAACTGCCGCCCGGAATATAGCTACGCCGCGTCGTCCAAAACCCATTCAGGCTCAACTTCAGCCAACTGCACAGGCGTTTCGACTTTGAGGGACTCCCTGTACATATTCTCGGCGAAAATGGCGTATCCGCGTGTGGGGTCGCTCACGAACACGTGGGTCACCGCGCCTACGAGTCTGCCGTCCTGAATCAGCGGGCTGCCCGACATTCCTTGAACAATCCCGCCCGCTTGATTGAGCAGTGCCCTGTCGGTGACTTTCACCACCATGTTCTTGACGCCGTTTCTGTCATTATAGTCAATTTTTTCGATAATAACGTCATACGAAACGGCTGTATCACCGTCAATGGTGGTGAGCAATGTCGCCGCTCCTACGCGCACTTCCTGTTTATACGCCATTTCAATAGGCTCAAGCTCCTGCTCTTGCGCGTTTTCGGCTATTTCTGATTCGTTATCGTTTGCGTCATTTTGCATTTGTTCATAATCGTCCGCAATCCCGAACAAACCCACTTCGGTGTTGCGTTCAATTGTTCCTATTGCTGTCCGTGACATGAACGTCCCGCATAGTTCCCCCGGCGCGCCCGCATAGCCTTTGACTACGCCAGAAATATACACCGGAACGGCGTTGCCGCTTGAAAGAGGCAGAATCTGCCCTGTATCAATGTCACATACTGCGTGACCTAATCCTGCAAATACGCGCTCGGCAGGGTCATAGAACGTCATTGTCCCGATTCCCGCGCTGGAATCCCTCACCCACATACCGATTTTATACAACCCGTCTTGGTTGGAGCGCGCAGGCTGCAGATTGACCGTATGCTGTTTGCCGTCCCGAATCAGGACAACTTCGGTGTTGTCTGGGTTAAGCTGAACCGCCTCCGATACGTCTCCGTTTGTGCGGGTCGGTACGCCGTTGACCTGCACCACCACGTCTCCTACTTTAACACCGCCATCTCGTGCGGGCGCGCGCATACCCTCCTGCCCGTCAACCATGCCGAATTCAGTCACGATTGCGCCGTCGGTGAGAATCTTAATCCCGAAAGGTGTTCCCTGCGGCACGAGAAGCGGACGGTCAATATGCTGTACCGCCGCGCGTTTAATCGGAATCATGCCGAATAAACGCAAATCAACTTCATCGCTTGAGCCGTCCGACGCGGCATATACAGGGAGCGAATCGGCGTTATCGTTCGCCGAATGTGCCACTATATCAAAAAACGCATCTATTGTAAAAGGCGCGTTATCCGAAAGGTAATACTTGTCAGGCAGCCGAGCGTAATAAAACCCTACCACTGTACATAATAATAGTGTCATCACCAAAAAAGTCGATGTCACTGTTTTAACAAATTTTCTCATTCACACACACTCCGTTCTCCGCTTGGTTTTGCTGATAAAGCACATATAGTCGAGGCTTCCAAAACCATGGAGTCTTTGCGGTCTATTTTCCGTCATACTGCGTTAATTTCTCCTCAAATATCTGCGGATATTCTCGCAAATCCTTACCACGCTTTTGAAAAACCTCGACTATAAAGACTTGAAAAACAAGCCCTCGTATGTGTTTAATATTAGCAAAAACGGTCGTGAATATGTTCGGAATATTTTATTTTTAGATTTTGGCGGATAGTATATTCGGGTAAGAAGTGGGAGTTATGACGGATAAAAATGTCAGTCAAAGTCATACCCACAGTCACACAATCCCAACGCACAGTCTTCACAGCCGATTTTGCCGCCGTGGTCGTCGTATTCGTTGAAATCGGGATTGAAGAAGTTGGCGTCGCTGTACTCGTCGGAGTCGTCATGCGTGTCGTTTATGTCGGCGAATACGGCGTTGAGGTCGTTATCGTCTATATCCGAGTCAGAGTCGGAGTCTATAAAATCGCGTTCGTTCATGCTTGAGCCTCCTTATGAAAGTTTACACAAAACAGCGGAATCGTAGTGATTCCGCTGTTGTGATACCTGTAAAGGTGGGATTATTCGCTGTCGCTGTCCGAATCAGAATCGCTGTCGCTGTCTGAATCAGAATCGCTGTCGCTGTCTGAATCAGAATCGCTGTCGCTGTCCGAATCAGAATCACTGTCCGAATCAGAATCAGTGTCAGACTCGTCAGTAGACTCAGGGTCGTTATTTTCGCCGGTAGGTGTAGCGGTAGTGGTTGCTTTGTCTGTGCCGTCGGTTGTTTCTTCAGGGTCGCAAGCTACGATAGAGAGCAACATACCAAGTGCTGCTGCAAGTGCAATAATTTTTTTCATAATATTTCTCCTTAGTAAGCCGTTGTAGGCTTTAATGTAGTTGAAGTAACTCGAGTGCCCATTTTTGTGCCCTCCGTTGCTTCTGTAATTGCAGTATACCACGGAAAAAACCCGCCGTCAATACAAAAAAGTCATTTGTAATCATTTTGTAAACTTTTCAGTGCAATTGTAATAATTCTGTAAACTCTTTGGGGAGAATCATAGGTAAAATTGTACAAGCGGCGGATAATTTCGGCACAAAATTGGTAACAAAGCCTTGATTTTTGGGCGAATGTATGGTATACTACACGGTATGATACTATTTTTGAAAATCGTGATGTACTTCGTAGCCGCTATATGGGGGTTAGTCCTCGGGTGTATACTACCTGTAGGAATGTTGGCATTCCCCGAGGGGGACAGCATACCTGCGTACATTCCCGTGATGTGGATTATTGCGTGTGTGGCGGGGTTTATCGCGCCGTGTGTACTCGTGCGGCTGAAACGAAACAAAATCGCCGCAGGGTTGAGCATTGCGGGTGCGGCGGTCATCATCGTTGTACACTTTGCGCTTGACCCCTACACCATTGATGATTCTGCCATTGCGTGGTTTTATATGCCGCTGTTGGCTGAAACCGTTGCGGTGTCGCTCATTGCGTGGGGGGATATTGCCGAGAGCCTGCGCGCCAAGCATGACGCGCCTGCCGAGTCGATATTAGGCAAAATCGACGACGATGACGATTACGTCATGAAGAGCTATGACAAGCCGAGTAAATCCACTAATAAAAGTAAGAAAAGAAAGCGACGAAAATAAAAATGTCGGAACTGTATTATAAACTATTGACGCTGAAACATAAAAACTCCTCTTTAGGAATCAAAGTTGATGGACTTGAAGAGTGGCTGTATGAAACAAGAAGTATGATGAGCAGTAAAGAAGTCGAAAAAATAGATAAACTATTCGGAGGGCATTATGGCATTGTTAGACCCTAACTTTCAATATCATCTGCACACGACTGTCGACAAGTTAGGCAAATACGTCATACTGCCGGGCGACCCCGGGCGTGTGGCGAAAATCGCGCAGTTGTTGGACGAGCCGGAACATATCGCCACGAACCGCGAATACGTGACTTATACAGGCAGCCTTGACGGTGTGCGCGTCAGCGTGTGTTCAACGGGAATCGGCGGGCCGTCGGCGGCAATCGCTGTTGAGGAGTTAGTGCGGTGCGGTTGCCATACCTTTATAAGAATCGGCACGTCGGGCGGCATGAACCTCAAGGTCACGGGAGGGGATTTAGTCGTGGCTACGGCGGCGATTCGCGGAGACGGCACGAGCGCGGAATACCTCACGCCTGATTACCCCGCAGTTGCCGATTTTGACGTGGTGACGGCACTCGCGCAGTCTGCCGCCGCGTTGTCAAGCGACGAAGAGGGCAATCGGTATCACACGGGTGTGGTACAGAGCAAGGATTCGTTCTACGGCGAAATCGAGCCGCAAGCCATGCCCGAGTCGGCGCGGTTGCTCAATCGTTGGGAGGCGTACGTCAAGTCGGGTTGTCTTGCGTCGGAGATGGAGGCGGCGACATTGTTTGCAGTCGCGTTAGTGCGGGGAGTACGCGCGGGGGCGGTGTTGACGGCTCTGTGGAACGTCGAACGCTCCAAGGCGGGTCTGCCCGATAAGGTTTGCAAGAGCAACGAACGTGCGATTGCGTGCGCGGTGGGCGCGATACGCAAGCTGATTGCGGGGGAGAAGAGGTAGAGGGGGTAATATATGCAGGACTTTATTATAGAAAACGGAATGTTGATTGCGTATACAGGTGATGATATAAATATTACAATCCCTGACGGTGTAAAAATTATCGGCAATTCCGAGAAGATTGTTTTCCCTAACGAAAACATCGTAAGTATAACGATTCCGCATGGCGTTGAGCGGATTGGCGATTATGCGTTTAGCGAAATTTATAAGTTAGAATCGCTGATAATCCCCGATAGTGTTAAAAGTATCGGCAAACAGGCGTTTTATGGTTGTTTTATTGATAATGGAGACAACCCTTTTGAGCTTGTTATTCCCTCAAGCGTTACCGATTTAGGTGAAGAAGCGTTCTTTGAGTGCGGTAACATTACCTCGTTGGTGATTCAGCCAGGGTTGACCGAGATTAAAGCGAGTGCTTTTTGTACGATTGTTGAGTTGAAATCCGTTGAACTTCCTAATACGATTATCAGTATAGGCGAAGATGCGTTCGGTTGTTGTGATTCGTTAGTTTCGGTGACAATCCCCGACAGCGTTAAATATATCGGGAAACAGGCTTTCGCCCATTGCGAAAATTTGACAGATGTAAAAATGCCCAAGTCAATCGACATAGCCAAAGACGCTTTTGAAAAAACGCCTTATTATGAGGACTTGAAAAGCCGTAAAATCTGTCTTTGTTGTGGCGGAAAAATCATGGGGTTGTTCAAGAAGTGTGAGCTTTGCGGCAAAAAGCAGTAATTTAGTATAACGAGGTCAATTAAAACATGGAGTGGTGGCGAATCATAGTCATAGTCCTGCTGACAATATTATCCGGTTTTTTCGCGGCAAGCGAAATTGCAATCACCGGGGTAAACCGAATACGCCTTAAGTATAAAGCGGAAAAAGGCTCAAAAGCGGCGGCTAAGGCATTAAAGCTGTTGAACAAATATGACAAGTCGCTCATTACTTTGCTCATCGGCAATAACGTGGTTATGCTGATTGCCGCCAGTATGGCGACATTGGTTGCAATCAATATCGCCGACATCGCGGGGTGGGACGAAACCATGGTGGTTGCCGTCGTGACGGCGGTGATTACGGTTGCGTTATTGGTATTGTCGGAGATTTTGCCGAAAACTCTCGCGTATGAACATTCAGACAGGTTCGTGATTGTCACTGCGGGTGTGCTGACTGTCTTTGTGTGGTGTTTAACGCCTGTTTCGTTGGTTTTATTGCTGATTCAAAACGCCGCCCGCAAAGTATTCCGCAAAAGCGAAAAAGCGGTGAGCGTGACCGAGCAGGAGCTGTTGCAGATTATCGACGAAATCGAGGACGAGGGCGTATTGGAGGGGCAGGAGAGCAATTTAGTGCGCTCTGCGTTGGAGTTTGACGAGACGACGCTTGAGGAAATCATCACGCCGCGTGTGGACATCACGGCGGCGTCGCTGAACGACAGTGCCGATAAAGTCCGTGATATTTTCTTTGAGGAGGGCTACTCGCGTCTGCCCGTTTATGACGGGACATTGGACAAGATTGTGGGGATTATCAGCAGTAAAGATTTTATGAAGTGGTTGTTGGCTCCCCCCGAGTCCCGCCCTGCCGAGATGCCTGTAGCGGACATTGTGCGCCTGCCCGCGCTGATGAAACTGTCCGACGCGTTTAAGTTTATGCAGAGCCAAAAGTCCCACATGGCGGTGGTGTTAGACCAGTACGGCGGCACGGCGGGAATCGTCACGCTTGAGGACATTTTGGAGGAATTAGTCGGCGAAATCTGGGACGAGGGTGATGAGGAAGTCCGCCCTGTTAAGTTTATCAATGCGCGCGTGTTTGAGGTGGGAAGTGAGCTGAGCGTCAATAATTTCAACCGATTTTTCGAGGGGTACGAGCCTGAGGAGAACGCGGCATTGTATTCACAACTCGAAATCGTTTCCGAGAGCAACTCGGTGGGGGGCTGGGTGTTCGAGCTGTTCGGGCGAATTCCCGCACAGGGCGAGTCGGCAATGTCGGAGTTGTTCAAAGTCACCGTGTTGACCATGGAAGGGCGGCGTCCGGGGCGATTGAAGTTTGAGATATTAGAACGTGCAGAAATTCGTGGAGGTATGTAAACAATGTCAATGGTATGGAGTAAAAACTTAGAAACGGGTAACGAAAACATCGATGAACAACACAAGATTTTTTTAGGAATGTACAACAGGTTACTCGTTGCGTGTGAAAAGGGAGTGGCGCAGGAAGAAATCATGAACGAAATTGAGTTTTTGTATGATTACGCCGAGACACACTTTGCGGACGAGGAGGCACTGCAGCGGCAATACAACTACCCGGGGTTTGTCGCACACAGGAAACTGCACGAGGAATTCACGGCGACAACCAAGGCAATCGCCGAGGATATGGGTGTTCGGTTGTTACAGGGGTGTCCGAGTGATGAAATGGCAGACGAGCTGTGTGAGATTATCGGTAACTGGCTGATTCATCACATTGTAGAGGAAGACATAAAGATAGCGCACCATATACATCAAGTAAACGGAACAACGCCTCCTTCTTGAGGGAGGCGTAGCGTTTTATTGTTGCATTATCTCAGCGATAATTTTGTCTTGCAGGGCGGTCATGGGTTCAATCGGAGTAAACTTCGTATTCATGCCGGGGATTCGGAAAACTTTATCGGTACTATCCCATATCGGGATATTGTCAATGTCTTCGGGTTAATTCCCCGCCGCTCTGCGGCGTTAAAAGCAAGAGAGCATAGGCTCTCTATCCTTGACTTTCGATACCCCGACCCTCTGGGTCGGGGGTTCTTCATTTTCGTAACAACAAGTTTATTTTGGATTAAATCGACTATATATAGTGGTAATAGTAAAAAAAGCGTTGACTTTTCGGCAAATATATGTTATAATAATCTTTTCACGACAACTTGTGACATTTTTGCACATTAAAACGTCTATATACTATTGGCAACCTCCGAAAACTTCGCCGCATTTTCGCGGCACAGGCTTTATCCGTCATTTTGCACAAAAATACTCGTTAATACACAAAGTATTGCCTGCGTTTTTTGTGCCAAAGCAAAAGAAGAGCAGCAGTGCGGCTGGCTTTGCCAGTCGGCAGGCTGCTTGACACTCAATTAAGCACGAAAAAATCTGCACGGCGAAAAATGCACCGAGGTTTTCGGAGGTTGCCTATTATAACTATATCGGAGATAGCTAAACCAATGAACTCAAAATCAAAAACATTTATGTATATACTTATACTTGCTCTGCTTGTGACGCTCACGGCTTGTTCAGGCGCGTCAGACAGAGACGAATCCACGCGCCCCGCGTATCGGACTTCGCGCCAAATTGACGACGTATTAGGCGTTGACGTGGACGAGAACACACCAACTCAACCGCCGCTGACAACGGCAACGTCTGCACCCTCTACTGAGAACCCTTCGCCCGAGGAAACAAAACCCGCGCCTTTTGAGCCCTCAGAAATCATCGTCGCGTCGCCCGTTCCGCGCACGCCCGATAACCTCATTGACCCCACGCGCCCCATGGTCGCATTGACTTTCGACGACGGCCCAAGCGTCCACACCGAGAAAATTATGAAACTTTTGGACGAGAATAACGGACGCGGTACGTTCTTTGTCATCGCCGGAGCGGACGGTAATCGCCTGCCTGCGAACAGCACGATAATTCGCACACTGCATGAGGGCGGTCATGACGTTTTCGGGCATTCCCTCAATCACAAGAACTACACGGGGTTGTCCGCTGAACAACTGCGCCGAGAAATCGTTGAACCTCATGACGCCATCGAGGATATTATCGGCGCGCCCGTGAGCCGTATTTTTCGCCCGCCGTTCGGAATGCAAAACGACACAGTCCGTCAAGTTGCCTTTAACGAAAAGTTTGCTATTGTCAACTGGTCTGTTGACACGCGGGACTGGAGTTCGCGCAATGCCGACGCAGTGTATAATGCAGTCATGAAAAGCGTCAGAGACCGTGATGTTATTCTGTCGCACGATATTCACGCGTCAACCGCCGAGGCAATGATACGCGTAATCCCCGAGTTAGTCGCACAGGGGTATCAGTTAGTCACGCTGTCCGAGCTGTACCAACACTCACCGCAAACCCTTGAACCGGGAAAAGTTTACTTCAACGCCCGATAACGAATTGCCAAAACACTTGACTTTTGGTAAAATGTGTGGTATTATTAAGAATATAGCAGTTCCGCTTGACATTTGCGTTTTATTCGCAGATAAATTTTGTGTTATACAAGGCGAAAATTTCGCGAATATACGCTTATATTTAAGAAATTTTCAACGCAGTATA
>WRJN01000030.1 GCA_009778605.1 Oscillospiraceae bacterium
AACGTCTTGCCGTCCATTCGCGCTGCAATGGCTTGCGCGTCCGCTTTGTCGGAATCTTTCTGCTTTTGAATCGACGCTTTCTTCTCCTGAAGCATTTTCATGTTAGCGGCAGTCGCTTCGATAGCTAATCCCTGCGGCAATAACATATTGCGCGCGAACCCGTCTTTGACTTCCTTGACGTCCCCCGCTTTACCCGAACCTGCAACGTCTTTCAAAAAGATGATTTTCATGGTTTTGTTCTCCTATATTTTTTAGTCTTTATTCACACATCGCTATGCCCGGCGAATGAATCGTCCATCTTGGCGATTGCCGCCCTGCGTCCGTGAATGTTTTTGCCGCCCACTGCCACGCTTGTGAGCAACTCTTGATTCGTCAACAACTCCACAGCCGCACAACTGACACTGCCGAGCGGCGCGTATTTGGCGACTTGTGCGATGTCTGCCTGTCGGTTCAGTTTGAGCAGTGCTTTGAGTGCGCGTTTCTCGTTCTTGCTCTGCCATTTAGGTTTGATACTAAACCACCCCATACCTCACCTCAACTCATTGGAATACTTCGCACCTATGCTGATTAAATAGTCAATTGTTTCATCTTTTCGGGCGCGATAGTCCCAATCGCGGCTCATGTCCAAAATCGTCTGACCGTTATTGTTGATGTGGTTGACGTTCGCGCCATACGCCACTAACATCTTGACTTTTTGAAGGTCTTTGTCCGCACACTCCCATACGCCGGCATAATCAGAATTGTTGTTCGCCGCCCAGAACAGTGCTGTTTCGCCGCGGTCGTTGACTGCGTGAACGTCCGCTCCGTGTTCCAACAAAAGCGCGGCTAATTCAATGCCGAATTCGTTATTCCTTACTGCGTTGAATAAAGCCGTACAACCTTCGTTATACGTATCATTATTGTATGAGATACGCTCATTAACATTTGCGCCGTACTCCAACAACACTTCCGCTATGTCGAGCGTCTCCCCATAACACGCATAATACAGCGCGTCGTGAGGTATGTTCGCACCGTATTGCAACAATAATTCTGTGATTTGCGGATTGCCGTTAGAAACTGCACGTTTCAACGGCGGCGTATAGCGGTATCGGTTAGGGTCTGCACCTGTTTTTAGCAACCGCTCAACGTCCTCGAGGTTGTTGTCACTCACCGCATACTCTAATGTTTTCTTGAATCCGTTTTTAAGGTACCAGTCATCATAAATATTACCCGAAACAAACGAACCATACTGTATAATAGGGTACATCATGACAAGCCCGCCCGCAATCATCAACGCAGACAACACAATCATAGGTGCGCGAAACGCCCTGCCGCGCCACTTGGTAATACCCGCCGACATAATGAACGCGCCGCCGATAAAAAGCCCAATCGCCACAGCAGCAATGAGTAGTAGGAAAACGCCAAAAAACATTATACCTATAATCATTTTCTAAAGCTCCTCTTCGCCCTCGCAGGACACCTCGTCAATGAGCGTTTGCGCGTCTTTAATTGCGTTCTTGAACAGACTATGCGTCAGATGGCTCTCAATAACGTCTAACGTCGATTTAATATCCCGCGTCCATGGTTTACCCTGTAAATCGCGTATAATCTCATTGGCGGAGATCACGTCTAAGGCGATACAGCTTTTCTTAAAAGCAGTCAACTGCGCGCAAAGAGCGGCACATTCGTCTTTCGGAATGTCCGACGCTTTCTCATACACTGCCGTTTCCGCAGTCGAAACATCTGCCGCATACCGCTCAACTGTCTTACGCAGTGCCGTCAAAAAGTCCGGCGTTTCGCTTAGAATCAGCTCCGTTACGTTATCACGCCCTGCCATTTCGAGACGCAACGCGCTCTTGGACAGTGCTAACTCACCGACGTTGGCAAGCGAACTTTTTATTCCGTGAACAGTCGTGGTATAGCGTTTCATGTCCACGATTTCGTTACTGCCGTCAACGGGCATGACTTTTTCAATCGCCGTGATTGCTTTTCGCGCATCACATACGAACGCCTCTCTCAAATCGGCAGATATGTGCATGACCGAAACAGCGTCAGAACTCTCGGACAATAAATCCGACGCAGTGCGTTCGCGGCGCGCCGCTTCGAGAGTTTCGGGCGACTGTCTGTCGCGGATAAACTTGTTAAGAATTGCGTTCATCATGCGCGTGTCAATGGGTTTAGCGATAAATCCGTCGAATCCGCTTTCAATGAACATATCCCGTTGCCCGGTGACTGCGTTGGCGGTCAGCGCGACAATAGGGCGCGTGTATCCGCTCGCACGGATTTTCTCCGTCGCTTCGATTCCGTCCATAAACGGCATCATGTGGTCCATGAAAATGATGTCATACATTCTGCCGCTTTCGATGCGCCGAATGGCGTCCGCTCCGCTGTCTACCGTATCGACTTTCAAACCGTACGGCAACAGCAACCCCTTCGCCACGAACAGGTTTGACTGTACATCGTCCACCACCAAAACGCTTCCGTAGGGCATAAACTCACGCATAATCTGGGACTTTTGGTTGCGATTTGTACTCGAGAACTGCAACTCACGCATTTTTGTCACAAGCTCGCTGCTACACACGTCCAACCCCACTCGCATCTGCGGAATCCGCACTGTTACCGTCGTTCCCTTGCCCTGCTCACTCATAACGTCAATTTCGCCGTCCATCATGTCAATCAAGCGTTTGGTGATGTTCATGCCTAAGCCTGTTCCCGTAGTCGTGCGATTCGCAATAAGATTAAATCGCACATACTCGTTGAATAATTTGCCGAGTTGCTCCTCGTTCATGCCCTGCCCCGTGTCGGTGACGGTGATAATCAGCTCGGCTTCTTGCTTTTCTTCGCTTACCGTGCATAGCTCTTCCAATTCCTGCCGCTGTTTAGTTTTGGGGGCTTCGGTCTCGACTTCGATTTTGAGCGAAATCGTTCCCTCATTGGTATACTTGAACGCGTTTGTTAAAATATTGTTGAGAATTTGTTTGATACGCAACTCGTCACCGAACAAGTCTAACGGCGTTCCCTCGTCTAAGTGCAAGCTGAACACCAACGGCTTGCTCTCATATCGCAACAGCACCATCTGAACCGAATCGTTAATCAGGCTCGGAACATCGTATCGGACAGGCGTAATCTCCATTTTACCCGCTTCAATCTTAGAAAAGTCTAATATATCATTGATGATGTTAATGAGCAGGTTGCCGGAGTCATAAATAAGGTTGATGGCTTCTTTGGCGTCGGCGGACAGTGTTTGATTCTGCATTTGTATTTCTGCCATACCCAAAATCGCATTCATAGGCGTACGGATTTCGTGGCTGACGCTTGCTAAGAACACGCTCTTGGCTTGATTGCTCTGTTCGGCTAAGTCTTTCTCGGCTTTAAGTTTCTGATTCTCGAACATTTCTTTTTCTTTGCGTAAATCTCGCGTATAGCCCGCCACCATATACTCGCCTTTAATCTTGACGCGCACCAACGTAATCTCCGCCGGAATCAACTCGCCGTTCAGCTTTTGGTGGTTCCACTCGAACTGTTGATACCCGGTATCAAACGCCGCTTTAACGTAAGCGATTGCTTTTTCGGACGAACGCTGTCCGTCGGGTTGAAGTTCCGGTGATAATTGGTGGAACAACTCTAAATACTCGTTCGTGCTTGACAAATCGAAGAGTTTGATTACTTCTTTATTCGTCATGGTGTTATTAAAATCAGTATCCCACAAATTCGCACAAAGCGGCGACGCGTCAAGCAAAACTTGCGTACTCTCGTCCGACTCCCTTGCGCGCACCACCAATTTATACAGACGTTGTTTAATGTTGTTGGAAACGATAATCAACATAACTGAAAGAATCGCGAACCCTATTAACGATATAGTCGTTAAAGTTATAATAAAAGATGTGACTTTTGCGTCATCGTCTTCGGTATACTGCCCTACGCCAATCATGCCGATAATTTCGTTATTGCTTGCATATAATGGCGCGTATTTAGTCAATGCGTTTTTACCGAATACTTTAGTCTCGCCTGAAAACATATCCCCCGATAAAACGGTCTCGGTGACTTCGTCGCCGACGGGTACATTTACAGCAAGTTCCCCGTTTTCAAGGGTTAGCGTAGTCGCGACGCGAGTGTCGCCTAATATTATAGACGCTTCACAATTGGTGACATCTTTAAGAAGATTAGCCATATAATAGGTATCTAATTGAATCCCTGTAGATATTGCCCCGATAATTTCATTATTATTATTGTACAACGGAAGCCCCGTACGCACAGACAGGTCAATTTCGCGAACATAAGGTTCAATACACGTTTTTGGAACGCCGTCCAACGCCGACGCTACGTGAAAAATATCCGAAAAGTCATCACCGTAGCTGCCCGGATTATGAGTCCGCGCAACGACAATGCCGTCTTTATCGGTGATTATACAATATTCAATAGAAGCAATCTCCATAAAAGTTGACGCCATAATCAAAACCCGTTCATGTTCGCCCGCCTCAAGTGCGTCGGTAAACTCGGGAATCAACGATATTCCGACTGCCGCCGTTTTGGTAGTGGCTAACATATCATCGACCATTTGAACAGCAGATGACATGGCAACATCAATACGAAGATTTGCCGCTTCCTTCAGATTGCGCTCAAAAACAATCACCGAAGCAATCGTCATAACAATTGCATTTATTAACGTGACTACTAACATGGGCGTTAGTATTAGTTTTCGCACGCTTAAAGGTTTCATGATACTCATACGTCCTCCTAAATTATTCAGATGAAATGCGCTTGTGCAGCGTTATTTTATGACCGCTGTAATCCAATTCCAAAATATCGCCTTGAATGGAATAGGAATAACTTTCGGTGATGTATTCATCAAAATTAAAGACAATTTTACCGCCGTTTACTCGAAATGAGCCTTTGTCGCTGTCATAGCTGTTGAACTTGCCGCTGTCCCGAAACGTGAGCTTGCAAAACCAGTAATGTTCATCGTTTTGTCGTTTCTCTTGACACTCCCACGAGCCGACTAACGCTTGTTCCTGCTCCGATAATGTGCGGGTAATTGAAGAATCACATACCACGGAATAAACAATCGCCGCGAATATAACGAATATCACGACAAAAACAAGCGCGGTGATTATCCCGCCCGACTTCTTTTCGGCATAGGGTGAATATGCAGGGGTGGGCGTTGAATTAAATGCATGAGGGTGTTTAGGAGGAGTCGCAAACTGTGTTGGCGTATACTGTTGCGGAGTCGGTACTCTGTTCATATAGGGCGACGCTTGAGGTTTTACGGGCGGCGGCGCATATGTCTGAACAGGCGTGATGAATTCTTGCACAGTTGGCTGTATCGGTAGTGGCTGTACCGGTTGTTGTATCGGCGGTGGTTGTTGTATCGGAGGTGCAGTGGGGAACGCCATCGACGGCGGTGTAAACTGATACGGCGGTGGCGGCTGATATTGCGGAAACGCCACAGGCGGCGGAGGTGTGAATTGTATCGGAGGCGGCGCGGGAAAATCCGTCCGTGCCCGCAATTCCTCTAATGACGGAGGCGGGCAAAATCCCGACTCGGGTTCGGGCGTTGAAGCGTTTAATTCAATTTGTTTATCCGGCATACTCCTCCACCTCCTGCACGTAACTGTAACTCACGCCCTCGCCGTATGTATCAAAGTGCGCGTCTGCTTTTTCAGCCGCCGCTTCTGAAAACGACGTCATCATTGCCGCAATCATGACCGCCACAATTGCCGCAAAGTAAATAAAATATAAAGCAATGAACCCCGCCGCGAACGCTAACCCCACAATGCCCATGATTTTACCCGCCTTAGCGTGGCTCAAGCGTTCGCGCCCCATGCTGTCCTGCTTTTTGTTGGACATACCCGCCAACACCAAAGCCACAACTGCTTGAGGTACATTGAACGAAACAATGCTGGAAATGCCTAATATCATCGCCGCTAACGCCTCACCCGAACCGGGTTCAGGCGGGGCTACACCGTAGGGATACTGCGGCGGTGTATACTGATTTTGCGGCACAGCACCGTTATTCTCAGGGGTTGCGTTGGTCATATTCGGTGTCATAATCAAAGATTCCTTTCGATACTCTATAGAGTAAACTATATTATCCGTCGTTACAGTGGAACTGCTATATTCTTTCCATAACTATAACGAATATCATAAGCAATACATAAAGAATCGTGCCGCCGCCAATCAGTATCAAACTGATAATACTCGTGATTTTCCCGACCCTCGCTTGGCTTAAGCGTTCACGCCCCATGCTTTCTTGCTTTTGGTTGGATTTGCTCGCAAATACTAAACTCACAATTGCTAACGGAAAAATTGATGTAGCAATGCTCGCAATGCCGAGTATCATCGCCACCAGCGCGTCACTCGCGCCCGGCTCAGCGGGCGGTGCCGCGTAATAAACCGTAGGAGGAGGCTGTTGATACGGATTATACTGCGGCTGATATGGATTTTGCGGCGGCTGTTGATTCACAGGCGGAATGCTCGCAAGATACGCACTGCAAGCGGCGCAATATTGCTCACCTCCGTACATTTCAACGCCGCATCTGTTGCATTTATTACTCGTCATAAGTAATAACCTCCTGACATCATGACTTAATCGCGATTACTTCGACTTCCACTAACGCGCCTTTGGGCAGTTCCTTAGCCGCAACGCATGACCGCGCAGGTTTGTGCGCGAAATACTGTTCATACACGCCGTTGAAAGTCACAAAGTCAGACATTTCCGCTAAAAAACACGTAGTCTTTACCACGTCTTCGAGTGTCAACCCTGCCGCTTTCAGCACTGCGATGACGTTGTTGCACACCTCGTCGGTTTGTTTCGCCACGTCCGTGTCGCCTGCCGCAAGACACTTCATGGCAATCTGCCCCGACGCATACAGTGTGTTGTCAACTAATATTGCCTGCGAATACGGGCCTACGGGGAATGGCGCGTCCTCAGTAAATATGATTTTTTTCATAGTTTGACTCCTTGTAAATTACTTTGTAGCCTTTGGCTTTCAATGCGTTAATCACTTCGTCTAAGTGCTTCCTGTCCTTCGTTTCAAGCGAAATGCTCAAGTAACACCCTGTAATCTTCGTTCCTTTACCGCCTTGGTCGTGGGAAAGCTTGACTACATTCGCGCCCACGTTTGCGATAATCGCCGAAACTTCCGCGAGTGAGCCGGGTTTGTCTAACATTTCAATCAGCAGTTCCGTGAATCGCCCTGTCGTAAGCAGTCCGCGATTTATAACCCGCGACAGAATGTTAATGTCGATGTTTCCGCCTGACACAATCGCGCACACGCGCTTGCCGTGCAAGGGCAGTTTGCCGTGCATTGCCGCCGCTACTGCGACTGCCCCCGCCCCCTCCGACACGCACTTGTGGTGTTCGAGCAGTTTGAGAATCGCCGTGGCGATTTCGTCATCTTGCACCGTGACAATATCGTCGACATATTGTTTGCACATCTCGTAGGTCAGCTTGCCCGGCGAACGCACCGCGATTCCGTCCGCGAAAGTGTTGATATATTTGGAATCCTGCAACTTTCCGCTCTTGAACGAGCGGCACATACCGCTTGCCCCCGAGGCTTGCACGCCGTAGACTTTACAGTCGGGGTTAGCGTGCTTGACTGCGGCGGCAACACCTGAAATCAAGCCGCCTCCGCCTACAGGGACAATGACCGCATCAAGAGTCAGCTTTCTGCTTTTGCATTGTTTGATAATATCATGCCCGACAGTTCCTTGCCCTGCGATTACATCTATATTATTAAAAGGGTGAATGAATGTTGCACCGATTTGCTGACAATATTCCCACGCGGCTTGATAAGTGTCATCGTACACCGTACCGTGTTTCTTGACTTCCACGTTATCGCCGCCAATTCTTTTAGTCGCCTCGACTTTGTACAACGGCGCGACAGTCGGCAGGAAAATCGTCGCTTTGACCCCTAACTTTTGTGCCGCCAACGCGACACCCTGCGCGTGATTGCCCGCTGAACACGCGACAACTCCCCGAATTTTCTCATCGTCAGTCAACAACGACATTCGATAATACGCGCCTCGGAGTTTGAATGAGCCTGTAGTCAGCAAGTTTTCTAATTTGAGGTACAGACTGCAATAATCGGCTTTCACGAGATTGTCCGCGCCGAAAAATTCTGTTTGGTACACAATGTCTTTATTAGAGAAAAACGCCGCCGCTTTTTCGATTCGGGCGTTTACGCTTTCTAAAGTCAAATCGTTCATATCGCTCATACTAACTTTACTTCCTTAATATCGTACAGTTTCGACAACTGCCGCACGACTTGTGTCCGCGCGTATTCGTCGCCTTTTGAGCTGATGATGATTCGATACACGTCGGGGTTGTCGGTAATCATGTTGAGGCTGTCGATATTATAGCCGCGACGGGCGTAAATCCCGGTAATGCGGTTGAGCGCGCCGTAGCGATTCGCCACAAGCAGTTCCACAGTATAAGCAGAGCTAACAGTTTCCATCAATTCGCCACCTCCATGTCAAACTTAGTCGTAATCATATCGTCCACTGCTTTGCCCGGCGGAATCATAGGCAGGACTTCCTCGTCCATGCAGACGTGACAGTCAATGACTACAGGCCCCTCACTCGGTAAATGCTTGAGTATGCTGTTGAGCTCTACTATATTTTCCGCCCTGAACCCTTTCGCGCCGAATGCTTCAGCGAGGGCGACAAAATCGGTCTTGCGATTGAGCGTAGTTTGCGAATACCGCTGTTCGTAGAACCGCTTTTGCCATTGTCGCACCATGCCCAAAACGCCGTTGTTGACTATGATAATCACAAGAGGCAAATTCTGCGAAACAGCAGTTACCAACTCGTTTAAGTTCATGCCGAAACTACCGTCCCCCGTGAACAGGATAGTTCTCTTACGCCCGTTCGCCACACAACCGCCGATTGCCGCGCCCATGCCGTACCCCATCGTACCGAGCCCGCCCGACGTCAGGAAAGTCCGCGGTGCTTTGAATGGGTAATACTGCATCGTCCACATCTGGTGCTGTCCTACGTCGGTAGCGATTACCGCGTCACCGCCGAGTTTGTCACCGACTGTTTCAATGACGCGTTGGGGCGTAAACTCGCCCACTTGATTAAGTTCACCGCACTTGCTTTTCAATTCGGCGATTCTGTCCACCCAATCTTGATTGCGAACTGCCGACAACTGCGGAATCATGCGTTGCAAGACTGATTTAACGTCGCCGCAAATCTCAATATTCGGTGCTACGTTTTTTGCAAGTTCTGCCATATCTATATCCACATGAACAATGGTCTTGTTCTGCTTATAAATCTCGATATTACCTGTGGCGCGGTCAGAAAACCTCACACCAAGCGCAATCATGACATCACATTCAGACTTAGCCACTGTTGCCGCATACTTGCCGTGCATTCCGCACATACCTAACGCGAGAGGGTGAGAATGCGGCAGAGCAGTCAGCCCCATAAGGCTGAACCCCACAGGCGCGGAGATAAGCTCCGCAAACGTCTGCAACAACGTACACGCTTCTGCGGCGATTACGCCGCCGCCCGCATAGATAAACGGGCGTTTCGCGTTCATGATTGCCGTGATTGCCGCGTCAATCGCATTGTCAGTCACTTCAACTATTTCGCGGGGGGCAGGCGCGTCAGCGATTTTTCCGCCATACTCGCACATCGCCTCTTGAATGTTTTTGGGAATGTCCACCAATACAGGGCCTTTACGCCCCGAATCGGCGATTGCAAACGCCTCGGCAAACGTCGATTCTAAGTCCGAAATGTCACGGACTACGAAGTTATGCTTGACAATGGGCTGCGTAATACCTACAATGTCTACTTCCTGAAACGCGTCTCTGCCGAGAAGCGGCACAGGCGCATTTCCTGTAATTGCCACAAGCGGAACGCTGTCTAAGTATGCGTTGGCGATTCCGGTGACTAAATTAGTCGCACCGGGTCCGCTCGTAGCGATTACCACGCCGACTTTGCCGGACACACGCGCGTAGCCGTCGGCGGCGTGTGCCGCGCCTTGTTCGTGGGCGGTGATGATATGTTTAATTCGGTCGGCGTTTTGATATAATGCGTCATAAATCGGCAACACAGAGCCGCCCGGATAGCCGAATACCGTTGTCGCGCCGTGCCGCACAAGCTGTTCAATCACGATTTGCGCGCCGCTAAGTTTTGCTGTACTCACTGTTTTCTTATTCCTCTCACTTTTTGCCCTGTTTTCTTGTTTTAGAGCTATATTTTATCATTGTAACACGCTTTTATAAATTTGTCAAGCGCGTAATTGACAAATGACAAAAAACATGATATAGTAGTATTTATGAAAAAATTAGTAGACAAGCTGTTCCGCGAACAAACCCTCACGCAAGATGAATTAAAGGCAGTGTTATCTGCTGATAATGACCTGCGAACGTACCTGCACGAATGTGCGCGAAAGACAACTGTCAGCGTTTTCGGAAACGCCGTTTACGTGCGCGGCTTGATTGAATTTACCAACTATTGCAAAAACGATTGTCTGTACTGCGGATTGCGTTGCAGTAATGCCGACGTTAAGCGTTACCGCATGAGCGACGCGCAAATCATGGAGTGCTGCGCCCTCGGGTACGCGAACGGGTTGCGTACGTTCGTCCTGCAAGGCGGTGAAGACTTGTATTTCACAGACGACCGCCTGTGCGCGTTGATACAATGTATCAAAGCTGGTTATCCCGACTGTGCTGTAACCCTGTCACTCGGCGAACGCGATAAACACAGCCTGCGGCGATTGCGTGAATCAGGTGTTGACCGCTACTTGTTGCGTCAAGAAACGGCAAACGCCGCATTATACGCGTCACTTCACCCGCCCGAAATGTCAATTGACTCGCGCAAGCAATGTTTGTATGACTTAAAAGAATTGGGATTTCAGGTAGGTTGCGGGTTTATGGTGGGCGTACCGGGGCAGACTCTTGACAATATCACAGAAGACTTGGGCTTTATCGCCGCATTACGCCCTGCAATGGTGGGAGTCGGTCCGTTCGTGCCACATTCGGGGACGCCGTTGGGCAGTCACCCTCACGGCGATTTAGCGTTGACGCTCAACATCATTGCTATTCTGCGCCTGATGAACCCGAATCTGCTCCTCCCCGCGACGACTGCGTTAGCCACCATCGACAAATCGGGGCGTGAACACGCTGTGTTAGCAGGCGCGAACGTGGTAATGCCCAACCTCACGCCGTCGGACGTTAGAGCGGATTACCTGTTATATAACAACAAAGCATATGAGAACATTGACGATGTAAAAGCGCGACTACACAGAATTGAAAGAGAAGCCGTCACGGCGCGAGGTGATTACCGTGAGTTATAACGCTAAATCCCCCCACGCACGCGAATTTATCAACCATGATGAAATCATGGCGACGTTAGACTGGGTGGAGAAAAACAAACACAACACCGAAGCGGTCAATGCCGCTTTAGATAAGGCGCGACTGCAACACGGTCTGCCTTATCGTGAGGCGGCCCTGCTCTTGGCGGCGGATTGCGGAGAACAACTGTGCGCGCTGGCGGGTAAAATCAAGAATGACTACTACGGAAGCCGCATTGTGCTTTTCGCGCCACTGTATCTGTCCAACTATTGCGTGAACGGTTGTACCTACTGTCCGTATCATCAAAGCAACAAGTCAATGCCGCGCCGTAAACTCACGCAGGACGAGATTCGCCGCGAAGTCATCGCATTGCAGGACATGGGGCACAAACGATTGGCAATCGAGGCTGGGGAACACCCTTTACACAACACGATTGAATACGTCTTGGAGTCAATTGAGACTATTTACAGCATCAATCACCGCAACGGCGCGATTAGGCGCGTCAACGTCAATATAGCGGCGACGAGCGCGGAAAACTATGCCAAGCTCCACAACGCCAAAATCGGGACGTATCTGCTGTTTCAAGAAACCTACTGTGAGGACACATATAAACGCGTCCATCCGAGTGGACCCAAAGCCGACTACGCTTACCACACCGAAGCGTTGGACAGAGCCGTTCAAGGCGGTATTGAGGACGTAGGGGCAGGTGTGCTGTTCGGGTTAGCCGACTATTTATACGAAGTCATCGCCCTTCTTATGCACGCCGAACACCTTGAGGCGACGTACGGCGTAGGCCCGCATACAATAAGCGTTCCGCGAATACGCCGCGCCGAAGGAGTCACTGCCGAGTATGAACACAGCATCGACGACGACACGTTTATTAAGATTGTGGCGGCGTTGCGCGTTGCCGCTCCTTACACGGGAATTATCGTTTCCACGCGCGAAAGTGAGGACTGTCGCCGTCGCGCATTGGCAGTGGGCGCGTCACAGATTAGCGGCGGTTCACGAACGGGTGTGGGCGAATACGCCGAATCTGCCGCGGCTACAGACACACAACAATTCTCCATCAATGACGAGCGCAGTTTGGACGAAATTGTGGCATGGTTACTCCAAAACGGACAAATCCCGAGTTTTTGCACCGCCTGTTACCGCGAGGGCAGAGTAGGCGAGCATTTCATGGATTTAGCCAAGTCAGGGCAAATCAAGAGCCGCTGTCAGCCCAACGCGCTGATTACCCTGCAGGAATACCTGTCCGATTACGCGAGCGATAATACACGGCGAATCGGCGAAAAGCTGATTGAAAACGCAGTCAACGTGCTTGACGTGCCCAAAATACGCAGCTTTGTGCAGGACAAAATCGCACGAATCAAACAAGGCGAAAGGGATTTTAGAGTATAATGAGTGACTTAAACAGCACCCCACGCGGCGAACGCCTGCACATCGGGATTTTTGGCAAGCGCAATCGCGGCAAGTCAACGCTGATGAACGCGATTACGGGGCAATCGGCGGCAGTGGTGTCCCCCACAGCCGGCACAACTACAGACCCTGTTTACAAAGCCATGGAGCTGTTACCTGTCGGGCCTGTCGTGCTGATTGATACGGCGGGTATTGACGATACAGGCGATTTGGGTGAGTTGCGTACAAGTAAATCACGCGAAATCTTGCGTAAGTGTGACATAGCTCTGTTAGTGGTGGATTCGCGCGGGTGTACTGCTTTTGACGTACACGAACAAGCACTCATTGACACATTCGACGAATTAAGCGTGAGGTACATGGTCGTGTACAATGACTTTAGCGACAATTTCGCCGAAACGCTCCCGGCACTGAAAAGCAAATTAACCGAAATAGCCGCGGACAACGCGCCCAAACAACATCTAATAGCCGACTTACTCAAAGCAGGTGATGTAATCGTGCTTGTCACGCCCATTGACGAGTCCGCGCCCAAAGGCAGGCTGATTCTGCCTCAACAACAAGTCATTCGCGACGCGCTTGAGGCGGGGGCGTTTCCGTTGCTAACTCAAACTGCCGGATTATCGCAAGCATTAGCCGCACTCAAAAGCGCGCCGCGCTTAGTCGTGACTGACAGTCAGGCGTTCGGGCAAGTAGCGAAAGCAGTGGGGGAAAATCAACCGCTCACGTCTTTTTCGATTCTGTTTGCGCGGTACAAAGGCGTACTCAAAGAATCGGTGCGCGGTGCTAAGGCGATTGACACGATGAAACACGGCGACAAAGTGATGATTAGTGAGGGTTGTACTCACCACAAGCAATGTGACGACATCGGAACGGTGAAACTACCGCGAATGTTAGAACGTCACACCGGCGTCGCGCTTGATTACACGTTTACGTCGGGTGGTGAATTTCCCGATTCAGCGGATTTGGCGGCGTACAAACTAATCATACACTGCGGCGGCTGTGTACTGAACGGACGTGAAATGCGGCACAGGCAGTCGGCGGCAGTCAACGCACACACACCCATGACTAACTACGGCGTAGCAATCAGCCATATGCAGGGGATTTTAGAGCGGTGTGTGTGCGAGTTTAAGAACATCTTTTGATATAGCAGATTGACATTTTGTATACCATATCTTGACGACTGATTTTTCGCCAATCTACAGCACACAAAAAGTCAAACTGCTATAAAAGAAGAACCCCGACCAATAAGGTCGGGGAATTTTACTCAAACTTCGCATTACCACTGCATAAAATCGCCGTACGCGCCGCGTTCACGGTAAAATCGCCCAACACGTTCCAGGGGTTGATACTCAACGTGTTTCCGGCAGGAAGCGTCAGCGCGCTGGACTTGCAATCCCAGTCTAACAACGGCTTAACGTCCAACGTCTGTGTTTTAGTCTTGCTTTTCTTCACGATGTTAATTACGTCCTGCGACAAGTACGCGTCCAACCGCGATAATTCGGCGTTATCGTCATTCGCCGTAATCATGTAGCGCGCGCGCTCAATATCGTTGGCTTTGCGGACAGGCGCGGCAACCCGAATAATCGCCAACCCCTGCGGCATAACCGCGTTCAGTTTCTCGGCGACTTGTGCGAAAGGCACGTCTTCAATCAGGCGCACGTCAAGCGACTCCTCAAGCCCCTCAACGCCTAACGCGAGAGGCAGCGCGAAAGTGGTGTAAATATGCGGGTTAAATCCTTCTGTCACCCATAAGGGCAAGCCCGAACGCTTCAAAGTGCGCCCGAACGCCCTATACAAGTCAAGGTGCGAGATGTATTTTGCAATGCCCGTTTTGGAAAAGAATATGCGAACGTCAATAAACCGACGATTATCAGTGTTGAATTCGCTCATGTTCCCGCTTCGATGAGCGAATAACCGCCGCAATCGCGCTTATACACGACGTTTACTTCGCCCGATTTGTCGTTGATGAACATGAAGAACGGATGCCCCAACAGATTCATCTGTAAAATCGCCTCTTCGATTGTCATGGGCGACAACATCAGCCGTTTCGTCCTGTCAACGGAATAGTTGTTGTCGGGTTCAATGATTTCCTCAATTTCGGTGGGGTCATACGGCGCGGTAAACGCCGTATCACTCAACCTTTTTTCAACTTTGGTTTTATTTTTGCGAATCTGTCTGATAATCTTGTCGATGCAAACATCAAACGCCTCGTTCTTTTCGGCGGCGATTTGCTCGGCGCGGAAAATCAAGCTCCCGTGCCGAACTGTCAACTCAACGACGATATTCTCGCGAATCGTCGAAACGGTAATCTTAGCCTCTGCGCTTGCCCCGAAAAAACGGTCGAGCTTTTTGGCAAGTTTCGCCTCTGCGTAATCGGTGAACGATTGTCCAACCTGAACTTTTTTGGACGTCACAGTCATTTTCATTGGTAATAGTCCTCCTCATCGGTATAAGTTTGCTCATTTGTCTCGTACTGTTGCTGTTGTTGTTGTTGCTGCTGTTGTTGTTGGTAATACAACTCTAACATGGGGTTGGATTTCTTGGGTTTAATCACTACTGCATCCATATCGC
>WRJN01000031.1 GCA_009778605.1 Oscillospiraceae bacterium
ACACATTTGTGTTTGTTCGGCGAATAATCCTTACGTGGCGTGTTCACCGCGCCGCGATGGCGTGTATAGGTGATGAAGTTTCGATTTTTGCAGATAAGGGCGCGAAGTTCGCATATAAGGGCGTGTATGCTTACATTAGCGGTGATTACGTCAAAGCATTGGACTACTTGGAGTGCGCGCTCAAGTTTTCCTACGTTTCGCACAACAGTTCCTTTTGTTTTGAATGGATTGCACAGTGTTACGAAGCGTTGGAAAAGCCCGCAGAAACGCTCAACTACAGTATAAAAGCGGTGGACGCAGAGCCATCTAACGTCAAATCGCTCTTCAACCTCGCGGAGCTTTACGCCAATGAAGGCGCGTTTACCAAAGCGGAGTATTACTACAACACGATTCTGCGATACGACGCGGATAACGCGACCGCGCCGTTCATGCTCGGTATGCTGCATATGGGGCGCGGGCGGTATGACGAAGCCGAGACGCAGTTCATGAACGCCATCGCCAAAGCACCCGATAACGAAGCGGTTTACGGCGAATTAGCAGTGCTTATGGCGATTAAGGGCGATTACGTTCGCATGGAGGAGTATTACCCTAAAGCCGTCGTGGAAACGCGCGAAGACAAGTCCTCACGGTTGAAAAAACGCTTAAACTCCATTAAACGAATACAGGAGCTTTGCAGTGATTATTAGCAATCAAGATGAAAAGGGGCAGGAGCGGTTGGTTTCGCCCGAGTTGTTGCTCAATCAAGCGGACGCGGACGAATCGCAGGAGTTAGACGCGGAGTACAGCCTGCGCCCGAAGAACCTCGCCGAGTATATCGGGCAGGACAAAGTAAAAGAAAATCTTTCGATTTTTATTTCGGCGGCTAAGGGCAGAGGTGAGGAATTAGACCACGTTTTGTTGTACGGACCGCCCGGGTTGGGTAAAACCACGCTGTCCATGATTATTGCGGCAGAACTCGGTGTAAATATCCGCATTACGTCAGGGCCTGCCATTGAAAAAGCGGGAGATTTGGCGGCACTGCTCACGAATTTGCAAACGGGCGACGTGCTGTTCATTGACGAAATCCACAGGCTTTCACGACAAGTTGAGGAAATTTTGTACCCCGCCATGGAGGATAACGTCATTGACATTATCGTGGGGAAAGGTCCATCAGCACAGTCATTCCGCATTGATATTCCTAAGTTTACGCTCGTGGGTGCGACGACTCGCGCAGGGCAGTTGACGAATCCTCTGCGTGACCGATTTGGGGTGATTCAACGGTTAGAGTTGTACACGACAGAGCAGTTGTGCGAGATAATCATGCGTTCGGCGGTGATTTTAGCCATTCCCACAGCCAAAGACGGCGCGGCAGAGATTGCACGGCGGTCACGCGGTACGCCGAGGATTGCCAATCGGCTGTTGAAACGTGTGCGGGATTTCGCCCAAGTCATGGGAGACGGCAGGATTACCAAAGAATTAGCCGATATTGCGTTATCGCGGTTGGAAATTGACAAGTTGGGATTAGACTCGCTTGACAGGCGTTATCTTGAAATCATAATCAAAGGATTCGGGGGAGGGCCCGCCGGGTTGGATACGCTGTCGGCGTCGTTAGGGGAAGAAGCAGTCACATTAGAAGACGTGTGTGAGCCCTATCTGATGCAGTTGGGGTTCGTTGCGAAGACTCCGCGAGGACGGACAGCCACGCTGTTGGCGTATAAGCATTTGGGGATTACACCTACGGGTCAGATGACTTTACCAGAGTGAAATAATAAATCTATATATTAAATAAGGAGAACGACTATGAGCAGACTATTCGGAACAGACGGAGTAAGGGGTGTAGCCGTTACGGAGCTTACCTGTGAGATGGCAATGAACATCGGGAAAGCGTTGGCGACGCTGTTGATTGCACAACAGGGCGACGGGGGAGAGGGTGGCATTCAAACGCCTAACATCATTGTAGGCAAAGACACGCGCATCTCGTCGGACATTTTAGAGTCGGCGTTGGTAGCGGGGATTACCGCTTGCGGCGGCGACGCACAGCTTGTGGGGATTGTGCCTACGCCCGCAGTCGCGTATTTCACACGCAAGTATGAGGCGGACGCAGGCGTAATGATTACAGCGTCCCACAACCCCGCCGAGTTCAACGGAATCAAGCTGTTTAACCGCGAGGGGTTCAAGTTCCCTGACGAAATCGAGGATTACATCGAAGGGTTGGTGAGAGCTCCGGAGTCAATCCCGCTCAAAGAGGGCAAGGAAGTGGGTTCAATATTCCACAAGGCGACCGCTGTTTCGGATTATTGTTGGGGAATTACCGAATTTTCGACGCGCACAATCGAAGGCTTAAAGGTATTGATTGACTGTGCCAACGGCAGTGCGTCGTTCGCGGCGGGTCAGGTGTTCTCGGGGTTAGGGGCGGAGTGCGTCTTGATTCACAATTCACCGAACGGCATCAACATCAACGACAGGTGTGGCTCTACTTATATTGATGACTTGGCAAAACAAGTAGTAGAAGGCAAGTTTGACATAGGCATTGCGTTTGACGGTGACGCTGACCGTATGCTCGCAGTCGATGAGCGCGGCAACTACGTGGACGGCGACAAGATTATCGCGTTGTTGTCGGCGTATCTGCGACAAAAAGGTAAGTTGGCGAGTGATACGGTTGTGGTTACGGTCATGAGCAATATGGGGTTCCACCAGTATATGAAGCAAAACGGCTTAAAGACAGTCACTGTGCCTGTTGGCGACCGTTATGTCGTGGAGAAAATGTTCGCGGATAATTGCAGTATCGGCGGCGAACAGTCCGGGCACATCATCTTCAAGGATTGCTCGACGACGGGCGACGGAATTATCACGGCTATTAAGACGCTTAATATGCTCAAAGACCGCGCCGTTCCTTTGTCTACTTTAGTGTCCCAGATTCCGACTTTTCCGCAAGTGCTTAGAAACGTAACCATTTCAGCCGACAAGAAAGGGCAGTGGGAGAGCAATGCCGCGCTTACGGGCGTAATCGAACAAGTCAAAGCCGCGTCGGCGGGTAATTCGCGGGTTTTGATTCGTGAATCGGGCACTGAGCCGCTTTTGCGCGTCATGATTGAGGGGCAACAACAAGCTCAGATTGACGCGTGGGCAGAGCAAATTTGCACAGTCGCACAACAGGAGTTGTCTTGATAAGGATAGCCGACGGTTGGGCGGATTATGAGCTGTTGGACGCGTCAGGCGGCGAACGGTTAGAGCGGTGGGGTGAGTTCACGCTGATTCGCCCCGACCCGCAGATTATGTGGACGGTAAACCGCCGCAGTCAGGAATGGACGGACGCTTGCGCTAAGTACGTGCGTTCGGACAAGGGCGGCGGCGAGTGGGATTTTACGCGTAAAATTCCCGAAAGCTGGTGCGTTCAATACAAGAATTTGACGTTCAAAGTCAAACCGACCGGGTTCAAGCACACAGGGCTGTTCCCTGAACAGGCGGTGAATTGGGAATTCTATGACGAGGCGATTCGCGGTGCAGGGCGGCAGGTCAAGGTCTTGAACCTGTTCGCGTATACCGGCGGCGCGACTTTGGCGTGTCTGAATGCGGGAGCGAGCGTGTGTCATCTTGACGCGGTCAAGGGCATGGTGGAGTGGGCGAAAGAGAACGCGGTTTTATCGGGGTTATGGGGTTCAGGCGTCACAGACGCGCAGAACCGACAATGTCGGTGGATAATAGACGATGCGGCGAAATTCCTTGCGCGGGAAATCAAGCGCGGTAACCGCTATGATGCGATTATACTTGACCCGCCGAGTTACGGACGCGGCACGAACGGAGAGACATGGAAACTTGAGGATTGTATCAACGCGCTGTTGCTGATGTGCGGCGAAGTCTTGTCGGACAATCCGCTGTTTTTGCTGATGAACAGCTATACGACGGGGTTGTCTCCCTCTGCGGTGAAGTATCTCATGCAGATGACGATTGGGCGCGACCGTAAAATTTTCGTTGAAGCGAGTGAAATCGGATTGCCCGTTACCTCGTCGGCGTTGGCTTTGCCATGCGGGAATACGGCGATTGTGAGGTTTTGAGTGAGCAAATCTGAAACAATTATACAAATAAATGACTTGTATTTTGAGTACAGCCCGTATATAGACGAAGGCGAGAATAATAACTCGGTGATTGAATCTGTCCCTGTTTTGCACGGCGTGAGCCTTGACGTTCCCGAGGGGCAGTTCGTCGCGATTTTGGGTCATAACGGCAGCGGAAAATCTACACTTGCGAAACACCTCAATGGCATTCTCACGCCTACACGAGGCAGTGTCACTGTCGCGGGGATTGACGTTTCGGACGACGAGAAACTGCAACAACTGCGCCGAACAGTCGGCATGGTGTTTCAAAACCCGGACAATCAGATTGTCGCGACAATCGTGGAGGAGGACGTGGCGTTCGCCCTCGAGAATTTAGGGGTTGAACCTGCTGAAATTCGTGTACGGATTGACGCGGCACTCGAAACAGTCGGCATGGCGAAGTTCGCCAAACACGCGCCGCACTCGCTGTCGGGCGGACAAAAACAGCGCGTGGCAATCGCGGGTGTGATTGCTATGGAACCTAAGTGCATTGTCTTGGACGAGCCTACCGCTATGCTTGACCCGAGCGGACGCGCAGAAGTCGTCCGCACAGTGAAGAAACTTAATGTGCAAGGCGCGACCGTCGTGTACATCACACATTATATGGAGGAGGCGGCACTTGCTGACCGTGTGGTAGTCATGGACGACGGCAAGGTGATAATGGACGGCACGCCTCGGGAGGTTTTTCGGCGAGTCGGGGAGTTGCGCGAAGTGGGGCTTGACGTCCCGCAAGTGACAGAGTTAGCACATAAGTTGAGGGCGGCAGGCGTGGCGATTCCCGATGACGTGATTGGGGAAGAGGAGTTCGCGGAATGGATTGTGAAAATTGTAGGTGCGGAGAGGATATGAAAGTAGTGATTGCTAAACCGTTTGTGAAGTGGGCTGGTGGAAAAACTCAGCTTTTGACCGAAATACGTGAGAAGTATCCGTTTGGGAGGGGATTAGGAATCACAAAGTATGCTGAACCTTTTGTTGGCGGAGGCAACACGAGAACAGGATTGATTTTTGAGGGCAAAACTGATTGGTTCAAAAAGCCTGAATATAAAGATGTTTTAGATTATATTCACAGTGTTAAATGTCATTATTATTTTGAATACATTCCGCTGTATAAGTTAGGGTTGCCTTTACCCTCGGAGGGTAGTCAATGACAACTAAATCAATCGAAACGCTCAATCTTTCCTACAAATACTCAGTAGGTACGCCCTTTGAAGTCACCGCTGTTGACAATGTCAACTTTGACGTGAACGAGGGTGAATTCGTCGGTATAATCGGGCACACGGGTTCAGGGAAATCCACCCTTATGCAACATCTCAACGGTCTGCTCAAGCAGACTTGCGGCGAGGTGTGGATTAACGGGCGTAACATTCGCGGTAAGGGCGTGAACATTCGTGATGTTCGATTTGAAGTGGGTTTAGTGTTCCAATATTCCGAGCATCAGCTTTTTGAGGAAACGGTGTTCAAGGATATAGCGTTTGGGCCGCGTAATATGGGGCTGAGAGACGTGCAAATCAAAGAGCGCGTACTGCGCGCCGCCGCGAGTATGGGCGTGCATGACTCGTGGTTACAGCGTTCGCCGTTTGACTTGTCGGGCGGGCAGAAACGCCGCGTTGCGTTGGCGGGCGTCATTGCAATGGAGCCGGGCATTCTCATTTTGGACGAGCCTGCCGCCGGATTAGACCCGCGCGGACGCGATAAAGTCTTGGGGTTCATCAACGAGTATCACAAAAGCAAACGCCTCACTGTTATTCTCGTGTCACATTCCATGGAGGATATTGTCAAGTATGCTGACCGCGTGTTAGTCATGAACAAAGGTGGTGTGTTTTGTTATGATACCACCGACAAAGTGTTCGCGAGAACAGGCGAGATTACCGAAATCGGGTTGGGTGTTCCGCAGATAACGCGGCTTAGTGAGAGATTGCGGGATATGGGGGTGGACTTGGGGTGCGATGTGTACACAGTCGAGCGCGCCGCCGAGCGGATATTGGAGGTTATGGGAAAGTCGAGTGAGAGTGTATGAATAAAAAAGTCTTTAAGCAGATAGTGGGCACTATGTCGTATATCGTCATATCGGCGACTTTTTTGATGTTGATTGGCGAAACGCTGTTCACGAAAACTCTCGGGCTTGCGTTGCTTTGTGTTGCTGTATTTGCTTGTATTCAGTTTGCCGTTTCGATTAGTCGGTCAAAGAAAGTAGATAAAGCCACTGAGTTTATACACGACTGTGAGCCTGACAGCTATATCAATGCGTTTCCCGCACTTTTGGCGAAACATGGCAAGAATCGGTTATACCATGATTTATTGCATTTGAACCTATCCACCGCGCACTTCATGAAAGGCGATTACGCTACGGCATTGTCGGTGTTGAACCGAGTATCTCTCGCATTTGTGTCTAAGTACGCAATAATCGTCAATTGTGCGATTTATAACAGCGCTACAATCAATTATGAGGCTGGGAATCGGGATTTAGCGGTGTATTACTACGAAATGATTAAACAGTACAGGTTGAAACTCCCTGCCAAAACACAGTCAGACGTTGTTGAGTTTATCGACAAGCATATCGGGCTTTTGGATTGTATTTGGGGTATTGAACAGGGGGATTACGCCACAGCGTTGGTATTATACCAAAAGATGTTTGAGGAAGGCGAGAAGGCGAATAATTTGTACATCAGAGTTGCTTTTATGTTCTCTATGTCGAGAGTGTACGGCAAAATGGGCGATTTGCCTAATCAGACGGCGTGTTTGCAATACACTGCGGCTCACGGCAAGTATATTTATATCGCACAAGTGGCGCGGGATATGCTAAACAGTATAGAGAAGTAGGAGAATATAAGTGAATAATCAACTTTACTATGGCGATAATCTTGATATTATGCGTAAGAACATTGCCGATGAATCGGTGGACTTGTGTTATATCGACCCGCCGTATAATTCTGACCGAACGTATAATCAGATTTACAACAATATCGGGGAAGATAAGGCGCAGTCAACTGCGTTTGTGGATACTTGGGTTTGGAACACGTTAGCGCAAAAAGAATACGACGAAATCTGCATGAACGCCTGCGGACGAATTACGCCGCGTGTCGCGAAGTTGATTATGGGGCTTTATGAAATCTTAGGCAGGGGTAGCCTTATGTCTTATATTGTTTCAATGACATTGCGGATTGACCAGATTCACCGTGTGTTGAAACCGACGGGGAGTTTTTATCTGCATTGTGACCCTACCGCGAGCCATTACCTGAAACTCGTGCTTGACGCAGTCTTTTGCGGACGCGGAGGGGATTTCAAAAACGAGATTATTTGGAGTTATAAAACTACGGTAAAAGTACACAAGTCACATTTCGGGCGTGACCATGACATTGTTTTTTTCTACACAAAGGGTAAAGAATCGACGTTCCACCCCGACAGGAGCGACTTCCCGATTAGCGAAAAAACGCTGAAACGCTGGGGTAAATATGCAGATAAAACAGGTTTTGTCAGTAATGTTCACAGAAAGAATTATAAAATGGTTGATACTTCTGATGAAACCAAAGGATTCTATATCAATCACGGAATGCCCAGAGATGTGTGGGATATTTCAGTTATCACAGGCGGTAATAAGGAGAATCAAGGGTATAAAACGCAAAAACCCGAGGCGTTGCTTGAGCGGATTATCAAATCCTCCAGCAACGAGGGCGACATAGTGCTTGACGCGTTCTGCGGGTGCGGGACGACGGTTGCAGTGGCTCAAAAGCTGAACCGTCAGTGGATTGGAATTGATATTAGTTATAACAGCATAACGGTGATTGAGAAACGCCTCACCGAAAAATACGGAAAAGATATAGCGGACAGCTTTGATGTCAGAGGGATTCCGCGCGATGTTGAAAGCGCGAGGAGGCTCGCCGAAAAAACAAAAGATGACCGCTTGCGTAAAGAGTTTGAGAAATGGGCAATTCTTACTTATTCCGATAACAAAGCGATGGTAAACGACATAAAGGGTAAGGACGGCGGTTATGACGGAAGAATCAACATTCCTGATAATATAGACGGCAATAACGAGTTCAGGGCAGGGTTGTTTTCGGTGAAGTCCGGCAAAGTCGGCGTGACGATGATTCGGGAGTTTTGCCGCGTCGTTGAACGTGAAAACGCCGCAGTCGGATTTTTTATTACTTTAGAAGAACCAAGCAAGGGTATGGTTGAAGAGGCGGCGGCTTTCGGAATTTATACGAACGCTTATGCAGGTGACGTTCCGCGAATGAAGATTGTTACCATTAAAGAAGTCATGGGCGGTGAACGCTTGACTTTACCCGCCGCCGACGTATACAAAACTGCTAAAGCGGCTGAGAAACAAGACGGGCAATTAAAGTTGGAGTAAAAAAAGAGAATCATGTTAAAAGACATTACGTTAGGTCAATATTTCCCCGGCAATTCGATGATTCACCGAATGGACAGCCGCTGTAAAATCATACTCAACGTGTTTTTCGTCATTGTGCTGTTCATCGGGCGAAGTTTCTACGCGTTGGGGCTGTGCGCCGCATTCGTGCTGTTTGTGTACACGCTGTCGGGGATTAAATATCGCTTGATTTTCAAGAGCCTGCGCCCCATAATCCCGCTGATTTTATTCACGGCAATCCTTAACTTATTTTTCGTGTCAGGCGCGATTCCTGATGCCGACGGCGAACTTCCTGTCCCATTGTGGGAATGGCACATTACCGAGTTAGTGCCACCTCTTGCGATTTACCCCGAGGGAGTGTACACGTCGGTGTTTATGGCGGTGCGGATTGTCGCACTGATTGTCGGAATGTCGCTTCTGACCTACACCACATCTCCCATTACAATGACCGATGCGATTGAGAGCTTGTTGTCGCCGCTCAAACGGCTGAAGTTCCCTGCTCATGAGTTGGCAATGATGATGACCATTGCTCTGCGGTATATTCCCATACTAATAGAAGAGACAGACAAAATTATGGCGGCGCAAAAAGCGCGCGGCGCGACTTTGGACTCGGGCGGATTGCTCAAGCGCGCAAAAGCGTTAATCCCCATTATGGTACCGCTGTTCGTGTCGGCGTTCAAGCACGCAAATGAGCTTGCTATGGCTATGGAGTGTCGATGTTACGTCGGCGGTGAGGGGCGAACGCGCTTGCGACAGCTTAAAACAACGTATGTTGACTATGTTGCGATTACTGTTACAGTGTGTTTACTCGGCGGCGTGGTTGCAATAAATGTATGGTTATGAGTAAAGATATAGAGGGTAAACGTAATCTAAAGGTGATGATTTCGTACAACGGTGCGGCTTACCACGGATTCCAACGGCAAGCCAACGCCGTAACCGTTCAGCAAACGCTCGAGGCGGCATTGGCGAAACTGCTCGGTCATGATGTGGTTATAATAGGCTGTTCGCGGACGGACGCGGGCGTTCACGCGCGTGAGTTTTGTTTCAACGCGCGGACAAGCTCGGCGATTCCCTGCGACGGGTTCGTACGCGGGCTGAACGCGCTGCTCCCCTGTGATATTGCCGTTCACTCTTGCGAGGACGCGCCCGACACGTTCCATGCGCGCTATGACGCAGTGGCTAAGGAGTACGATTATGTTATTCACACGAGTTCCGTGCGGGACGTGTTCAGCCGCGATTTAGTGTATCGCTATTGCAACAATCGTTCATTTAATCTCAAAAACATGAACGAATCAACAAAACTGTTCGTGGGTGAGCATGATTTCTCGGCATATTGCAAAGCAGAGTCTCTTGAGCTTACTCGTGCGAAAAAGCGCGGGACAATCCGCAACGTCCATGATTTGCAATTGTCGGTTGACGATGAACGATTGACGATTGTCATAGCAGGCGACGGATTTTTGCATAATATGGTGCGTATTATCGCCGGGACGTTGCTGTATGTGGGCGAGGGAAAGATGAGCGTAGAGGACGTGCGGCAATCATTAGACGGCGGTTGTCGCGAATCGGCGGGAAAAACACTTCCTGCTTGCGGATTGTATTTGAATCGAGTGGTATATTAAACGAGTTTGAAAGGAGAAAAGCCATGGACAGGCGAAACATTAACGACATAGCCGCCCATCGCAGGCGTAAAAAAACGGAAAAAGTTTTCGTAGTAGTAATTGTAGCTTCGGTGGGGGCGATTTTACTCCTTTTACTCGCGCTTAATTTCTCCAACATTATCGCGCCGTTTGAAGGATGCGGGCAAAAGATTACCGGTGGGCGCAAACCCATGACGGAGGCAGGTTTTCCTGTACGAACTCCCGGGAGCATCAACTCCGTTCAGGCGTTGGAGGATGGGTTTGTCCTGCTCAGCCCGACGTATATCTACATTTATAACGATGACGGCTCACAGCGGTATGCGCGCCGCCACAACTACGCGACGCCCGTCCTGTCAATTGACGGCAATCGGATTTTGTTGTACGACTTAAACGGACGCAAGTATTCCATGTACGACGGCGAGGAAATGTTGTTTGAGCGTACCGATAACGACGACAGAATTCTCTATGGTGAAATCGGGAGTAGCGGAAAGGTTGCAATTGTTTACAGGAGCAATATCAACACTAATGTTTTGTCGGTGTACGGCGAGAAAGGCAAGTGGCAGTTTACTAAGCACTTCACAGGCGAAAACGTCATGCAGGTTGATTTTGCTCACGGTGATAACGACATTATTGTTTCTTCAATCGGGTTTGACTCGGGGAATATGAGCGTTACAGTCAGGCGGTTAGATACGACCAGCGCGGACGAGGAGGGTGTTTGGCGCGTAAACCTGTCCGACACGTCAGGGTTCACCACTATTGCGGAAAATCTCCTGCCCTCTGCTGTTTACGTACGAGGTGAACGTGTTTTTGTTTTGTGTGATTCGGCGTTGTTCGTGTTGGACACAGATGACGGCAAAATCAAAGGGCTATATGCGTTCAAGGGTGCGCTTATTGACTATGCGTTCGGGGACGATATTGCCGCAGTTTTAGTCAACGATTTCACGGCGAATAAAGTGAGCCTGCTCACCCTTGACCGTGATGCGAAACTGTTGCGGAGCGTCGAAATTGTCGGAGGGGCGACGCAGACTGCGATTCATGGAGGCGAAACGGCTGTGTTGGGCGCGGGCGTGATGTATTTCTATGACAATGATGTTGAAAAATTAGGGGAGCGGTTCGTGTTGTGGGAAGATTTTACACAGTTCGTGTACGCGAATGACGCGATTCTACTGTTGGGGTATGACCGTGTTGAGCGGCTCGCACTCGGGGACGAAACTAACGAGGGAACGCGATGAATATGGTTTATATCGCTTTGTTAGTCCTGTCAGCCATTGGGTTAGCTGCTGACGTGGTTTTGCGATACGTGGAGAAAATTAAGTGTTTCGGGTTGGAGGGAAAGCTCTTCAAAAAGACCTACGACACAATCCCGCTTGAAAAACTTCTGCCCGAGAACGTGACAATGCTCTTGATTACAGTTATGACAGCGGCGGCGGCGGGAGTTATCGTGAATGCGTTGGGCGTTCCGTGGTATGTGTCGCCGTTTTGTGCAGTTTCAAGCGGGTTAATCCTGTGTTTCGCCGTACAATATTACGCGGTGAACGCCATTGACGCGGTTCGCGGAAACGCTCTGCCTAAAGGGGAGG
The DNA here is from genome assembly GCA_009778605.1 of Oscillospiraceae bacterium. GTDB lineage: Bacteria > Bacillota > Clostridia > Oscillospirales > Ruminococcaceae > Ruminiclostridium_E. Next base: position 11,660 of record WRJN01000031.1, read on the forward strand.
CGGCGGCAGGGCTGAACGGATACTGTACGGTAGCGTTCGACGAAGGATTCGGGAAGGTCATGCTCGCTCACAAAGAGCGCGAGTTTGAGGTGAATGCAGGATTAGTCAAAGAAACTGGTGAGGGTGAGAACCCCGAAAAATCGCAAATAGAGCAACACGACAGAATAATCGCACTGTATGAGAGCGACGGGTATTACTTTGTTGTGAAAATCGGCGAAATTTATACAGGAATCGACACTAAATTTTAGCAACGAAAAATTTGTTCTAATTATTGACATATGCTTTTATTTATGTTATACTATATAATTGATATGATTAAAAGGGGAGGAACAGTTCATGAAAATGCTCGAGAAAAATAAATACTTATTTAGGTTTATAACGGTGTTGTTGGCTGTTATGTGCGCTGTTGTTGCAACAATTCCGCTGACCGGGTGCAGCGATGACGATGAAACTGATACCACCATTACGACTGATGAAGAAACACAAACCGAAGAAGAACCGCTTGAATTTTTGCGCGTGGGATTCATCTATTCAGGGACTATTGCAAACTCAACCCACAACAAAATGTGGGAGGAGGCGCGTTCTGCCATTGAAGTTCAGCAGGGCGCGGAAACGCTGTATATCGAGAATGTCTTTGTGTCTAACTTTAGGGAAGCCGTACAAATGCTTTCTATGCAGGACGTTCAGGTGATTGTCTCCACCACTCACCGTTTCGCGAGTGAGTTGGAGGACATTGCGGGCGAGTATAAAGATATTGTGTTCATCAGCTTTGGCGGCAATACGTTGGCGCAAAACATCACTACGTTTCGCCCTCTTCTGTTCCAACCCGCACACGTTGCAGGATTGGCGGCAGGGTATAACACAGGCGAGGGCGTTGATAAAGTCGGCGTGGTTGTTGATGAGACCATGTATAACGCACCCGCAGTCGTCAACGCGTTCATTCGCGGTACGCGGTTGGCGTACAAGAGCGGCGTTTCGATTCATGTGCGTTCGGTGGATGGACGGAACAAGGCTATGGTTGAACGCGGCGTCAGCGAGTTGCGCGACGAGGGAGTTGACACGATACTGTCTTATATTGACACCGATTATGCCATCAAATATGCCGAGCGCAACGATATAAAAGTTGTGGGGTATACCGATTCAATCTCCGACATTGCGCCTCAAAATCATGTTACCGGGTTTGGGTTTAATGCGCGGCTGTTCCTTATTGAGCAAATCAACAAGTTCCAACACAGCGACGGTTTGTTTTTTCCTTCGTCTGTTAAGGGGGAGCTTGATTCAGGTGAATTATTCCTGTCACCGCTTAACACGAACGGAAGCATCGTTCTCGCTGACACGGCTGACTTGGTTAATGAACTTTTAGGCAACGTCATCAACGGTGATGCCCCGATATTTGAAGGGGAAATGATGGACAGGCACGCAAAAGTTCAGATTCCGCGCGGCGCGGTTCTCACCACTGAGGAAATTTTGGACATGAAGTGGTATGAATTCAGCATTGGCGGTAATACACGTACGCTTGTTGAGCCCTACCCCGATGTCCCGATTGTGCCGCTTGTAATCAAAGGCGATTTAGTGACTAACCCCAATCATGGGGGCGATATTCCTACGCCGTCTACCGACACGCCTCCCGCAACTGATGCGCCGCCGACTGCCACGCATGACCAATGAGCGCGATTACGCTCAAGGCGAACGCAAAACTAAATTTGATGTTAGACATCTGCGGACAGCGAGAGGACGGTTATCACAACATCAGCACGGTTATGCAGGAAATCGACCTGTGTGATACAGTGCGAGTGGCACTCACCGACGCGCCCGACATTGTGGTTACTTGTGACAACGCCGCAATCCCCACCGATAACCGCAATATAGCCTTCCGCGCCGCACAATCGTTTTTGCGAGAGTCAGGGTTTGCTCAGGGCGTGAACATTCATATTACCAAACAAATCCCGCTTATGGCGGGATTAGGTGGTTCCAGCACAAATGGCGCGGCAGTCCTCACCGGGTTGAATAGGCTCTGCGACAACAGGTACGAGGTTAGTGAGCTGTGCGAAATCGGCGTTACTCTCGGCGCGGACGTGCCGTTCGCACTCGTGGGCGGGCGCGCTTTGTGTGAGGGTGTCGGCGACATTATTACGCCGTTGGCTGATTTACCGCCGCAGTTCTACGCCATTGTTCAGCCGAGTTTTCACTGTGATACGTCACGCGCGTACGCGCTGTATGACGAGAATCCCGTATCGCGGGGCAAGTATGCTAATATATTCCAAAAGTTATACGCCGACGAGCGCATTGACGCGCTGTGTCAGCGTATGTGTGATTGCGGCGCGTCGTTCGCGTCCATGACCGGCAGCGGCAGTGCGGTGTTCGGCGTGTTCGCGGAGGAAACCGCGGCGCAGTCGGCGTTGCAGGCGTTCGACCTGCCGTTCAGAGCGTGTACCAATAACCTGAGCGTGGTAAATTTAGAGTGAATTTAACCGCGAACGGCTATTGGTACACGCTCTCAGGCGGGTGGCGCGGAATGTGGCGGCTTTTTCTTGAATATGAGGCGAACGGCGTTCAGCCCTGCACGTAAGTTTATGATAACCGCGACGGCAAATAACGCGCCCAACACGCCGTAGTAAACGGCGTTGTCGCGGATGGTCAGCACGATAATGCACATTGCAATCAGCACAGCGGCATTGGTGAGCATTTTGGCGAGTTTCAAGTCCATACGCACGATTTTGCGCGTGTCAACAGCGCGGACAACGAACATCGTCAAGTAACTCAGCAGAATCGAGAATGCCGCGCCATGCAACCCCCAGAGCGGTATAAAGACGAGGTTCAGAGCCACGCTCATCACTGCGCCCACCAACGACGTCAACAGCGCGCGCACGGATTTCTTGGAGGCGACGTATACACTGCCCGCAAACGTCGAAAAGCAGGAGAACACCACCGCAATCGTCAGGATTGCGGAAATCATGTAGGCATTATCGAAGTCCGCAGAAGTCATTATTTCAAGGGCGGGGCGTATAAGTAACAGTAACCCTGCCGCCATTATGTAAATCGCCGACTGAAATATGCTGAATACGTTGGTGTAAAAGTTTGCTACGGTGCGGGAGTTATTTTCGGTTATTGCGGACATATTCCACGCTTGTGAGAAAATCGTTGATACGATGACTATTATGTTGGGCAGGCGCAATGCCGCTTTGTACAACCCTGTTTGGTTGATGTCCATGAACATTTCAATAAAAAAGCCTGCCGATAAGCCGATGACCCACCACATCACCGTGTTAGGAATCATAGGCAGGCAGAATCGGTACATTGAGCC
>WRJN01000032.1 GCA_009778605.1 Oscillospiraceae bacterium
CCGATGATGAACGCTTTCGTGCTCGTCGCGGCGTGACGCGTCCTCGGTGAGTTTTTCTTGGCTAACTCGCCATATTCTTTATTTGTTATTTTCACACGCACACTTGTGTGGTTTACCGCACTATAGCAGTTCCACTTGACATTTACATTTTCTACTTGCAAATTTTGCGTTATACTGCGTTGAAAATTTCTTAAATATAAGCGTATATTTGCGAAATTTTCGCCTTGTATAACACAAAATTTATCTGCGAATAAAACGCAAATGTCAAGCGGAACTGCTATATAAAAAGGAGCAAAAATTGCAGTTTACCACTTCCCTTTCTTGAACGAATTATAAAAAAATTCCCCTTTCAAGTATTATAACTCGAAAGGGGAATTTTTATACGTTATTATCCGACTGCGGGACCTTGTTTGCGAGTGCCGGGGTACGAAACGATTCTCCAGTTGTTATCGTCTTCGCCGCCGACCATTCCGCGATATTGCATTTGCTGATTCGTCATCAACGAAATTTCAACACGCTGCATAACTTCGACGAATCCCGGCATAGCCGTACCGCCGACTGCATACGTAGCGTTACCGCTACCGTCAGGCGTCGTTCTTGCGAGACGCAAGCGTTCACCGAACGAGATGTTGAAGTTCGCTTCTGACCACTTGAGCGCGTCGCTCGCAGGAGGAGTTCTGTTCGCGGAAGTTCTGACTAACACGGTTTGACCCGGGCGCAGAATTAACGCAGGCATTCTCCATTTCATGTCGAACGGACGGTCTTGAGGCAGAGTAGAGTCGTCCTCGTCCTCTTGATTCCAGTTGTCAGAGAGGTACAAGCCTTTTGTGCTGAGTGTTCTGCCTGAATTGTTGGTAACTTCAAACCAGTTACCTTGCGCGCCGTCTGCTTTCGCTTGAACCGCGCTGATGTGGATTTGGCTGTACGCATTGTCTTTGGTGAAAGTGATGTTGATAGCTTCAGCACTCGGCACTCTGTACCAAAGATGCGGGTTTTGTGCGTCTTGAGTCGCGCCGGTTACGTTCGCGGTGTAGCCCGGGTCGGGATACGTACGAATCGTAATGACAGCATCATTTGCGTTGTTAGGGTTAGCGAAATGTCTGAATGAGAACGATTTCGCTGAACGCGGGTCATCATTCGGCAAGCCTCTCATACCGATAATACGGGTGTTGACTTGCGCGTAACCGTTGCCCGAAACAGTCGCAGTACCTGTTGCGCCCGAAGACCATGCGATACCGAGTCCGTTTTCGGTGGTGGTGCTTGTAGGCGTATCAGGTGCGCCGACAGGCATTCCCATAATCGCTTGAATCCGTGTTCCGCGATTTTCCATGAAGTTAAACAACTGTCCGCGTGCCGCCAACGGGCCTGTACCCGAGAGCGAGGAGTCAGGGTCAGTTCCTGCGGGAATCGTACCGCCTGATTGAGGTTCCCAGAAAGCGGGACGGTCTGCGTTTGTCCAGTAAGGGTACAAAGGAACCATACGGTCAACGTCAGTCGGTGCGCCGGGGCCATCCCAAGTTGTGTGTGCGAATCCGTGACCGCCGCGAGGCAGTTCGGACATTCTGCGTTCACCGCCGCCCGCTCTTTGGGTGTAGGTAATCGCATTGATTGTGCCGCCGGTAGTTACCGCAGGCATAACCATGTGCTTGTGTTCGTTCTCGATTTGTTTGAGGTGTTTGTCAGCGATTTTCTTCATGTTTTGAGGGGTCAACGCTCCGCCCATCATGTCCGCGAACGCGTTAGCGATTCTCGCGCGCATTTCGCCTGTAACTTTGTCGCCGCCGTGACGGAGGAGTGCGCGCATCATGAATGTGTTGTTCGCCGCGTTGAAGTGGTATCTGTTGTCGTCAACTTTCAGCTCATACTCGCCGCGCCACGGTCTGTCACCGGGGGTGTGTACTTGCGTACCGGTTCTGTTGAGCAGCGCGTGGATTGTGTTGGACGACGCATGAGTCGCCGATGCTTGATAACCGTTTTGATACAAGCCCCAGCCATACTCCATGTCATGGAAAATGAAACGCCATTTTCCGTCAAGATGTTCGTTCATTTCGCCTTTGGCAATCATTTGTTGCTCTTCTTCTGTGGGCCAGTACCGCCAAAGGTTGATGTTGTTTTGAGGCCAGTCTACGTTCGCGCCGAACATCTGCATTGCGTAGTAATGCGCCAAGTTTTCGATGTCAACGATTTCTTTGAAGCGTTCCCAACGCTTATCACAAGTCAAGCCAATCGGGTTGCTCTCGGTGATACCGCCCGACGGGAAGTCAATACCGCCGTTGAACGCGCCCGAGTTACCGATGAGGTGGCGAACTTCACGCCACGAACCACCCGACCACGGTACTTCTAAACGCCCGACTTCCATCTTACCGCCGCTCGGGCCGCCTACGCGCTCACGCGTTGCACGGCAAGCAGGGGCAGGGCCGCCTGTGGATAGGGTATTTTCGGTGAATCCTTCACACATAGGGTCTTGACCGCTCCAGAACGCTTGACAGTCAGGGCGGTTGCAGAGTTGAACCACACTGCTCACGACTTCGCCGCAAACCATAGGGTTGTTGCCCGCGCCTTCTTTTGCAGGAAGGATTACGCGGTTACAGCCTGTAGAAAAACAACCGACAGTTGCGCGTTCGTTTGAGCCGATTTCGTGGAATCCATTACGGCGCGCGCCGTAGATACGTTGCAAGTGGTTAGCTGTACGTGAGGTTCTCATGATAGTCATGCCATAGTACGCGCCGTTGAGGTAAACGACTGCGGGGCGGGTGGAGTATAACACCATTGCGCCCGATTCGCGTGCCATTTGGTAGCAAATCTCGTCACGAGTGTACAATTGCTCACGGTCAGTACCGCCGTTACGAACGCGGAAACGTACGTAGCGGTGCATGAGGTTACCGTCTTGTGAGTTTACTTGACCGAACAACGGGTGCAGGAAGTTGCTTCTGTCGCCGTAACGGTCACGCGCGTAAAGCTCGAACGTACGTTGCTCATACGCATACGTACCGCGCGACCAACCGCCTTTAACACGGAGACCTGCGCGTTGGTTGACTACGCGTTGGTCTTCTACCGCTTGGATGCTCGGGTCAAAGATTTCGACGTTTGCAGGAACTTCCGAACCTGCCCCCGAACGGTTGAAGTTGTTGGGGAAAGTTACCGGATATTTTTCCTGATAGACGATTGCATCGTCATAGTTATACGCACAGTCTCTGCAGGGGTTAGGTGTAGGACCGTTTTCAGCAGGCGCGCATGGGTTGCGGCAAGTTGCTGCCATTTTGCCCAATGTGAGGAGTGCTTGCGTCATTTCTTCACGGTCATTCCCCGGAATCATAATCCCCGGGTTAGATTTACCGTCAACGATTCCGCCCCAGTCATACATGAGGCTTGCGTCCGCGTAAATGGAGTAAACGAGGAAATCGTTCTGTGCCCATTGACGCGCCGTATGGTTGCCGATTACAAACGAACGGTAACGCACGTCAGACACTTCGCCTGTGGACGCTTTGTAAGCCGCCGCCGCTACGGTGAATACGTAAACCGCGCTGGTGTTCACGCGAGGGTAGTTCGCGCGCGCCATGTCAGCCGCCGTGAACGTGTAACCTGTCGCGGGCGCACGGCGGACGCGCTGTCCTGCCGCTCCTGCCCATTGGAAGTTATACGCTTCGTGGCACCATGCAGGGCCTTCTCTGCCACAAGTAGTGGCAACGCCGTTTTTGTCATAGTCTTGCCCTTTACAGGTTTCGCCCGGTTTAACCCACGCAAACCCTACAGGGTCAACACCGCCGTCGTGGCGTTTGAGTGTCGCGCCTGTGTTTTTGCTCAATGCCCATTCAGCTTCCATATGTGGCCATTGGAACCCGCCGGACCATTCCGCAGAGGTGTTAGTGCTGGTCCAGATAATTTCCCAGCCGCCTTCAGCGATTTGGTCGGGGTGCAATTTAACTTCTACTTGGGGTGCTGTCGCGTAGAAGCCCGCAGGTACGTTGGTATCCGTACCGGGTACACGGAAACGCGGACGTTTTGCGTCGTCATCGTCGTCGTTCTCGTTTTCGCTCTCGCCCGCATAAGCAGAACCAACGAGGTCGAGGTCATCGCCTACAACGGGTGCCATATTAAACGGCAGTACGCCAACCATAGATAACATCAGCGCGAACAAAGTCACGGTCGTCACGATGGTTTTGAGCGTTTTGCGAAGTATGCTCTTCGTCATGATAAGTTTACCTCCAACATTAAAATTTTATAGTAATTTGCACGAAACAAATTTCGCCTAAACTTTGCGGTTACACGCTGAGGCGCGCGTACCGCGTATGGGTGGTTATCCACCCGGCTCGAATTCGAGATAGTCCACGTCAACAACAAGCCCTAACGTGTCATAAATGAACTGTTGAACGTATTTCGGTCGCTGTAAAGCGAACGTGCGTATATCGCGTTGACTGTCCGCCATGCTCCACCGCGTAGGCCAATGCTCGTTATCCGGCGCGTAGAGGTTGGCGTATATAGACATATCGACTTCGGCTTGGTTAAGTTGTGTCAGCTCCTCCAACACTTGTATTACGTTATCGGGCGCGAACGCCCCCTCCATAAGTTGTACCAACGTATCGGCGAAACGCTTACGCATATCCTTGCGCTCGAGTAACGCCTCGAGAATCTCCGACTTGCCGCCCATTTGCCCGTCCCCTGTCAATACACTGTGTATGTTGTTGTGCGAGACCATATCCCGCCCGTACAGGTTCCACGCAAACTCGATGTCATAAGCGATAAACCGCCACCGCCCGTCCGCGAGGTACGGGTGCAAATCGGTTTCGCCCTCTTTAGGGAAATATCGCCACATTTCAATGTTGCCGCCCGGCCAGTCATTGTTGTTAATGTAGATTTGCAAAGCATAGTAGAGAATCGCGTTGTCCACGTCCACCCGCTTGCAAAATTCCGTCCATCTCGTTTTGTCGGTCAGCCCTTTTCGGACAAGTGTGGTAACAATATCGCACCAGTCCTCAACTGCTCTCGGCTCGCCGCCCCAGTCCTCGGGGTTTTCACGTTGTTCGCCCTCGCCGCCCTCGATTAACTCGAATCGGTCGGCTTTTCCGCCGTATCTTCTCTGCCAGTGGTCGGGCGTTCGGGGCGATTTAAGCCACGAGAACCCGTAATACTCGCCATTGAGGAAGATTGCACAAGGTGTGTGCGATTGCGTGTCGGGGAAGCCCGCCTGCCTGAACAGTGTCGCGCTTAATTCATCGCGCACTGTCGCGAAATCCCTGTCGTTGCCGCCGTTACGCAAGCGAATCCGCCTGTATTTCGTAATAGGCGCGTCGGACAGTTCACGCACTTCTCGTTCACCGAAAAACGCAAAGTTAAACACGTTCGTCCCGCTGTAGCTGTTTCTCGCGTACAGCTCCAGCGACTTTTGCGGCGCGGCTCTTGACCAGCCGCCTTTGACGCGCATTCCTGCGTTTTGTGACACAAGGACATTGCCCTTGTTGTCGAACACTTGAACATGAACAGCGCGTTCCGACTCTCGCCCGCGTCGGTTGAAGTTCGCAGGGTCAGGAGGTGTGCCGTTACTCCCCGTTTGCTCCCGCCATTTCTCGCGGTCAATCCCCTCGACGAAAATTCCGTCGAAGTGGTCGTACAACCCGTGCGGGTCAGAGTTGAGGGCAAAAACCAAAAACTCCTCACCGAATCGTTCATGCACTAATTCGCCTGTCACAAAGTTGCGTGTGTACGGTTCGCCTGTCAAGTCTTCGGTGACGGCTACCGCATTTATACTGAAAATCTTCGTTTCGTGACGATTCGTCCACAGTTGGGGGTCGTACACGGTTATGGGGCCCGCATACAATTCCGTGGTCTCACACGTTCCGTCCGTTATCGGAGGTGTGCCGTCGGTCGTATAGAAGATTACAGCATCGTCGTAATTCGAGGTGAGCGTAAGCTCAATCGCCTCGTCATAGAATCCCGCAGGGTGCGAAAACAACACCATCGGGAGCGGAATAAACGGCTCGGGCGGAGTGGGCGCAGTAGAGTTCAGCGGCAGTGCCGTAAACAGCACAATCGCCGCGAGTACAGTAACCGTCGCACAGATTACACGCTTCATTTGACCTCCAAAGCCGCTTTTATCGTAAATACGCTTGGGGCTCTGCCCCAAACCCCGCAATTTTTTGAAAAAAATTGAGTAAAACTTCAAGAAATATTTTTTCTGTGTGGATTAAACCTACATATTAAATTTCTTTCGTAAGTTTTTGGTCTCGCTTTTTTCAAAAAGCGAGCCGCCGGAGGCTTAATCTGCGCTTAGCTTATAACCTTTGCGCCACCTCTTTAATAAACTCCTGCGTCGTGACTTTGCGTTTGTCTGCAAGACTTGATATAACATATAAATCTCCGGTCATGATGCCGTCCTCGATTGTGTCAACCGTTGCTTTCTCGAGACGTTGTGCGAACTCAACTAACTCGGTCAGACTGTCCAACTCTCCACGCTTTTTAAGTGCGCCCGTCCACGCGTAAATCGTCGCTACTGAATTGGTAGACGTTTCCTCACCCTTGAGGTGCTTGTAATAATGCCGTGTGACTGTTCCGTGAGCCGCCTCATACTCAAACGCACCGTTGGGCGAAACCAACACCGACGTCATCATACCGAGGCTGCCGAACGCAGTCGCTACCATGTCGGACATAACGTCCCCGTCGTAGTTCTTGCAAGCCCAGATGTAACCGCCCTCTGACCGCATGACCCGCGCTACTGCATCGTCAATGAGCGTGTAGAAATATTCAATCCCCGCCGCCTCAAACTTAGTCTTATACTCTTTCTCATAAATCTCCGCGTATAAGTCCTTGAAATGATGGTCGTAGGTCTTGGAAATGGTATCTTTAGTCGAGAACCACAAATCCTGCTTGGTATCAAGGGCGAATCCGAAACACGCCCGCGCGAAACTGCAAATACTGATGTCGGTATTGTGGATTGCCTGAACAATCCCCTCCCCTTCCGCATAATCGGGGAATTCATGAATGAGTTGTTTAGTCACGTTGCCGTTTTTGTCGGTAATACACAGCTCGGCTTTGCTCCCTGCCGCCGCTTTAGCCTCGACATTGCGGTACATATCACCGTAGGCGTGCCGCCCGATTGTGATGGGCTTCTTCCAGTTGCCCACAAGCGGCTCGATTCCTTTAACAATAATAGGCGCACGGAACACCGTGCCGTCCAAAATCGCCCGAATCGTCCCATTGGGGGACTTCCACATCTCTTTGAGTTTATACTCCGTCATACGCTGTGCGTTAGGCGTAATCGTCGCGCATTTGACGGCTACTCCGTGCTTGAGCGTAGCATTAGCCGAATCAACCGTAACTTGGTCATTCGTCGCGTCGCGGTTCTGCAAGCTCAAATCGTAATACTCGCTTTTAAGCTCCACATGAGGGCAAATCAACTCGTCTTTGATTAACTGCCAGATGATTTTCGTCATCTCGTCGCCGTCCATCTCGACGATTGGGTTCTTCATTTGAATTTTGTTTGCCATTTTTTACTTTACACCTTATTTCTTTTGACTATTCACAAAGTCATTAAACTTCTTATCAACGTAAGACACATCTTCGGCGTCCATCGTCGCGCTTTGCCGCAGTATCATCTCGTCAAGCCCGACTACGACAGTGTTTGCGTTTCGATATTTCAACACTAATAAATCGAAATACGTCTGCTTTAAGTCAGCATTTTTATTAGTAGGCATTGTCCATTACCCCTCACTTAAACATATTCAGCAACCCGCCCGCAAGAATCATGTCACGGTCGCGCTCAGACAAGTCACACTTCACCGTGAACGTCATACTGCCCGACTTGACCGTCACGTCTTTACCCGCTGCAATCTCTGACTTAACCGACGGCAGCGACAGCATAACGCCTTGTTCCAACTTGTCATAATCGCCCTCATCAGCGAACTCTAAAGGAATAATCCCGTTGTTAATCAAGTTCTGCCTGTGAATCCGCGCGAACGACTTGCACAAGACTGCCCTAATCCCCAAGTACACAGGCGCGAGTGCCGCGTGTTCGCGTGAACTGCCCTGCCCGTAATTCGCGCCTGCGACAATCACACCGCCGCCCTTTGCTTTAGCGGCTTTGGCGCGTTCGGGGAAACTCTCGTCAACTACCACGAAACAATGCTCGCTAATTGCGGGAATGTTTGAGCGTAACGGAAGAATCTTCGCGCCCGCAGGCATAATGTGGTCAGTGGTAATATTATCGCCGACTTTCAACACCAACTCCGCCGTGATTGTCTCTGCCAACGCGTCATTGCTCGGGAACGGCTTGATATTCGGACCTCTCACAATCTCGACATTCTCCGCGTCACTCTCGCTCGCGGGAAGTGTCACCATATTATCGTTAATCGTGAACGCTTTATTCATCGAATACGCAGGCATGACGCCCAACGACATCGGGTCAGTGAACGTACCGTTCAGCGCGCTTATTGCCGCCGTCTCGGGGGACACTAAGTAAACTTGTGCGTCTTTCGTACCGCTGCGCCCCAAGAAATTGCGGTTAAACGTCCGTAACGACACCCCTGCCGATATGGGCGACTGCCCCATACCGATACATGGGCCGCAGGTACACTCTAACATACGCGCCCCTGCGTTAATCAAGTCCGCCAACGCGCCCGACTCCGCCAACATATTAAACACCTGCTTGCTCCCTGGCGCAATGGACAAATCTACGTTTTCATGCACGGTTTTGCCCCTTAAGATATGCGCGACTTTGAGCAAATCCTGCAACGAACCGTTGGTACACGACCCGATACACACCTGATGTATTTTCTCGCCTTTTAACTCGCTAATCGCCTTGATGTTATCAGGGCTGTGCGGACACGCCGCAAGGGGTACAAGCTCGGACAAGTTGATACGCAACACACTGTCATAAACCGCGCCTTCGTCTGCTTTCAGCTCCGTATAATCTTCCTCGCGCCCTTGTGCGCGCAGGAACTGCCGTGTCAGCTCGTCAGAGGGAAATATAGATGCCGTCGCGCCTAATTCCGCGCCCATGTTAGTAATCGTCGCGCGTTCAGGCACAGAAAGTGTGTCAATCCCCTCGCCGTAATACTCCATGACTTTGCCGACGCCGCCCTTAACGCTCAACTCCTGTAAGACTTTGAGAATCACGTCTTTCGCTGAAACCCAGTCCCTCAGTTTGCCTGTCAGCTCTATACCCACGACTTGCGGGTAGGTTATGTGATACGCGCCGCCGCCCATAGCAACCGCTACGTCAAGACCGCCCGCACCAATGGCAATCATGCCGATTCCGCCGCAAGTGGGTGTGTGCGAGTCTGAGCCGATGAGGGTTTTTCCGGGCTTGCCGAACCGCTCAAGATGTACTTGGTGACAGATGCCGTTCCCCGGGCGGGAAAAGTAAATACCGTGTTTTTTGGCAACGCTGCCGATATAACGGTGGTCGTCGGCGTTCTCAAACCCCGATTGAAGCGTGTTATGGTCAATGTACGCGACACTGCGCTCAGTCTTGACGCGTTTCACACCCATTGTCTCAAATTGCAAATACGCCATAGTCCCCGTTGCGTCTTGTGTGAGCGTCTGGTCAATCGTAATGGCAACAGGCTCGCCTTTTTGCGGAACACCCGCGCTCTTTGCAATATGCGCGTTGATTATTTTTTCGGTAAGCGTCAATGCCATATTTTGGTATCCCCTTAATCACTATATAAAATCATCTTGTAAACTTATTCGCAAAACCGCATAAATCGCGCATTTTCGCACACAATCAAAGTATGGTACAGTGCCCATTGAGCGCGTCAATATATTGTGTATATAGCGCATTAGTACCGAACAATTACGTTGCTCAGCAGATATATGATTCTATTATACTATATAAATACAACAATTGTCAAGTGTTATTTACATAAATTTTATATAAATTTTTCGCGATTAGATTGACATTCACACGAAAGCGTGGTAGGCTAATTGGTATGAAGAAATTTTTAACCGTTCTCGCGGCTCTGCTGTTAGGATTATCGGCTTGTGCGACGCCTGATTTTCCTGAATTGACTGAAACGCAACCCGAATTGTTCATGCAACCTCGAAAAAGTGAACAAACCGCTCCTGACACGGCCGCTCCCGACTATGACCTCGCTTATTACAATACGCGAAATTATACAACCATAGCGGGTGTATGGATTTCGTATATCGAACTGTCGGGCATACTCACCAACCGCACCGAAGAGCAGTTTCGTTCAGGTTTTGCAGACATGATGAACAATTGCCGCTCATTAGGCATAAACACTGTGTACGTTCACTTACGTCCGTTTGGCGACGCACTGTACTCCTCCGACTATTACCCTTGGTCAAAGTACGTGACAGGGCGGGTAGGCGGTGTGCCGGAATATGACCCGCTCACCGTCATGCTTGAGGAGGCGCACAGCCGCGATATATCCTTTCACGGTTGGCTGAACCCCATGCGGATTCAAGCCGATGCTGACATTGCCGACGTGTCGGATACGTTCGCAATCGGGAAGTGGTACAAAAGTGAAAAATTACGCAAAACGTATATTGTAAAGCACAATGAGAATTGGTATCTCAACCCTGCTCACGAGGAAGTGCGCGCGTTAATCGGTGACGGCGCGGAGGAAATCACAGCTAAGTATAACATTGACGGACTGCATATCGACGATTATTTCTATCCTACGACTTCGCCTGACTTTGACGCATTGTCGTTTGCGGCAATAAGTGCCCCCAAATCGTTGAGTGCGTTTCGGCGCGCCAACGTCAACGCCATGGTACGCGAGTTGTACACTTCCGTCAAGCGCGGCAACCCCAACGCGCTTTTTGGAATCAGCCCGTCGGGTGACTTTTCGCTGAACGCAGATGAGCTGTACGCCGACGTTCACGCGTGGGCGGGCGGCGGATTTGCCGATTATATTGTACCGCAATTATACTATGGGTTTAATAACGAGAGCCTTCCGTTCGCCGAATACGCCGCGCGTTGGCAGGATTTGTACGCCGAATCCTCCGTGAAACTGATGTATGGGTTGGCAGTGTATAAAATCGGCGCGGCGGACAAGTTTGCGGGGACGGGCGAGCGCGAGTGGCTGGACGAACGCGAGATTATTCGACGGCAGATAGAAGCGGTACGCGCCGCGCCCGGTTATGGCGGCGTTGTGTTTTTCAGCTATAACTTCCTGTTTAATCCCACTCATGTGACTGAAGCGATTATTGCGGAAATCGTAGCGTTCAAGCCGCTTTTGAATGATTGATTATTATGCAAGAGGTCTATTGTACTTTTGCTCGTGCAAAAGTACCAAAAGCACGCCGCTCAAACGCCGCGGAGGCTACGCCCGCCCTCGGTGGTTAAATTTTCGCTTGGTATTCGGCGAAAATTTACCACAGGTGCGGTCGGTGCAAGGCAGTATGCCGCCTTGTCACGATTTCGTAACTACTCAAACGTAGCACTTGTACCCATGTTTGTTCGGTTTGGAATCAGCACAGCAAATCAGGTTTAGTCATTGTTGTATTGTTATCTAATGTTGTATTATTTCACTATGTTATATTATTTCGCCTATATTGTATTTTTTCACACACTTCCCAAAACTACCAACCCTGCCAAAACAACAACCAATATAATCACAGCAGGGTGTGTCAGCGCGATTCGTGCGCGCTCACGCGCTGTCAAGTGCGGATTATTGTCAGTCACGGTGAAATGACCGCCTCGGAACAGCACAACTGTCGCGATTATGCCCGGAACCATGACGACGTACGGCGCGATTGAAGCGGCAGTTTCGTTATTCAGTCCTAAAATCAACATAGTGAAAATATTATTGCTCATATGTAAAATTATAGCGGGTTTAAGCGAATTTGCGCGAATCGTTACAACAGCAAGAATTACGCCGCCCACGAACGCGTACAGGAACTGCGTCAAGTTGGCGTGGAACGCCGCGAACAGCAGCGCGGTCACGGTTACTGCCGTTTTGTCTCCGAATCGCCGCAGGGGTTGGAGAAGAAGCCGCCTGTAAATCACTTCCTCGGCGATTGCGGACACCACACCCACCGCCACGCACATGACAATCCATTCATACACGCTCTCGGGCAGAATCGGCGCGAAAGGGTCAGCGAGCGCGCCTGTGCCGAACAGCGCGTCAAACAACGCCGCCACGTAATGGCTGAACAGGTTGGCGAATATGCTGAGAGTATACATTGACGCAAAAATAACGGGTAGTAGTGCGTATTTGAACGTGTATTCGCTCATTTGTTCAGGTTTTGGCGCGCGTGTGAACATAATCCCGAAAATCAGCAATGACGGCAGATACGAAACAACTGCGTTAGCCCCCCACATAGCGGCATAATTACCGATAGGTTGGCTGAAAAACAAACTTGCGAGAAGTTGTTTCATAAAGATTACGCCGATTGTTGCCCCGGTGAGGGTTATCCAAAACGTCTTATAGCAGTTTATTTCTTGTTTCTTGTCGGTATTGTTCATATCGGCTTAAAATAATGAACGATAGACGAACGAACCAATCAATCCGCCCGCGAATGCGTCGATTGCCAATATAACTGTCAGTATAACAGGGACGCTTGTTACAAGGAGTATTGTGCGGCGTTTAGTGGGCAGTTCAGCGGCGATTTGCGGGAATTGTGCGTTATCGTTCTTGAGTGCCGCATTCGTCCCGAAGTCTTTAATACGCAGGAGTCGGCGAACCGCTAACGCGACACCCGTCACCAACAGTGACACGAACACCACGAAGTAAATCCCTATGCCCGCCATGATTACCGAGCTTGTTTCGGACAGCTCCTCCGCGCCGTTCAACTGTTGCCCTAATAACCAGTCTTGAATCGTGCGTGTGGACAGGAATAGCATCATGACTGCCGAAATGCTGTTAAACAGGGCGTGCAGAATTGTTGATGCGAGGATTGACTTGGTTTGAATGGTGATATAACCCAACACAATGCCCAACACAAAGGTGTATACGAACTGTTGAATGTTGCCGTGGGCTACTCCGAACGCGAACGCGGACACGATAATCGCAAAGCCGTTGCCGTAGGGTTTTAATGCGGTTAGGATTAACCCCCTGAAAATAAATTCTTCAAACAGAGCGGCGGCGACTGTCATGTGAATGAAAATCACGATTGCACACAGCCAATCAGGCGGAATCAGCCCGTTCATCGTCCCGAACGACCTCTCCAACACTTCCTGCTGGTCTAATGCCGCGCCCAACATCGCTTCAACCGCGTCTTTGGGCGTGGCGGCTTTCGCGATAAGCCACATAATCACCAACATCAGCACGTTGGCGAGTTGACCCAATCCGTACATGGCAGGGAAGTTACCTAATGCTTTTGCGAGCCTCGGCGGCTTGTGATACAGCTCAGCGAAGGATGGGTGTGTATTGTCTTTGATGACGGCAATCGCCGCCATAGTCGGGATTACGTACAGGAATACCACCGATAAAACCGAGTGCAGAATATAAGTCGCCGATATGCCGAATACGTCGGTTAAATTGTTGTGAATGTACGTCGATATAAGCCCGCACAGAATGCGGCTAATGAAAAATATCGTCATCACAAAGCCGATTTTGAAGCATACATCTTTGAACGATGCAGTAAATGTCGGTGTGGTTGGTATGGTTGTTTGTTCCATAATATTTTCCTTTTTATAGGATAAGTCGCCAAGGAGTCAGGCTCTGCCTGACCCGCGGAGGGCAAGGCTCAAAGAGCCGTTTGCCCGGAGTTTACAGGTATAGCGGGGATACCGGCTCGTCTTTGTAAATGCGGTGAATCGCCTGTGCGAACAGCCTTGCCGTGTCTAATATCAGGAGCTTGCCGTTCGCGCCGTTTATCTTTTCTTGGGGAATGTCGATGGTGTTCAGAAGAATCAGCTTTTCGATACAGGAATCGGCAAGCCGTTCAATCGCCGCGCCCGACAATACGCCGTGTGTCGCCGACGCGTACACTTTTTTTGCGCCGCCCACTTCGATTAACGCTTTGGCGGCGTTGCACAACGTCCCTGCCGTGTCCACCATGTCGTCAACAATCATGACATTTTTTCCCTCCACGTTGCCGATGATGTTCATGACCTCGCTGGAGTTTGCTTTCTGTCGCCGTTTATCAACGATTGCAAGCCCTACGCCGAGTTTCACAGACATATTCCGCGCCCGCGTCACCGAGCCTAAATCAGGCGATACACAGATGAATTCATTTTCAAAATCGCCGACGCTTTCTTCTCCTGTGAACTGTGTTTTGTGTGTCATGAAATATTCGCCGAGGAGAGTAACGCCCTGCAAGTGGCTCACGGGAATGTTGAAGAACCCTTGGATTTGCGGCGAATGCAAGTCCATAGTAAGTATTCGGTTAATGCCCGAAACGCTGATTAAATCGGCGACTAACCGCGCCGAAATAGCGTCTCGCGCTTTGGCTTTACGGTCTTGCCGTGCATACCCGAAGTAGGGGATTACCGCAGTTACCGACGCCGCGCTGGAGCGTTTGAACGCGTCCGCCATAATCAGTATTTCCATTAGATTATCGTTGACGGGTTTAGATGTTGACTGTACGATAAACACGTCAGAGCCGCGTATGCTCTCGCGTATGTCAATGGCGATTTCGCCGTCCGAAAAGCGATTGACCGTCGCCTCGCCTGTTGCAACGCCTAACGCGTCGGCGATTGCCGCGCCTAAAGACGGGTTGGAATTCGCCGTGAAGATTTTGATGTCCTTGCCGTGTAAGCTCATGACTTCTCCAATTCTCGCAACGATACCCTTAATGGGGGTAAATCGTTGGTTATTATACTCCATATATAGCAGTTCCGCTTGACATTTACATTTTCTGCTTGCAAATTTTGCGTTATACTGCGTTGAAAATTTCTTAAATATAAGCGTATATTCGCGAAAT
>WRJN01000033.1 GCA_009778605.1 Oscillospiraceae bacterium
GATTATATGTGGCGATTTCGGGTTCGTGTGGGACGGGAGCAAGCGCGAGAA
Source organism: Oscillospiraceae bacterium (assembly GCA_009778605.1). GTDB lineage: Bacteria > Bacillota > Clostridia > Oscillospirales > Ruminococcaceae > Ruminiclostridium_E. The sequence continues at coordinate 52 of WRJN01000033.1, forward strand.
ACGTGTGCTGAAATGGCTGGGCAAGCGCAGGTATGACGTGCTTTTCGTGGACGGCGTACACGAGAATTTCGACGAGTTGGAGCAATACGAAGTGTCTGAATGGTGCGGCGGTAAAGTACGCAACATCTCCGGCAAACTGCGCCAGCTTATGCGTGGAAGCGTTTTTGAAATAGACGGTAAGCGTGTATTGGCGTTCGGCGGCGGCGACAAGATTGACGACGTGAAGGACGGCGACGAGAAAGCCGCAGCGGCGTATTCGGACAAGTGTGTTCCGCAGACGGAGGATTTCGACAAGGCAATGGCGGCGTTAGAAAAAGTCGCCCATAAAGTCGATTACATCGTCAGTTATGAGCCGCCCACCATTATCACGGAGTTTCTCGCGCTCGGGAGCGGAAGCATCAGCACAAGCGATAATCTCAGCTATTTTTTAGACGAAATTAACCGTAAAACAGACTATCAACGGTGGTTCTTCGGCAGACACCACATTGACAAAATCGTCCCACCGAAGTATTTTTCGTTGTTCGCGAACGTCATCAGCGCGGAACATAACCCTATGGATAAGAAGAATTAGAAATAAAGAATATGGAGGAAAAAACAATGGCAGACTTTAATTATGAAGTAACACAAGAATTAGGCGTGATTTCCGAGAACGCGAGAGGGTGGTTGACTAAACTCAACATGGTTAGCTGGAACGGCAAGGAGCCTAAGTATGACATTCGGACGTGGTCGCCCGACGGCGAGAAAATGGGCAAGGGGATTTCGCTCACTCTCGAGGAAATGGAACAGTTGGTGGTTCTGTGGAATGACCGCGACGCGGAAGATACGTTTGAGTGAGTCGGCGAGTAGCGGACATGGTGAAGGGCGGCTTAGCCGCCCTTTTGTTGTATTTCCGCCTCAATTGCGGCAAATAACTCGCTTGGTTTGACGTTCAACGCCAGTGCGATTCGATAAAATGTTTCAAGTGTCGGTTTGCGCTCGCCTCGTTCAATTGCACTTAAGTGTGTTCTTCCAATTACAGCCAATCCACTGACGACTTCTTGTGATAAACCTTTGTGTTCGCGTTCGCGCTGTATGACCCTGCCGACTATGATTGAATCCAACATTAAAAATTCCCCTTTTGCTCTAATTATAAGAGAAATTTTTGAAAATATTGAACTTATATGTTATGATAGAGGTGGAAGTAGTAGAAAATTGTGGAATTATGGAGGAAAATATGGGGCTTTTTGGACCAAGTAAAAAGGAAATAGCTATAGACAGGCTAAAGAAAAGCGGCATTTACGATTGGGTTAAGACTTTAAAAGGGGAACTGATAAAAGCGGGACACGACGTAAGCGAAACTGAGTTTGAATTCGACAGAGGTGTTGCAAATGGACGATTAGGAGTAATGAGTAACGGTAAAATTGTAGGAACTATACTCTTTACAACCTCTAACTTTAAGTCTGCGAGTTACGCAAGACAGGCTGCTGATACACGAAATTATTTGTCGTTTCTTGCTGCTGATAACGGAATTTGGGTGTACACTAATCCGAATCAATCTGCCCCCGACTGGTTTGAGTTGTGCGTGGCGTGTTTGACATATTTTGAAAAATTAACTTCTTAATTTTATACACAAATAAAAGCATCTTTAGCCGCTTTTGTTGTTGTCACCTCATTCAATCGTGAACACATGACGTGCGGAGTAATGGTCGAGAAAATCCTCATTTGCTCCACCCTGCGAATACGGCACGACAAACATATACTCGCCTGAATCAAGCGTGGTCTTTTCGGGTTTTTCAATCCAACCTGGGTCATATAAGAAAAACTGTTCTTGTGTGTTCGTTTCGGACTGTGGGTGTATAAAAATACCTAAACTGTCAAACGCTCTTTCGAGACTATGTTCGATTTCAACCCACGTATTGTCTTGCCTTTCAAACAACCGAAAAAAGTATCCAAATGTGAATTGTATACCTGTTTCGTTGCTTATCTTGAATTTCACGCCTGAAGGCGAAATATCGCTGACGATTAACTCAACGCCCTCATAGGTAGGCGGGACAGAACCTCCATAAGGAGGGTCACCGACAATTGTCACAAACTTAATTTCTTGCATTGTTGTTTCCGTGTCTGTTTCATGTTTGACAGTTTCATCATCAGCGCAACCTATAACAAAAAAACAAAGTGTTGTTGTTAAAATTGCGTAAAAAAGTTTTATCATAATGTCACCTCATTCAATCGTGAACACATGACGTGCGGAGTATGTTCCGGTAGGAGGAACTCCCTGACCTCCACCTTGCGAATACGGCACAACAAACATGTACTCGCCCGAGTCAAGCGTGGTTTTTTCGGGTTTTTCAACCCAAATGGGGTCGCAAAAAAAGAACCATTCATGGGTGTACTGTATTCCCGACTGCGGATTTATACTATTAGAAATATCCTCAATTGGTTTGTCAGTCCAATCGACAATTTCAACCCATGTATTGTCTTGACTTTCAAACAACTGAAAATAACGTCCGAACGAGAAGTGTGAATCGGTATCGTTTTTGAACTCGAATTCAATTCCTTCCGCCGAAACATTGTTGACAATCAATTCAACACCGTCGTGTGTAGGTTTGGGTGGGCTGTTCCAGTCTGCTTCAATTATCACAAATTCTTTTTCCAAGTTTGTTGTCGTTTCTGGTTCTGTGTCTGTTTCGTGATTTGCGGGTGCGGAGTTGCTTTCCGCACACGCTACGAAAACGAGACAAAGACTTGTCGCTAAAATTCCATAAAAGAGTTTTATCATAAATCACCTCATTCAATCGTGAACACATGACGTGCGGAGTAGTCCGTAATCGGAATGCCATCGCTTGCGCCACCCTGCGAATACGGCACGACGAACATATACTCGCCTGCGGAAAGCGGTTCAACAGTGAGATGTTTGGCAAAAAAATCATACCTACATTTCAAACTTTTGCCTTTAGGAAAAATTACGTAAGCGATGTCGTTAAAATCTCTATCCTCCACAATGTTCAACTCAAACCAAATATCGCCTTGCCTTTCAAACAACCTAAATCTTGTACCGAAATTAAACCTTTTATCGGTATTATTTATAAACTCAATGTCCAACCCCATCGGTGTAACATTACTTAGGATTAACTCAACTCCGTCGTGCGAAGGAAGAGGCGGAGTTTCCCAATCACCACCAATCCCAAGCGGTACAAACTCCATAGGTTGCTCTATTGTTTCGGTGTCTGTATCTTGAATTGCAGGAGAACCCCCGCTTTCGATACACCCCCCGACCGCAAAACTAAAACTTGCTGTTACAAGTAAAAGTAAAAGTTTTTTCATGTTGTTACCTCATTCAATCGTGAACACATGACGTGCGGAGTAATGGTCGAGAAAACCCTCACTTGCTCCACCCTGCGAATACGGCACGACAAACATATACTCGCCTGAATCAAGCGTGGTCTTTTCGGGTTTTATACCCCAACACTCGTATAAGAAAAACCGCTCTTGGGTATCCGTTTCTTGCCGAGGGTGTATAGGCAAAGCCAACTTAAAGCTGTACCTGTCATCCCAAATATCCATTTCAACCCATTTATCGTCTTGCCTTTCAAACAACCAAAACTCGTCTCTGCCAAAAACGAATCTGTCATCGGTGTTGTTTTTGAACTTAAATTCAATTCCTTCCGATGAAACATTACTGACAACAAACACTACACCCTCACACGGAGGGGGGGGAGACTGCGTGAACCAATACCACTTCATTACAAATTCCATAGGTTGCTCCGTTGTTTCGGTGTCTGTTTCCGTATCTTGTGTCATCGTTTCCGTTTCGTGATTTGCGGGTGCGGAGTTGCTTTCCGCACACGCTACGAAAACAAAACAAAGACTTGTCGCTAAAATTCCATAAAAGAGTTTTTTCATATTCATCACCTCATTCAATCGTGAACACATGACGTGCGGAGTATGTTCCGGTAGGAGGAACTCCCTGACCTCCGCCGTGTGTATACGGAACAACGAACATATACTCGCCTGAATCAAGCGTGGTCTTTTCGGGTTTTTCAATCCAACCTGGGTCATATAAGAAAAACCGTTCATGAGTGTCCCATGTTTCAGATTGCGGGTTTATAAAAATAGCTGGTTGTGGTATAGCTCTGTTTGTCCAAATATCCATTTCACCCCATGTATCATATTGCTTTTCAAACAATCGAAAATGGTATCCGAATGTGAATTCTAAATCGGTTTCGTTTTTGAACTTGAATTTCACGCTTGACGGCGTAATACTGTCAATGACTAATTCTACGCCTTCATGTTCCGGTCGTGGCGGGCGTTCAGAATGCCCCGAACCTATGGATATAAATTCCATAGGTTGCTCTGTTATTTCGGTGTCTGCTTCTGTTTCTTGTGTAGTGTCTGTATCATTGTCTTGGTTTACAGGGGAGGGGTTGCTCTCCGCACACGCTACGAAAACGAGACAAAGACTTGCTGTTACAAGCAAAAGTAAAAGTTTTTTCATGTTGTTACCTCGAATACTTAATTTTTTTTGACGGTAAAAAGACCGAAATCACGCGGAGGAATAAATAAAGTATGATGTGGTGTCCCCGAAATTTCGCCGCTGTGAATTCCCGAGAATGTCGCTTGACCAGCAGACACAGTGTAATACGGTCCGCCACTATCGCCTTTAAGAGATTTAGTGGTTGATTTAGCTACACTAACAATTACTCCATCATAAACTGGCTTACGCCTCTCGGTAACTTCAACAATATCGTGCCCACTGCTAATACCATATCTGTGCAGTTTTCTTCCAACTGGTGGGTCAGAGTCGTTTCCGACTACGGAAATAGGCGAGCCACCTTGATAATACACTTTGTTTGTCATGGTATAGTTGCTGTTGGTTATCTCTATGAACGCCCAATCAGAGGGTGTAGCATAGCCACCAGTAGTTCCGTAACTAAAATGGGTGACTTTCCCAATTTTGTTGCCGTTGTAAGTGTAAATTTCCTTTCCCACACTTATTCCCTTAATATGTCCCGTTGTGATAAATCCTTTACGGTCAATGCCATTGCCTGCATATACCGTACCGCAAGCACCGAGAGTATAACCAGTCATCGGCTGAAAACTGTTACCTCGTATGACTCCCTCCACTATTTCGTCTCCACCACATAGCCCTACTTGTCTCTCAATCTCAAACCCCTCGCGCACAATAAACACACTCTCGTCAATGCCGACGTCGCGCATAGCACGGCTCTTTCCGCGGTTGTCGGAATCAAGCGACATTCTTTTGCTGTCCGTGACGTACGCCGACAACAACGTGTCGATTTTCGCCGCGCTCTTGCGGTCTAAGTCAATGACTTCCAAGTTGATTTTGTTTTGCACTTCGTCCACGCCGTGCCCGACTTCATACCCCTCGCCACGCAACGCGTCGGACACGATGAAACGCGCCTTGTCCAAGTCGTTTAGCGAGTGTTCGGCTTTTTCGTAGACGATAATGCTTGCGTAGTCTGCCAAAACTTTGTCATACGCGCTCGTGTCGCCGTCTGTCAAGGCGATGTGTAAAAACCTGCCGCTAAGCCAGCCGCCTGCGAAGTTGTCGGGGTAGGTTGTGCCGCCGTCGTCGTGAATCTCGAAAAGTGCGTCGTACATCACCTGCCACGCTTCACCTGCTTGCACTTGCACTTCCATCATTCGACGAATTTTCGGGTCTAAGTCCTCAAACTCTGCGTAATCCTCGCTTTTGACGGGTTCTGCCATGATAATCGCGTCTTCGGGGATTTCGGGGGGCGGTTCGTTCGCGGTTGCCCCTACGCTAAGTAACATAGCCGCCGCAAGACCGACTGCCAATAGGTTGCGCCACATTGCCTTTGATTTCCCTGTTTTCATTCTCATAGTTGTGTACTTCCTTGAATTTATTATTCTGTATAGTATATGTTCACAAATACGATACAGTACATTCATTATACCACAGCATTTTCCAGAAGTCAAGCGGGTTTGAAAAAATACAGGTCTTGAAATCAAAATCGCACAAGTGAATACACTCGTGCGATTTTTTATTCATTCGGGATATGTACAACAATATCCTCAACTTTACACGCCAAAATAGCGCATAAATCATCGACTGTTTGCAATGTTATACCTTTATTATGGCGCAGACGATTGACCGTGCTACTGCTGACACCGTATTTGTTTATTAAAGCATATGTTGACACACCCTTTTCGTTCATTGTCTTCCACAACGGCGTATACATAATCATTTTATCACCCTTTTCTATTATAAACTATTGTCTACTACTTGACTATTGTCTATTTTTAGACTATAATTATCGTATGTTCTAAAATTAGACTATACGAAAGTGAGAAAAATTATGAAAAAATCAAAAGCAATGAAAGCAATTGAGCGGGTGGCTCTGCAAGAGGGTATAAGCGTGAAAGAGGCGCGGCGAGAAATGCAAAAAGCTCTTGATATTGCTTACACCAACAAAGGCACAGATGTGTTTTGGCACAAATGGGGTGGGCGAAAACCCACCCTTGAAGAATTTGTTTCGGCCGCTACCGACAAAGTTTTGACAAGGCTTATGTAACATATAGTCGATTAACTCCAAAATAGTCTCGCCTTTGCGAAATATTTTCTGTCGTACTGCGTTGAAAAATTCTTAAATAACGGCGGTTATTCTCGAATTTTTCGCCTTGTCTGACAAAAAAATATTCTCGCAAAAACAAGCCCATTTTGAAATTAACCGACTATAAAACATAAAAAAGTCACCGAAACACTTGAAATTTTTTCAAAACTGTGTTAATATTAGTAATAAGCAAAACGATAAAGGAGAATGTAACACACATGAATTTGAAAAGAACACATTACTGCGGCGAAGTCGCGGGAATCGGCAACCAAGTCGTCGCCGTCGGGGGGTTTGTCAAGCGAATTCGCGACAAGGGCGGGATTATGTTTATCGACCTGCGCGACAGAACGGGCGTTGTGCAGTTGGTGTTAGACGATACCGTACCTGCCGACTTGTTTGACATTGCCAAAACAATACGCAGCGAATACGTGATTATGGCGCGCGGGTTGCTGCGTGAGCGTGAGAGCGTTAATCAGGACATGGCTACGGGAAGCGTCGAGGTTTTGGTGTCAGAATTACACATACTGTCCCAAGCGCAGACGCCGCCGTTTGAAATCACCGATAAAACCAACGTGTCGGAGGAGTTGCGGCTCAAATACCGCTATCTCGATTTGCGGCGCAAAGAATTGCAGGACAATTTGATTATGCGTCACAAAATCGCCGCCGCAACGCGTGAATACTTCTACGAGAACGGATTCATCGAAATCGAAACGCCGACGTTCATGAAATCCACCCCCGAAGGTGCGCGGGACTATCTTGTACCGTCGCGCATTCACAACGGCAAGTTTTACGCACTGCCGCAGTCTCCGCAAATCTACAAGCAACTGCTCATGGTGGCGGGTTTTGACCGCTATATTCAGCTTGCGCGCTGTTACCGCGACGAAGACCTCCGCGCTGACCGTCAACCCGAGTTCACGCAGATTGACTTAGAAATGTCATTCGTGGACGTGCCTGACGTTCTCGAAATGTTAGAGGGATTCATCAAACACGTTATGGCAAAAATCAAGGGCGTTGATATAGCTTTGCCGCTCCCACGACTGACGTTTAATGAGGCAATGGCACAGTACGGCTCCGATAAGCCCGATACGCGCTATGACATGGAGATTGTTGATTTGTCCGAGGTCATTGCAAGCGACGAGTTGCGGGCGTTCGCTAATGCGGGGATAGTCGCAAAAGGCGCGGCGGCGGCATTGACACGTAAGGAAATCGACAAACTGAGCGAACTTTCTAAAGGAATCGGCGGCAAGAGTTTGGCGTTCATTCGCTGGGTGGAGGACGCGCCGAGTTGTTCATTTGGGAAGTTTCTCGGCGAGGGTGAGCTTTTGCGAATCTGTGAGGTTATGGGATGCGAAAAAGGCGACGTCGCGCTCATCACGGACAGTCGCACAATCTTAGGCGCGGTGCGTACGCACGTCGCGGAAAAGCTGAACATGATTGATAAGAGTAAGTTCAACTTTGTTTGGATTACCGATATGCCGTTTTTCCACCAAAACGACGATGGGAATTGGGAGGCTATGCACCACCCGTTCACCTGCCCGACTGATGAAAGTATGCAGTATATCGAGACGGTCAAGGCGGCAGGCTCTGCCTGCCCCGCGGAGGGCAAGGGGCAAAGCCCCAGTTGCCCGGAGTTGAAAGACAAGGGGAAAGTGTACGCTAAGGCGTATGATTTAGTTATAAACGGCGTGGAGTTAATGTCGGGTTCGATTCGCATAAACGACTACGAACTACAGTCAAAAATGTTCGCGGCGTTGGGGCTGACTGATGACGAAATCGACGAAAAATTCGGGTTCTTGGTGGAGGCGTACAAGTACGCCGCTCCTCCGCACGGAGGCGCGGGTTTTGGGTTAGACCGCCTCGCTATGGTGCTGTGCGGTGCGGATAATCTGCGCGACGTTACGGCGTTCCCGAAAGTCAAGGATGCGAGCGAGCCTATGTCGGCGTGTCCTGCGGAGGTCAGCGCGGAACAGTTGGCAGAGTTGGGGATTGTTGTGAAATCAGAGGTCAAATGATTATTTTTTAGTGGAGGAATAATAACCATGAGCGAAAGAAAAGCCACAATCACGCGCAAGACGCACGAAACGGAAATAGCGATGGTTCTTAACTTGGACAATGCGGGGGAATGCAAAATCTCCACCGGTATCGGGTTTTTAGACCATATGTTGTCTTCCTTTGCCGTACACGGAGGTTTCGGGTTACAGCTCAAGTGTAACGGTGACTTAGACGTGGATTGTCACCACACCGTCGAGGACGTGGGCATTGTCGTGGGGCGTGCAATTAAAGAAGCGTTGACAAAATCTGCTACGCCTTTTATGAGGTACGGCTCTGCACGGATTCCTATGGACGAGGCACTCGGCTGGTGCGATATAGACATCAGCGGGCGACCCTACTTAGTGTTCAAGGCTGACTTCGCCTGTGAACGAATCGGGCAGTTGGACACGCAGATGATTAAAGAGTTCATGTATTCATTGGCGATTAACGCGCGGATTACCATGCACGTCGGCGGCGAGGGCGAGAATGACCACCACAAAGTCGAGGCGATGTTCAAGGCTATGGCATATGCATTGCGCGCGGCTGTTCAGGTCAATGCCGACGGTAAAGTTATATCCACTAAAGGAGTGCTTTAAACTCCGGGCATATTTTTCAATACAAAGGAGTAAATCTTAATGTTAATATTTCCTGCGATTGACATAAAGGGCGGCAAGTGTGTGCGGCTCACAAAAGGCGATTTCTCCACTGCTACCAAAGTCGCCAACAGTTACATGGACACGGCGCGCGGATTCGCCGACGCGGGCGCGGAGTGGATTCACATGATTGACTTGGACGGCGCGAAGTCTGCAACGCCGAAGAATACCGATATATTCATGGACGTAGCGAAAAACACCTCACTCAAAGTACAGGTGGGGGGTGGGATTCGTACGCTCGAAACGATTGAGAGTTATATCGGTGGCGGCGTGGCGCGGGTGATTCTTGGCTCGGTTGCCGTGGAAAATCCCGAATTAGTCAAGACTGCGGTTAAAGCGTTCGGGGCAGAGCGCATTGTTGTGGGTATTGACGCAAAGAACGGATTAGTCGCCACTAACGGTTGGCTTGAAACCAGTAACGTCAACTTTATCTCGTTGGCACATGAAATGGGGGCGGCAGGTGTGCGGTACTTTATTTTCACCGACATTGATAAAGACGGTACGCTGTCCCGCCCGAATCACGGCAAGACCAAACAACTTCAAAGCGAAGTCTCGGGGTTTGGCGGAAATGTTATCGCGTCGGGTGGGATTAAGACGCTCGCGAATATCAAGACGCTTAAGAAAAACGGCGTGTACGGCGCAATCTGCGGAAAATCGCTGTACAGCGGCACTCTTGATTTGGCGCAAGCGGTTAAATCAAGTAAAAGCTAAAGAAGAGATGAGCCCAAAGGGCGGGCTTTGCCTGTCCGCAGGGCGAATCTTGACATTAACTAATAGTATTTATAGAGGTGGGAAATGAAAAAAATCATACCATGTTTGGATATTCGGGACGGTAAAGTCGTCAAAGGCGTGAAGTTTGAGGGAATTCAGGACGTGGGCGACCCCGTCCAACGCGCCGCGCTATACCTCGCACAGGGAGCGGACGAACTCGTGTTATATGACATAAGCGCGGCGATTGAAAAGCGTATTATTGACCTTGAATTAGTCAAAAACGTCGCGGACGTCATTGATAAACACGCGAACGGCGGCGCGCGCGTTCCGTTAGCAGTCGCAGGGGGAATCGGAACTTTAGAAGACTTCGGCAAAGCACTTGACGCAGGCGCGGATAAAGTGTCGCTCAACTCCCTTGCAATCCGCAACCCCGATATTATCAAGGCGGCGGCTGACAAATACGGCTCGGCGCGCATTGTCATTGGCATTGACGCCACCAAGAAAGGTGACGGCACGTACGCAGTCATGACAGGGGCAGGATTAGTGGACACGGGGTTAGAATTGCTGGAGTGGGTGCAGAAAGTTGAGGCTCTTGGCGGCGGCGAAATCTGCCTTAACTCAATCGACGCGGACGGCACGAAAGACGGCTATGATTTAGATATGCTGAATGCTGTATGCGCTGTCACATCATTGCCGGTTACAGCGTCAGGCGGATGCGGCAGACTTGAGGACTTCGCAGAGGTCTTTAACAAAACAAACTCGGCGGCGGCATTGGCAGCAAGCGTGTTCCACTTTGATATACTCACCGTGGACGGCATTAAAGAATATTTGTCGAAAGTAGGGGTGGCATTATGACGTGTGATTACGATTTAGACAAACTGTTCGCGAAATCGGAGTTGATTCCCGCGATTGTGCAGGATAATGACAACGGTCAAGTCCTTATGCTCGCGTACATGAACCGTGAGAGCTTGGGCAAGACGCTTGAAACGGGGCAGACGGTGTTCTGGAGCCGCTCGCGCAGTGAGTTATGGCACAAAGGCGAAACGTCGGGGCATACCCAACGCGTCATCAGCATACACTGCGATTGTGACGATGATACACTGCTCATAAAAGTAGAGCAAAAGGGCGTGGCTTGTCACACAGGGGAGTATTCCTGCTTTTTTAATCAGATTGTATAGGAGCTTATATGTTAGACAAATTATGTGACTTCTTTCGAGGCAAACGTGTATTGTTGTTGGGGTTTGGGTTGGAGGGGCAGTCGTCACTGCGGTTGCTCGAAAAGATGGGTTGTGCCGCAAAAGTAACGGTGTGGGAGACGTACAAGCACACCACGCCGCTGCCCGATTCAAGCGAAGTTGACGTGGTTATAAAATCGCCGGGGATTCCGTTATTCGGCAACACAGACCCGCGCATTACGGGACAGGCGGACTTGTTTTTGCAATTCTGCGACAATAAGACAATCGGCGTGACGGGTACGAAAGGCAAGTCAACCACGGCAAGCCTTATTCACCATATTTTGGTCAATAACGGCAAGAAGTCTTGCCTAATCGGTAATATCGGTGTGCCTCCGCTTGACGTTGCGGGGGAGTTAGAGGCGGACGAGTACATCGTCGCCGAGTTGTCCTGTCATCAGCTCGAATACTGTACGGCAAGCCCGCGCGTTGCTGTGTTTCTGAACTTGTATGAAGAGCATTTAGACCATTACACAGACTTCGCGCATTATCGCGCCGCGAAAGAAAACATCTTCAAATATCAGCGAAGCGGCGACGTGTTGATTCGCGGTGAGGACGTGGATTCGTCCGCTATTGAGGCGGCGAAAGCGACGTTGCGCGGTGTTCATAACCTGCATAATATCGCCATTGCAGTCAAAGCGGCGAAAGTGTGTGCGGACATTACGCAGGAAGAGGCACTTGCGGCGGCGTACAGTTTCGCAGGGTTGGAACATCGGTTGGAACTGTTCGCGGAAATAAACGGCGTGAAGTGGGTCAACGACAGTATCAGTACCATTCCGGCGGCGGTGATTGCCGCAGTGACGGCGTTCCCGGAGACGGACACGCTGATTATCGGGGGTATGGACAGGGGGATTGACTATTCGGATTTGGTGACGTTTCTGCACAGCCGCCCCGACATTAACGTAGTGGCTCTGCCCGATTCGGGGCATACAATCGCCGATAAACTTGATAGGGCGAACGTGTATAAAGCTGCCGACATGACGCAGGCAGTAGCGCGCGCCAAGGCAGTAACGCGGCGGTGTTGCGTATTGTCGCCTGCGGCGGCAAGTTATGGATTCTATCGCAACTTCGAGGAGCGTGGGCAGCATTATAAAGAATTGGTAAGGAAATAAAAAAGTGGATAAAAAAATAATGAAACGGCGTCTTAAATTTTCGCACGCTATGAAAGTTGCAGACAGGCGCAACGCAATTCATACAAAGCGAAACAGAATTATCATGAAGTGGGTCGAAACGAGCATGAACGTAATAGAAATTGCCATTGCGTTTTTCTTGATGTTGGTGATTTTGGTTCGATGGTTTGAAATAGGTTCATATTTATTCAGCGACGGTTATGACATACTGAACATTGAGTTCAATCAGATATTATCGCTTTTTTTAGGGCTGATTATCGGGATTGAGTTCGCGAAAATGCTGTGCAAACACACGTCTGAATCCGTCGTTGATGTATTGCTGTTCACCCTTGCACGACACGTTGTTATATATAATGACAACAAGATGATTAACATAATCATCGGCGTTGCGGCGATTATCGCGTTATTCGCGGCGAAAAAGTATCTGCTTAATTACTGTGCGGAGTGTGAGGCGCGGGCACACGAAGAGTCAATCAAAAATTCTGAGTGTGAACCCTCTTGACAAGCATAACAAGATGTGGTATAATCGTCTTTGCGATACTTAATATATTAGACCTCTTGCGAAATTAAAATGCGGTGTCTTTGCGGTCAATTTTTCGCCATACTGCGTTGAAAATACTCGAAATGCACAAAGCATTTCTGCGTTTTTCGCCTTGTCTGGTGAAAAATTGCCTAAGCAAATCCCCACGCATTTAATTTCGCAAGAGGTCTAATAAACATTGTGACCCCGAGAAACAGTTTCGTAATTCGGACAGTTTTAGTCGGGCAAAACAGACTATGTCTGTTAGTCGAAATAGCCCTTTTGTGCGAACAATTCCGCCATGAGAACGGCACCGCCTGCCGCTCCGCGTAACGTGTTGTGCGAAAGCCCGATGAATTTATAGTCGTACACTGTATCCTCGCGCAATCGCCCGATTGAAATACCCATCCCGTTGTGTAAATCGCGGTGCATATTCGTCTGTGGGTAGTTTTCTTCTTCGTGATACGTCAGGAACTTTTCGGGTGAGGAGGGCAAACCTGCGCCGCCGCACTCGTTCCACGCGTTGAGTATTTGCTGTTTGCTCGGCTTATTCGCGAACCGCACAAACACCGCCGCCATATGACCGTCACTGGCGGCGACGCGCACGCATTGCGTGGTAATCACAGGCGCAGTCGCATTGACAATCACGTCGCCGTTGATTTCACCCCAGACTTTCAGTGGTTCCTGCTCGGACTTTTCCTCCTCACCGCCGATGAACGGAATCACGTTGTCAACCATTTCACTCCATGTATCGAATGTTTTACTTGCGCCCGAAATAGCCTGATAAGTACAAACCACAACTTCCTGTAACCCGAATTTATGCAGAGGGTGCAAAATAGGGACGTAGCTTTGAATTGAACAGTTGGACTTGACCGCGATAAATCCGCGTTTTGTACCCAACCGCTTTCGCTGAGCCTCCACGATTTGCGCGTGTTCGGGATTCAACTCGGGTATAATCATAGGAACGTCAGCAGTCCCTCTGTGGGCGGAATTATTTGAAATAACAGGGATTTCCGCCTTAGCGTACGCTTCTTCCAACGCCTTGATGTCTTCTTTCGCCATGTCCACCGCGCAAAATACCACGTCCGCTTTCGCGCCGACTGTCGCAATGTCAGCCGCATCCACCACAATCATATCTTTATACTTATCGGGGAGCGGGCGATTCATCAGCCACCTGCCCTCCATTAGCTCACCGTAGCGTTTTCCCGCTGACCGAGGCGATGCCGCCAACACAGTCACGTTAAACCACGGGTGTTGTTCCAACAACAGCGCGAAACGCTGACCGACCATGCCCGTCGCGCCGATAATGCCTACATTAAATCTTTTCATTATTGCTTCAACCTTTTCTATTGTATTACAGTACATTCTAACATATTTTTAATCAATTGTCAAGGGAATATCAACGACTTTTTGACGACAGTTTCCGACATTTTCCAACTGCTATATTACTGTTGTTCGAGTTCGCCGCTGATTGCGAGACCTGCGGCTTTGCCGTATGCGCGAATCAAGCCGCCTTTTCCGAGTAATGTCCCTCCGAAGTATCGCACGACGACTACGACGACGTTTTGCAAATTGCGACGCGTGATGACGTTGTAGATGGGGAGCCCTGCCGTTCCGTGCGGTTCGCCGTCGTCATTCGTTTTCGCGGTGTTCGCCAGAACGTACGAATAGGCGATGTGGCGGGATTTGGGGTGTTCACGCGACACCTCCGCTATGAACGATTTCGCCTCTTCCTCAGTACAGGCGCGTGTCGCGTAGCCGATAAAGCGTGACTTTTTTTCGATATATTCATACATAAAAAAGACCATTCCTTCCTGCGGAAGGCACCAACGAGAAGTGAAACAAGTTGGTAAAATCCGCTATAAGTTCTAATTTTTGTGTGTTGAATGTCACTAAAAATCTGTGCTATAATCGTT
>WRJN01000034.1 GCA_009778605.1 Oscillospiraceae bacterium
ATTATCGAAAGATTACGAAATTAAAACGTCATCTGCCGAGTGTATGGCAACTATTTCACACCTACATACGCTCTTGAAACGTCTATGAATACAGCTTCTTAATGGTAGCTCCGTCCATTAAACATCAGTCGATTAGCGGGGAATTGTTCTTTAGGTTAAGGCATTTTTAGAGGGCAACGACAAGAAATGTAAAGTGCTTGCCGCGCCTGTGGACGTGTGTTTGTTTGACATGAATAAGCATGAGAAAAACGTATTCCAACCCGATATTATCGTGGTGTGTGAAGAAAAAGAAAAAAAGTTAGAGGACGGGAAGTGTTGCAACGGCGTGCCCGATTTCGTGATAGAAATTCTGTCACCATCAACCGCCGCACGCGATACGCTCTACAAGTTTGAGAAGTATTTACAATCGGGCGTCAGTGAATATTGGATAGTTGACCCCCGAAGACGAAGTGGTGTATGTTCGGTTATTTAACGGCGGGAATTTCACGTCCGCCCAATACACCAAAAATGACACAGTGCCTGTTTCGATACTTGAGGGTTGTGAGATTTGCTTAGAAGGCGTTTTTATATGAAAGGTATAGGTTGAAAAATGGCATTAGAACATCTGTTCCAGACCGTGCGGGAGCGGTTTAACAAGGAGGGCGACGCGTCGACGGGTGAAGCGCGGAGCAGACCCGAAGTGCCTAAAGACCTTATGTTTAAGTGTCCGCGGTGTTTGGGTTCGACGTATACCGAGGAGTTCGAGAAGAACCGCAAAATCTGTAAGCATTGCAACTATCATTCCCGCTTGACGTGGAAAGAACGCCTGCTCATGACAGCCGACCGCGACAGTTTTGTGGAGCTTGATTCACGCATGATTTCCGTCAACCCCATTGATTTTCCTGGCTATGAACAAAAAGTTCGCGATTTGGGTGAGAAGTGTCAAACGTCGGAGGCAGTCGTCACGGGGGAGTGTACTGTTTTAGGGTACAAAATCGTGATTGGGATAATGGACAGCCATTTCATGATGGCGAGTATGGGTAGCGTTGTGGGTGAGAAAATCACGCGCGCGTTTGAGTATGCCGCCGATAAGTCCCTGCCTGTGTTGTTGTTTACCGCGTCGGGCGGTGCGCGTATGCAGGAGGGGATTATCTCGCTCATGCAGATGGCGAAAACTTCAGGCGCGATTGCCAAACATAACGAGGCGGGGCAGTTGTATATAACGGTGTTGACTGACCCGACCACAGGCGGCGTGACTGCCTCGTTCGCGTCGTTAGGCGATATTATTATAGCAGAACCCAAGGCGTTGATTGGATTCGCGGGGCGCAGAGTCATTCAAGACACGATTAAACAGCAACTGCCCGACGATTTTCAGTCTGCGGAATTCTTGCAGGAAAGCGGATTCGTGGACATTATCGTTGACCGCAAACACCTCCGCAAAACCGTGTCGCGCATTCTTGAAATGCACTGTTATGTTAAAGAAGGGCAACTTAAAGGGGGTGAAAAAGCATGACAAATCAACTTACTGCGTCCGAACGATTGATGTTGATTCGTGACAAGAACCGCCCCACTGTCAACGACTATATACCGCTCATGTTCAACCGTTTCATGGAGTTTTGCGGTGACCGTTGCTACGGCGACGATAAGGCGATTCTCGGCGGAATCGCGACTTTTCCGCGATTAGGCAATATGCCCGTCACGATTATCGCGCAGGTCAAAGGGCGCAACATCGACGAGAACAAGCGTACGAACTTCGCTATGCCGCACCCCGAGGGTTATCGTAAGGCACTGCGGTTGGCGAAACAAGCCGAAAAGTTCAGTCGTCCTGTGATTTGCCTTGTAGACACGCCGGGGGCGTTTTGCGGAATCGAGGCGGAAGAGCGCGGTCAAGGGGAGGCGATTGCCCGCAACCTTATGGCGTTCATGACACTCAAAACACCTGTGATTTCCATTGTATTAGGAGAGGGGGGAAGCGGCGGCGCACTCGCGTTAGCCGTCTGCGATGAGTTGATGATGCTCGAAAACGCGCTGTACTCGGTCATTTCGCCGCGCGGATTCGCGTCCATTTTGTGGAAAGACCCCACTCGAGAATCAGAAGCGGCAGAGCTGATGAAGATTACCGCTGAAGACTTGTTGGAGTTCGGCGTGGCAGAGCGCGTGATTGCCGAGGCAGACGGCGGCGCGCAGAATGACGCACGGTTCACCGCCTCCAATATCTCCGACGCACTTGAGGACGCGCTGCGTAAACATTGCAAAACCGACACCGCGAAACTGCTTGAGGCGCGCTATGAAAAGTTCCGCAAAATCGGAATGTTTGACTTCATGGAGGAAGAATCGCTCTAATCAGTGTCACTTTGCACAAAAGAACGCGCGAAATGTCAAAACTTTTCGGTAAAAATTTAGTGCGATTATTCTTGATATTTTTCGTATAATACACTATAATAGTAAATAAGCAATAATGATAGATAAGCCATCGGGCAAATCTTGAAATTTTCATGCAATAAGCATACAGAAAGGGTACGAGAAAATGGTATTTGAAAAAGTAAAAACGATTATCGTTGACCAATTGGGGATTGATGAGGATAAAGTCACCATGTCGGCCAACATTCAGGACGATTTTGGTGCGGATTCCTTAGACATCGTTGACCTTGTGGGAAACTTTGAAGAAGAATTTGACTTAGAAATCCCCGACGAACAAGTAGAAAAACTCAAAACCGTTGAAGATGTTGTTAAGTATATCGAAGATAAAACGGCGTGAATTTTAATACCTAAAAAGGGCAGACTTAATGTCTGCCCTGTTTGTTTTGGAGGTCTATTCATGAAAATTAAACGCATAGCGGCGATTCACGATATGTCGGGGTTTGGGCGGTGTTCGCTAACGGTGGTGATTCCCGTAATGTCCGCTGCCGGGATTCAAGTCTGCCCTGTCCCCACGGCGATTCTGTCCACCCATACAGGCGGGTTTGACAACATGGTGTTTGAGGACATGACCGACTACATCAACCGCAGTTACGCGCATTATAAGTCACTTGGTATCAGCTTTGACGCGGTGTACAGCGGATTCCTCGCCTCAAGCGCGCAAATCGACGGTTGTCTGCGCTTTTTTGAGGGCAATCCTCACGCGCTCAAAGTCGTAGACCCTGTTATGGGCGACAACGGCACACCGTATAAGACATACACTAAGGAGCTGTGCGCGCGTATGAGTGAGATTGTACGAGTTGCCGACGTGATTACGCCTAACCTCACAGAGGCCGCGATTCTGCTGAACGAACCCTACACGCCGACGCTTAACTGCGATACCGCGCGCGAGTGGGCAGAGCGGTTGTGCGACATGATTGGAGAGGGCGGCGCGGTAGTGATGACAGGTGTGCGGATTAGCGAAACAGGCGCGGTTTGCAATGTCGGGTACAGTCGCGAGTTGTCCGCGTTGCAGTTTGCGCCCTATGAACTGCTCCCCGCGCATTATCCCGGCACTGGGGACATATTCGCGAGTGTGCTGACAAGCGCGCTAATGCACGGTCGTGATTTGCAATCGGCAATCGTGCAGGCTACGGCATTCGCGGGGGAGGCGGTGCGCGTAACGTACGAGTCAGGGAGCGAGCCGCGCGAGGGTGTGCTGTTCGAGGGGTTATTGGGGAGGTTGCCAAAAATTTTCTCTGAATAGGTGTTGACAGATTCGATTATATGTGATAAAATGAAAATACTTGCAACAATTCAACAACAAAGGAGGCAATACTTATGATTAACAAGTTTTTTCACTCACCTGCGTGGCAATTTATACCCATGGCGGCAGGGTTAGTTTTAGTCGCCGTTTTCGCTGTCGTATTATTATTTGTATTCAATCCCAATAATGTCACAAAGCCTAATGAAGACACGACTACCGCTGATTCGGACGCGCAGACACAAAGCGACGTTGACGAGTCTGCGCCTGAAGTGCAAGCGCCTAAGAGCGGCGTGCATGATTTGGCAGACGACACGGTTGACGAATACGATTCGGAGCAGGACGAAACGCAGGTGGGATATATACCGCCGCCTGTGCCTCCGGGTGACTATGTTATTGACGATATTGACGAGACTTGGGTGGACGATGAAACTGACGAAACGACAGAGCCTCGGTTGTACGAACACACCAACATTCCGAATTGGCGAATCGTAGTAGACGACGGCGCGAAAGAAGTGCGGTTTTATTTCACGCCTGCGGTGGTACAAGGTAATTACGATGAATCTAATACTTGTATTTATGTTGAGTATCGAGGTTTACAATTTGATAGTGGTTTCGTGACAAACCCTGAAATTGTGTATAATACGTTTTCGGGAAACGGTACCACTAATACTGCGGAGCGTGTGTTTTTGTATTCGTTTGTTACGGATAATTCATATCCTGCAGGGACGTTGATTTTTACCAAGACGTTTTCGGGCGAGGGCAAGAATCTTCGTTTTAGTGACATACAAGAACCTGAATACTATGATTTAATTCAGGTTAAAGTTTATGACACTGAAGTTACTGTTGACTGTAAAGTACCTATTACAGATGATGATATTGCCGCGCTTATAAAAAGTGGTAAAATTCCCTCGTACGTCAGAGAAATCTCTATTACTGCCCGTTCTGGTCGTGGAACGAGTACGCTAACATTCGAGTCACTAAGTACTCTGAAAGATTTGCGAGTAATAAAAGTGTCTAATTTTATAGTTGATGATGCGTCTGTTTTAGCCAAGTTTCCGAAGTTGGAGTGTTTAAATGTATTTAGAGGCGAAGTGACTGATAGTGCTATTGTCAATATTGGCAGAGCGACAACCTTGTTGCGTTTAGAACTACAATACACTATAGTCGACGACGCACTTTTAGATGAGTTAGCACGTAATAATCCTAATTGTGAAGTTTATGAAGCAGAAACAGATGATTGGTGATACACTAAACCGCCGAGAGGTTCACTCTCGGCGGTTTTTTCACTCCAACACATCCACGGTCAACTCACGATAATCCGCCACGAACGAGGTGGGAAAACAATTTTACCCGAAATGTCTTGACATAATCGACATGATGTGATAATATATGCTGATAGGGTGTGCCAACGCAAATTTTTTGTTCAACGCGGTTTGGTGCGGTCAATTGCAATCCCTCTTGCGAAAGGGGGTGAGCCTGTGAGTATAGTAGAGTGTTTAGCTTTATTTCTCAGAATCTGTGAGAATCTTATACGCCATACGGCGTTTATGTTCGCGGTACAGCAAGGCAATAAACGCAAATAGCCGCCCTACTGTCCAAAGTACGCGGCTATTTTTTATCAAATAGGCAAATACAGAGGGACGACCGTATCAAAGTGACATAACGGCGCACCCTTGTTACATACAAGTATATCATGTTTAGTGGGATTTGTCAAGCTGATTTGAAAAGTTTTTTCACCCCAACCCTGCTATCCGCAACTCACGATAATCCGCCACGAACATCTCACTTCGACGCAGGACTTCCTCGTGAGCAATCATCTCGCCGTACAAATGCACCCACTCATCAGCGACAGCAACCACGCGGAATCCGTCGTCCGACGCGGTTGTGATGGCGTAGTGCGCGTCCTCAAACACTAACACCTGTGACTTGTCACACCCCAAAAACGCCAACGCCTTGCGGTAAATCAACGGCGAATGTTTCCCCTCGCCCACTTCTCCGCAGGTGAATATTTCATCAAAAAAGTCATAAATGCGCGTGCGGTGAAGCGCGGGTTCCATTACGTCGCGGTCGGTCGCCGTAGCAAGCACGATTTTGACTTTGTTGCGCCTAAGCTCACTCAAAAACTCATACACACCCGGTTTCAGCGTTGCTTCGTCGCGGTATCTCGCGGCGATTTTCTTATAGTTGAGCGGCGGCACCCAAAAGTGCATGGAATCCAACAACGTCCCATCTAAATCAAAAATCACTCCTTTGACAGACGTTGTGTTATCGGGCTTTTTTGACAAGTTACTCACGCTTCCCCCACTATCTTCACGATTCCGCGCAACGCCTCCGCACGAGTGAGCGCGGATTCGACATCGCTGCCCACTACGGTGTAATGTCCCATTTTACGTCCAACGCGTGATTGGGGTTTGCCGTATACGTGTACATTTACTTTAGGGTCTTTATACGCGGCCCCTAACCCCACTACGCTTGCACTTCCGTTGCTCTCGCCCAACAAATTTACCATGACAGTGGGTTTAATCAGCGACACGTCACCTAACGGCAGCCCTGTAATAGCGCGGATATGGTTCTCAAACTGATTGGCAAAACACCCCTCAATGGTGTAGTGCCCCGAATTGTGCGGACGCGGCGCGACTTCGTTGACAAGCACCTCTCCGTCTTTGGTGATGAACAGTTCCACGCAAAATGTCCCCACATCGTCGAACAGTTCCATGACGCGGAACGCAGCAGTCTTGGCTTCAAAAAGAACGTGTTCGGTCAGACCGCGCGCGGGCACGATGGTGGTGTCGAGTATGTTATTACGGTGAATATTCTCACCCACGGGGTACACCACGCCGCGTTTGTCAACGCCGTTGGTGACAATGACGGACACTTCCATAGCGAAATCGACGACTTCTTCAAAGAATCCGTCCACACCTTCCGGAACGTCTTTTTCGCTGCGAATTACCCAGTTGCCCTTGCCGTCATAACCGCCCATACAGGATTTGAAGATTTGCGTTTCGCCTAATGCGGAGTCGTACGTCTTAGACAGGCGCGGCACGGGAATGCCCCGCTCATACATCAACGACTTCTGTGCGTATTTGTTCTGAATAGCGCGCAGGCTCTTGACGCTCGGGTAAACGGTAACACCGTCATCTTCCAACGATTGCAGTGCGTCGGCGTTGATATGCTCAAATTCATAAGTAATTACGCCTTCGTTGCCGATTGTGTCGGCTAATTCGCGATAGCCCTGCGGTTCGCTCAGGCTCGCGACAATCAGTTTGTCGCATATGCTCTCGCAGGGGCAGTTTTCCTTGGCGTCTAACACCGCGACATAGAATCCGAGACGTTTCGCCTCAAGAATCATCATCTTGCCGAGTTGCCCGCCGCCGACAATTCCTATTTTTTTGCGTGTAATGTCTGTCATTACATACTCCTTAAATACTTTTCATAACCTTGCTGTTCTAACTTTGCGACTTTTTCTTGTACCATTTTGTTGAGACTGTCTTTGTACGCGCTGATTTTCGCACTAATCTCGCTGTCCTGTACGCCGAGAATCGACGCGGCGAGGATTCCTGCGTTTTTCGCGCCGTTAATGGCGACTGTCGCAACAGGAATACCGGGCGGCATTTGCGCTATGGAGTACAACGAGTCCACTCCGCTGAGCGATTTCGTCATAATCGGCACACCGATTACGGGGAGCGGCGTTATTGACGCGACCATACCCGGCAGGTGTGCCGCCCCGCCTGCTCCTGCGATAATCACTGACAATCCGCGAGTTCGCGCGGTTTCGGCGTATTCGTACAATCGTTTTGGCGTACGGTGCGCCGAAACAATCGTGAGTTCATAGGGTATGCTCAATTCGCTGAGGAAGTCTGCTGCTTCGCGCATGACGGGCAAGTCCGAATCGCTGCCCATTATAATGCCGATTTGGGGTGTGGTGTTCATGTTTTACTCCTTAGAAAAATCTTGAATAATCTTGATATCCGTGAAAAATCCTGATAATGTACACTATTTTTGCGTTATCGTCGATATTATATATAACGACATAATTCTTGATTAGCAATCTTCTGTATCCGAGTTCGTGCATTGGAGAGTCCAAACAAACAGGATACAGAAAAGGATTGTTTTTCAAGCTGTTAATTTGTTTGTCGATGTTTGCGAGCGTTTTTTGGCTGTCAACGGTTCAAGAAGTTTTGATGATATATAATTAAACAGATTGTCTAAATCGTTCAGGGCTTCTTTGGAAAATTTAAGCTCATACATCATAGCTGTATTTATTTCTCATCATAGTGAACACTTCGTCGCCGTCAACGATGTCGCCGTTTTGGATTTGTTGTTGACCGACTAATAACTTTCCGTGAATTTCGCCTTTAGTAAAACAATCGTCGGTTGTCTTTGTGTGAGTTACATTGGTTCCGGCTTTTGGCATATGAACCACCTCCTTCAAATATTCTTGAAAATCTATTGTATCTAACAGTTGACAAATACCATTATATCATGTATAATATAGAAATGCAATAAAAATCAATAAAAAAAACTACATGGAGAAGTACAAATGGCTCAAATAAAATTTTTCGGCAGTGAGAATATGCCGCTTGAAATGCACAAAGTCCGCATTATCCAGAAACTAAATCTGCCCCCCATTGACGACAGACTCACGTCAATCACCGAGGCGGGCAACAACACGTTCCTGCTCAAAAACCGCAACGTGTTCTTGGATATGCTCACCGACTCGGGCACTAACGCCATGAGCGACAAGCAATTAGCGGCGATGATGACCGCCGACGACAGTTACGCAGGGAGCGAGACGTTCTTTCGCTTAGAAGCAAAGATTCAGGAAATATTCGGCACGAAATACTTCCTGCCCGCTCACCAAGGACGCGCTTGCGAGAGCCTAATCGCGCAGGTGTTAGTCACACACCCCGGGCAGGTTGTCCCCATGAACTATCACTTCACCACCACCAAAGCCCACATTTCGCGTATGGGCGGAGGTATTGAGGAAATAATAGTCGATGAAGGGTTAGTCGCGCAGAGTGACGAGAACTTCAAAGGCAACATGAACATTGACGTTTTGAAAAAGATGATTGCAGAAAACAAAAGCAAGATTGCATTCGTGCGCCTCGAGGCAGGGACAAACCTCATAGGCGGTCAGCCTATTTCAATGGCGAATATCCGCGAAGTGTCGCAAATATGCCGACAAGCAGGTGT
Organism: Oscillospiraceae bacterium; assembly: GCA_009778605.1. Taxonomy (GTDB): domain Bacteria; phylum Bacillota; class Clostridia; order Oscillospirales; family Ruminococcaceae; genus Ruminiclostridium_E. Next base: position 8,837 of record WRJN01000034.1, read on the forward strand.
GTATTTGGTGTTTGACGCGTCACTCCTTGCGGACAACCTCTACTTTATTAAAACACGCGAAGCGGCGTATGAAAACACGCCAATCGTGGATATTATGCGCGAAATCGGCGCATTGGCGGACGTGTTGTACTTCTCGGCGCGCAAACTCGGCTGTGCGAGAGGCGGCGGAATATGCTTGCACAATGACGATTTGATGATGAAGTTCCGTGAGCTGATTCCGCTGTATGAAGGGTTCCTCACCTACGGCGGTATGTCCGTGCGCGAGATGGAGGCGTTGACCGTCGGGCTTGACGAAACACTCGACATGGACATGATAGCGCAAGCTCCGCAGTTTATCGGGCATATGGTGGATAAATTCACGGCGGCGGGAATCCCCGTAGTCACACCCGCAGGGGGGTTGGGCTGTCACATCAACGCTATGGAATTTCTCAGCCACATTCCGCAGGAACGCTACCCCGCAGGTGCGTTGGCGGCGGCACTGTATATCATCAGCGGTGTTCGCGGTATGGAGCGCGGTACGCTCTCCGAACAGCGCAACCCCGACGGCACAGAACCCCTCGCGCATATGGAACTTGTGCGCCTCGCACTGCCTCGTCGTGTGTTCACGCTGTCACAGGTGGAGTATGTCGTTGACCGCGTGAAATGGCTGTACCAAAACCGCGAGTTAATCGGCGGGCTCAAGTTCACCGAAGAACCTAAGATTCTGCGCTTTTTCTTTGGGCGGCTTGCCCCCGATTCTGATTGGCAGACTAAGTTAGTCGCCAAGTTCAAAGAAGATTTCGGGGACAGCCTATGAGCGAGTTTCGCAAGAGCACACGCGAAGAAAGCGAACTGCTTTTCGATACTATGCGCGCTAACGTCGGCGCGCACACTCGCCCTAAAGTCGGTATGTTTTGGTATAATCCCGAGCGCGGGCGGTTAGTGGGTGTCCGCAGCGTAGCGGCGCAAGATTTGCAATTCAATGAGAAAGGCAGAAAAACAGTCAGCGATTTGCACCATACATCTTGGGACGACATTCGTGAGGACGCAATCGGGAGCGGCAGTACCGACAAAATCTGGAGCGAAACGGATTACACGCAAATCCCGCGTGGGTGCGTGTTCCAGATTCAAGTCCCCGACTCTGACGCAGAGTATTACGAAGTGTTAGTCGGTAAGTGGATTCACGAATACCCCGACGCAGTTGAGCTGATTGTCAAAGCGTTTAATTTAGCCGACGTTGAAAAATCCTTCATCTATAGCCACCATTGGGATATAGGACACGGAACTTCTGAATTTTATATATAGAGGTGAACGATATGAATGAAAGAGTGCAAACTCGCTCGCTCAGAATTCTCGGACAGGTCTATTAAAAATTGTACACAGCAGGCGTAATTTCGACAACATATCAATTCCCCTATAAGTTAGAGGACACAATGAACAAAGACTACACCAAACTCGAGCTTGATAAAATCCTGAAACTTTTATCCGAGCAGGCGTACAGCGAATCCTGTCGTCGGCGTATTGCACAAACCGAGCCGCTTGACGACGTAGACAAAGTGCGCGAAATGCTCACCAAAACCGCCGATGCGTTCCGACTGTCGGCGAAATTCGGTACGCCGCGATTCTCCAACATCGCCGACCCGGGCGAGCCGCTAAAACGCGCTACACAGGGCGGCAGTCTGTCGTTGCGGGAATTGTTGGACGTTGCGGCAGTTTTGCGAGAAATCGGCGCGCTTGTTTCGTGGAATCGGCAGTGCATGGAAAGCGAACATTCTTTGACGTATCTGTTCGCACAGTTGATTCCCAATAAAGACTTGTTGGAGCGCATTGACGCAGCGGTTATTTCCGACGACGAAGTCGCAGATACTGCCAGCCCCGAGTTGTTTCGTATTCGCCGCAGTCTCGATAAGCAAAGCCTGCTCATTCGGGAACGGTTGGACAAGCTCATTCGCACATCTGACACTAAGAAATATTTGCAAGAAAGCCTTGTCACCCAACGTGACGGGCGATTTGTCATTCCCGTAAAAACCGAGCATAAAAACGAGATTCCGGGGTTAGTGCATGACACGTCAGGTTCGGGCGCGACGCTGTTCGTCGAGCCGATGGGCGTGGTGGAGGCGAATAACCAAATCCGCGTGCTGAAATCGCAGGAGAAAGACGAAATTGAACGCGTGATTGCCGAATTGTCGGCACTATGCGGAGGATTCGCGGAAGAGTTACTCGACGGGTTTACTGCGTGTATAAAACTTGAAGTTTGTTTCGCTAAGGCGAATCTCGGCGCGAAAATGCGTGGTACAATCCCTGAAATCGTCGCGCAACCGCTGATTGAACTGCGAAAAGCGCGTCACCCGCTCATTGAACCCGAAAAAGTCGTCCCCGTGAGCATGATTCTCGGTGAGGAGTACACCAGCCTTGTGGTAACAGGCCCGAATACCGGCGGCAAAACCGTCGCGCTCAAGACTGCGGGGCTGTTCGTATTGATGGCGCGGTGCGGTTTAATGCTCCCTGCCGCAGACGGTACGCGAATGGGCGTTTTCGGCAAGATTTACGCCGATATTGGCGACGAGCAGAGCATCGAGCAAAGTCTTTCCACTTTTTCGTCCCATATGAACAATATTGTACGAATTTTAGATGAAGTGGATAAAATAAATGCCGAAGGCGTAAACGCACCCATGGTACTGCTTGACGAACTCGGTTCGGGGACTGACCCTGGTGAGGGCGGCGCGCTTGCTGTCGCGATTTTGGACTATCTCAAGGAACGCGGTGCGTTGGTAATCGGCACGACGCATTATCAGGAAGTCAAGATGTACGCCCTTGAAACGGCGGGTGTGGAGAACGCCTCCTGTGAGTTTGATGTGGCGACACTGCGCCCGACCTATCGGCTGATTACAGGCGCGCCCGGCAAGTCTAATGCGTTGGCGATTGCTAAGCGATTAGGGTTGCGTGATGACGTGATTGAGCGAGCGGGAAGCCTCGTTTCAAGCGAGAATAAGCGGTTCGACAGTGTGATTGCCGCGTTGGAGGATTCGCGCCGCGAAGTGGACGAACTGAAAGATAAAATCGCGCATAATGAGCGTGAATCGCGCGAATTGACCGCCAAACTTGAGGAAGAGCGGGCGGCGTTCGCGACTAAGCGCGAGAAGGAGATGGCGAACGCGCGGCAACGAGCCGTCGCGATTGTCGAAAGCGTCCGCGCAAGTGCTGATGCGGTTTTGGACGAGTTGGAGGAGGCGAAGCGCAGTCAAGGAAAAGCCGACTTGAAAGCCATGCGTTCACGTATGAACGCAACCCTGAACAAACTGCACGATTCGGCGAACCCCGTAGAGTCGTCGAGTGCGGCGGCAAACGGTGGGTACAAGCCGCCGCGCCCCTATAAGAAGTTGGACACGGTAAGGCTTGTTGACATCGACAAAACCGGCTCGCTTATTTCGCTTCCTGACTCTTCAGGCAACTGCGTGGTGCAAATCGGGATTATCAAAACCAAGACGAATGTTCATAATCTGCGACTTTCGGAACAATCGCGCGTTACGCTCAACGGCGAATCGGTGAAGAAAACGTCGGCAGGGGCGGTCAAGCGCAGTGGGGCGGCGTATTCGGGGAGCGGACGCGCAAGCGGCATGGAGCTTGACATTCGCGGAATGACCGCCGACGAAGGTGTCAGTGCGTTGGCTTTGTTCATAGATTCGAGCATTATGAACCATATCCCCTCCGCCACGATTATTCACGGCAAAGGCACAGGCGTTCTGCGGCGCGTCGTGCATGATGAGCTGAGCCGCAGTCGCCAAGTTGCCGATTATCGTTTAGGTAAGTTCGGCGAGGGGGAGGACGGTGTTACGATTGTGCAGTTTAAGGAGTAGGCAAAACAAGAGCTGACCGCGCAAAACTTTTGGGCAAATTGCACAAAAAAACGCGCAAATTTTTGTGAATCTTTTTTGTAAAATTTCTATGTACTTTTCGTTATTAACGTGGTATAATGTAGAGTACAATTATTGTGTTAGCAAAAACTTTCACATACAAATCGATCGTAGTTTCAAAAAACTTTAATAGGAGGAAATTTACATGAAACTAAAAAAACGCAGTATACTGACTGTGTTTCTCGCTTTTTCAATGGCTGTGTCACTAATCGGCGGCGATACGTTGATAACAAAATTGCCCAATGTTGATACACCATTACTCAGCGCGGAAGCGGCAGACGATGACGGTGACATGAATGGGCGGTTCAGAGTGCGGTTCCGCGACGGCGCGAATTTTAATGCGGCAAAAAACGTGGAAGCGGGATTTTATGAGAAAGACTTCGAGCTGTATTTGTTTGCAACAGTGGGCGGTATTCCCGATACTTCTGCTACTATTCACTACACCACAGCGGGAAGCACGACTACAAATGCGGCAGTAGCAACCCTTCAAACAGGCGCGATTAACGCGAATCCCAGTGTGGGGAATTCGTTTGTTCGTACCGACAGCGGCGGAGCTATCGGGCATAACGCCCTGAGCCGCTATGATGGCGGTGTTCGCCCTTATACTTGGGATAACGCCACCAATAAACCCAACGGCATCACACCCGGCGTTCCGAGTTTTCCGGGCGGTACGGGTACGCTGACCGTTTCTTTGGGGCAACAGCGTTCGGCGTTCACCGTCAGCGCGATTGCAACAAGAGTGGTTGACGGCGTTACAGAGTATTCCGAAGTAATCACACGTACGTTCGTTAGAGGTCCCAGCGGCGCGCAAGCGACTTCATGGGTAGATAACGACTTCTTGGTGTTCTCTTTGTACACCGACGCTAAAGGGATTTTCGACTATGATGAGGGAATCTTCAACAGCGGTATTGACTTCTATGACTACATGACGCAAGTCAACAAATTAGGCGGCAAAACTTATGCACAGGCTCTTTCGGACAGAAACAGCCACGTTACACAAGGAAACTTCCCGCCCACGTTGCCGGGTAACGTCACACGGCGCGGACGCGGTACCGACTATACCAACACAGGCGGCGAACGTGTAGCGCATATGGAAATTTTCGACCCGTCGTTGTCCACAGAAGACGGCGAAGCGCAAATCGCGAGCCAACGCGTGGGAATCAGAGTTAAAGGCGGTTGGTCACGCGGTACGTTCGTAAACGAGCAAAAGACGTTTGAGATTTACTGCCGCGAAATTCTCGGCGACCGTGACAATGTGCTTTGGCCGATATTCGGCGAACAGCACACTGTTGACGGCAACCTTATGCACAGGTACCGCCGATTCCGCTTGAGAATGGGCAGTAACGACCGTGAGCAAACCTATGTCCGTGACGAAATGGGTCATGATTTAGCGCGTGCAGGAACTGATGAAATGGTGGCGACTCACCGCCCTGCAGTTGTGTTCATGAACGGCTCATACTACGGTTTGGTATATGTTAAATCACCGCGTACGGAAGACCAAAAACGCCGCCAATATTACGGCGGCAGTGCGAATCGTGTACACATCGTTGACGGTAGTGAAATGGGACGTTACCCCTGTTACCGCGAAGGATGCGGACGCGTTTTGACGACCAGTACGGCACTTACAAGCGCGGGTCAAGCTCCCTCCTGTTCAGCGCGCGACGGCAGCGACAACTGCGGACGTGCGGACTGTAGCGACTTCTGGAGTTCTCCTGATAAAATGTGTGACTGGGGTGCTTGCAAAGGTATTGACGGTTCGGGTTCGTGGGCTGAGGTGCGGTATTTGTGTCTCGGCGGTACGATTCAACGACCGAATACGCCGAGAGCAACCGGCTCGAACAGCAGTGGTTTGACTGGTACTGCAGGCAGCCGATTGGTTGAAGAAGAAAACTGGAAGCGTTTCCAAGAATTGGTTGACGTAGATGACTTGATGTTCTACTATGCGTTGCAAATCTTCGGCGCGAACAATGACTGGCCCTCTAACAACTTCGCTGTGTGGCGTTATTTCCCGACGAATACAGAGAAGAACGACCCAAA
>WRJN01000035.1 GCA_009778605.1 Oscillospiraceae bacterium
GATGTGCTTTGTGAGCAAGTTCGATTGATTGACTTGCGGGAACATCCCCAACGTGTTATTGAATCTATCCCCAAGGACATATTGGCAGGGGTGTACAAGGTGGTAAACGCTTTAATCGTTACTACAGCTCTGTAGCGTAAAAATGAGATTACAATGGCACTCTATCCCTGTGTTGACGGTTATTTTTGCTTGTAAAACTTGAGCCCTATAATCTGCACGGTAATCAGCGGAGTCATCGCCACCAAAGCAATCAACCCGAAAGCGTCAGCTGATACATTCGACTCCAACGCAACAGACGCTCCGATTGCCAACGGAAGAAGGAACGCGGAGGTCAAAGGCCCGCTGGCGACGCCGCCTGCGTCAAAAGCAATCGCGGTAAACTTTTTCGGGACAATGAACGACAATACAACGGCTGTGACGTATCCTGGCAAAATCACCCACAATATCGAAATTCCCGTCAACACGCGCAACATGGAAAGCCCGACGGCGGCGGCTACTCCGAAAGATAACGACATTTTCATCGTTCTTTTCGAGATTGCGCCGTTAGTAGCAGCGGCAACCTGTGTGTTCAAGACCGATACGGCGGGCTCGGCCGAAATCAGGAAAAACCCGAGAACCATTCCGACAGGAACTAACAACCAGTTATATTCTAATCCCGCTAAATTTTCCCCTAAGAGTTTCCCCATGAACAAAAAACCCACGTTCGCGCCCGCAAGAAACAATACGAGACCCGAAAAAGTTAGTATTACACCCAATACGAGATGTGTAATGCTTTTTTTGTTTGTTTTCCAGGTATGCTTATCAAGTATTTTAGATTTCAGGACTAACACTTTAGTAAGCGCGTATAAAACAAGAATCGGCGACAAACTCAAACTAATATCGCGTATATAATAGGGGATTTCCAGCAAAAACTCTCTGAATAACATATCGTGTGACGTAAATAAAGGTATTTGCGTTAAGGAAAATTCCCCGGATTTTTCAGGAGCGAATATAAGCCCGAGCAGCATTACCGCAAGAATCGGGCCGATTGAACTTATAGCGACTAATCCAAAAACGTCCGATTCGTCACTTTGGTTGCTCTTAACGGCGATTGACGCGCCTAAAGCCATAATAAACGGTACAGTCATTGACCCTGTTGTAGCTCCGCCCGAGTCAAAAGCGATGGGCAAAAAGTTTTGCGGAACGAAAAGCGCGATGATAAACAGCAGAGTGTAAAAGACTAAAAAAATGTATTTAAGCGGAATTTTATAAATCGTGCGAATAAAACCAACCGCCAAAAAAAGACCTACTCCTGCAGCGACGGTGAAAACCAACAAATCAGACGAAACGTCGGGCACTTGTTCAGCCAAAACAATCAACCCCGGTTCGGCAATCGTGATTACAAAGCCACAGATGAAAGCCATCATCAGCATAAATGCTTTATTTTTTTTCTGGATTGAACTGCCTAATGATTCACCCATAGGTATCATAGACAGCTCTGCCCCTGCCGAGAACAACATCAACCCCACAACAACAAAACCCGCGCCAATGAGAAACATCAGAATGGTATCCGCCGATTTGGGAATAACAATGAATCCTAAAACAAGAACAAAAACGGTTATAGGCGCGACAGCAATTACAGAATCACTTAGCTTTTTCCTTAAGTTTTTTAATATCATGTTGTACACCCCCTATTTGTTAATGTATCATAGATTTGCCAAAAAGTCAAGCAAAATATATATTCACATAAAATAAAACTGTATCAGAACGTGTACCAATAACCGTTGCCATGTATAAGTTCATACATGACATGACACACTATAGTATAACACTCATTTACTAAAAAATTGCAATAGGTTTTCGGAGGTTACCGGTCTATGAGAACAGATTTAGCGCACGAATCTAACCCTAAACCGCAAGGGAACTACGTCACGCTGTTTTGTGATGAGCGGGACACGGATAAAGACATTCAAAAGCTCACTAAAGCTCTTTCCGGAATAATTGAGGGCATTCTCCCCGACGTGCGCGACAAAAAAATCCTTGTCGTGGGGCTCGGTAACGAGAACATCACGCCGGACTCACTCGGCGTACGTGCGGCAGCTAAAATTTTAGCGACGGCGCATTTTACCGCCACACCTGAACTTCGCCGCGAATTCGACGAACTCGGGCTTCGTGAAGTTTGCGTCATTTCGCCCGGTGTAATGGCACAGACAGGGTTAGAGACGGCACAACAGCTTAGATTTATCACAGATGGAATCAAACCCGACTGTATCATAGCCATCGACAGCTTAGCCTGCAACAGCACTGCGCGCTTAGCCAAGACAATCCAGCTCACCGACACGGGGATTTCCCCCGGGAGCGGCGTCGCAAACAATCGCCGTGAACTGTCACGCGATACACTCGGTGCGCCCGTGATAGCCGTTGGCGTACCCTTAGTCATCGACATGGTGCGCGACGATTCAGACAACACAGAGCCGTTCATGGTCGTCCCGCGCGATATTGACGTAATCGTAAACCACTACGCGCGCGTGATTTCTGCGGCAGTCAACCGTACACTCAACCCCGAGTTGGACGAAACAGAGATAGAACAGCTATTATTTTAGCCCAAAAGTGTAACACATTTTCGCGCGCCGCATATATTGTAGCATGAAACGTTTCATTTCAAATCTAATGAAGGAGGAAAGAACAATGTTTGGAAACGGTAACTGCTGCTGGATTATCCTCATTCTGCTCTTCTGCTGCGGCGGATTCGGCAATGACGGCTGTGGCAACGGCTGCGCTTGCAGAAGGAACAATGACTGCTGCTGTTAATCAGTCGGTCACTTCCTCACCTCTTACTCATACTTAACGAAAAACGCGGTGGAATCCACCGCGTTTTTTCGTATTATCATCTGTCAAGACTCGCCCTGTGGGCTTATCTTTTATCCTGCTTTCGCCAAACCGCGTTTCATACCGTCAACGATGTCTTGATAATCGCCGTGAGGTTGGTACGTTTGCCTGTTGAAGATTCCGAACCCGCTGCTGTTGATTCCCGAACCCTCGAACTTTGCGTTATCCCACAACACAGGTACCATTCCGCGAGAAATCGCGGCGTATACGAAGTCTTCTGCGTGTTTAGCGCGTTGCGCGGTAGAAGTTGATTCAGGGCTGTCAGTTCTGTGAATAGAACCCCACTCACCCAAAACCACAGGGATTCCACCGTATTTGCTGTCCATGAGTTCCTTAACTTCATCAAACGTAACCGTGATTTCAGAAATGTCTTGATACGTTCCTCTGCCGTCATGCGCCCAACCAAACGGTGCGTAGTCATGCAGGGAAATAGCCAAACGCCCTGTTGTCAAATCAGCAGGAACAGCAAAACTAAGTCTAGGTGTAGCGTCTTTACCGTTAGCGGCATAAGTCGGAACCATGAGCATTCTCCAAGCGTTGTTGCCGCCTTGAGACCGCACGACTGAAACGAAATGTTGATTCAGTTCTCTGAGAACTAAGCGTTCGTGAGTCGTTCCGCCTGTCCACTCACCATTGCTTCCGACGGTACGCGGCTCGTTAAGCCCCTCAAAGATTAAGCGTTGGTCATAATTCTTGAAGCGTTCGCCGATTTGCTCCCAAAACCGCGCGAGGACGTACATGGATTGTTCTTTATCTTCATCGGTGATTTTGCCGTTATTCTCGGTCACTAAACCGACAGGCCCACTTGAAAGTGAAATAACCGCATCATCGTGGTGGACGTTGATAATGACGTACATTCCCTCATTATAAGCCATGTCAACCACTTCCTGTACTCTGTCCATGAACGGTTTCCAAATTTCCCATTCTTTTTCAGGGTCGGCGACTTTGTGCCAGGTCACAGGAACCCGAATGGTGTTGAACCCCTGCGCCTTTATCGCTTTAATTAGCTCAAGCGTGGTGACGTTACTCGGTCCGCCAAGCCAAGACGTTTCGATTCTCCTGACGTGTGCTGAGTGGTCTAAAGGTATATCGTCTAATTCGTAACCCGCGCCGCCGTGAATGGCGAACTTGTTGCGGTCATGCGCGTCAAACGTATTACCCAAATTCCAGCCCATTCCCATAGCTTTAACAATTTCTTTTGCGTTTTTGTCCATGCCTGCGGGAGGCGTGGTCGGCATTGTTTTACACACGCAAGTCGCTCCTCTCGTACAAGTGTCTTTATTAAGCGTACAGTACGCGCCGCTCACTACAGGAGGCGTAACGCTCTTGCAAGGGCACTCGGGGACTTTGCACGTTTCGGCGTTGTTTCTGCACCCCGGTACGACTAATTCTTTCGTACTCAGCTTGACTACGTAACGCAAAACTTGTAGTGCGTCAGCCATTCCGGGCATAGACGTATCGGTGATGGTTTCATGCGTAATCAAAGAAGCATACCATGCCGCGCTTTTCGGACCACCCGCAGTGACGTCGTTGGTCAGTTTGACGAGGCAACGTAAAATCTGCAACGCGTCAGCCATTCCGGGGCCGATGTTGGAATCAACTGCGAATTTGTCGCGTGATGCTTGTGTTACCATTCCTGTTGCGCGGAAACGTGCCGCTTCACCCGGAGGAGTAACCGTTCCGTGAGGACCGGGGCAGTTAGGAATCGTGCAAGTGCTGTTCCCCGGGCATTGAGCTGTGCCGTGAGGACCGGGGCAGTTAGGAATCGTACAAGTGCTGTTACCGGGGCAGGTTGTTTGTTGATTGGGGTCACCTAAAGGCATATTCAATGTCCTGAACTTGACTTCGACGGACGTTATTGCCGAACCGTCAGCCATTCCCAATGCTAAAACAGGCGCAGTCGCGGGGGAACTTTCGTCTTCGTTCGCGCCGAATTGAGGACCGTCCTCATTGACGTATTGATGCGCTTTGACTCCGCCGCCGTCCACGCCGCTACCGTTGACGTATTGTCCGTTATTAATTTTACGGTTATGCGGCCACCACCAGCCGTTGAACATATCATAAGCAACATAGCCGTTCGCAACGTCCCACCCGGTAGGGAGACCCACTAAACTGTCGGCTGTTCTGTTGAACGGTGAAGTCGGTGTTGCGTCTTTGTTTCCGTTGAACATGATGCTAAGGATTTGCAACGTCGGCATTTGTCCGTTTTCGTTACCGACCTGCCACGAAGCCGGAGCTTTAGGCAATCCCTTGAAGAACGGGTCATCAGCCATACCGCCTGCCGTCAGAATACTGAGCGACATAAGCTCTTTCACGTCGGTAAGGTTGCTGATGGTGAGCGTGTACTCTCTGTTATGACCGTCAATTTCAACTTTAGGGCTTCTTGTATAAGTGAAACTGTTTGTCGCAGGGTCAATGTTCGAGTTCCGCATAACAAGCTCAACATTAACTTTGTCAGACTCTGTCGGTTTCGGGCAAGTCGGACAGTTAGGGACTTTACAAGTCATAGGATTACCCGTACAAACAGGAGCTTGCACGTTTGTTCCCACAATGGTGAAGTTTACGGTGATTGTAGTAACAGGCGCGCCTACATTAAACCCGAGTCCGTTATTTGCTGTTTCGTCTAAATACGTAGTAACGCCGTTGACTATTTGAGCGGGCGCGTACCAACCGTTCCAAATATCGCAAACGATATAACCGTTTTGCGGAGGGCTGTAAAACTGAACTAAATTAGTGTTTTCGCGCGCTTTCAAGGTGTAGTCAGTGCCATTGATTTTGATTGAGTTGAACGTCAAGTGCGGCGTGAAGTCTTCACTGTTCCAAAGGTCAGGTGCTTTGACTGAATCTTTCCACGGACCACCCGGAGTATTCGCGTCAAAGAATCCGCCAGCCGACATAATCGCCAATTGCATGACGTTGATAACAGGTGTCGCGAAAGTAAGCGTCAGCTCGTGCGTACCGTCAGCCGCCTCAATCGCGTTACTTCGTGTAACTACCCAGTTAGTAGTGCCCACGCCCACAAGCTCAATTTGTTTGCCGTCGCCTGTAGGTTGAGGTGTGCCGCTGTGATTGTTTGTACAACCGGAAATCGTGCAGGTGCTGTCACCCGGGCATACAGGGTCAGGATTATCGCCGAAGAACACGTCAAACGTAACGGTCAGCACTGTCGGTGCAGTCGCGAACGTCAACGCCACGTCATTACCGCTCAACGGAGTTGTTGTGGGGTTTACCAAACGGCGATTCTGCGCTGTGAACGCGTGAGTGAATCCGTCCCAAATGCTGAACGTACCCGCACCGCCCACATCATCATTAGTAAGGTAGTTGGAGTTTTTAGAAGTGTCGATTGTTCCGAAAGAAACGGCAGTCACTCGGACTTGCGCGCCCTCGGGAACCGCAGGAGTACCTGCAGGGGCATAACCACGTGTATTAACCCCGGGAGTCACGAGAATAATGTTGGTGAAATAGCGGTTGGACGCGTACGCCGCAGGAACCACTAACGACGCAGTCAGACCGGTGCCGCCCGTGTTTGGAATAATCACGTTCAAGCCTTTGAGCGCGTCGGGAGACGGTTTCGCAGGGGCTTGGTCAGCCCAACAAGGCACAGAACCGCCACACTTACAGTGAGTAGCAGGAGGGTCGCCTGTGTTGGAGGCATACCAATTCTCATTCGTAGACTTACAAGTCCCCCACGCAGGAACGCCTGTAGCAATACTGGAGTCGTTTGACCATTCGGCAGTATCACCAATCGAACGCGCAATCAGGTGCAGTGCGAACTCGTTCGCGCCGGGTTGCGGATTCGCAGGAGGTTGGCAAGCCGCATTCGTACAGCCGGGGAGCTCGCAGGGATAACTGCCCGAGCAAGTCGGCGGATTAACCGCACCGTGAGTGTTGGGGCAGTTAGGGATTTGACAAGTCGCGGCATTGCCTGTGCATACAGGGTCAGGGTTTGTTGTGTCAAAGAACACGTCAAACGTAACGGTCAGTACCGTCGGCGCAGTCGCGAATGACACCGCTACGTCAGTGCCGCTCAACGGCATAGTTACAGCGTTTGCCAAACGGCGATTTTGGTCTGAATAAGCATGGGTCGCCGCGTCCCAAATGCTGAACGATGCCGCGCCGCCCAAGTCGTCGCTGGCAAGGTAGTTGGAGTTTTTCGCCGTGTCAATCGTTCCGAAAGAAACAGCAGTCACGCGGAGTTGCGCGCCCTCGGGAACCGCAGGAGTGCCCGGTGCAGCGTAACTGCGTGTGTTCACGCCGGGTGTTACCAAAGCGATATTGGTGTAGTAACGGTTAGTCGCGTACGTCCCGGGGACGGTCAACGTAGCGGTATACCCTGTACCGCCTGTGTTAGGAATAATCACGTTTAAGCCTTTGAGATTGTCGGGGGAGGGTTTAGCTGCCGATGTGTCAGCCCAGCAAGGTTTTGAACCGCTTAGGCAAGTACAGTGACTGTCAGGCGGGTCGCCTGTGTGAGGCGGAATATCCCACCAGTTCACGTTTGAAGTCTTACAAGTCCCCCACGCAGGAACGCCTGTCGCAGGGCTGGAGTCGTTTGCCCAGTCGGAAGTATCGCCAATCGAACGCGCAATCAAGTGCAGTGCGAACTCGTTCGCGCCGGGTTGCGGATTCGTGGGGTTGGGAGTAGTCGGGCAGGTAGTACAGCCCGGTTGCAACGGACAAGTCGCAACTACGCCCGTGCAAGTGGGAGTAGGAGTCGTCGGGCAAGTCGTGCAACCCGGTTGCAACGGACAAGTCGCAGGAACACCCGTACAAGTCGGGGTAGGAGCGTCGTAAAAAATGTCAAATGTAATAGTGAGCGTAGTCGGTGCTGTTGCGAATGACACAGCCACGTCAGTACCGCTCAACGGTGCAGTTGTCGGACTTACCAAGCGGCGGTTTTGCAACGAATAAGCATGGGTCGCCGCGTCCCAAATACTGAACGACGCCGCGCCGCCCAATTCATCGTTCGCAAGGTAGTCGGAATTTTTTGCTGTGTCGATTGTTCCGAACGAAACATTCGTAACACGAATTTGCGCGCCTTCGGGAACCGCAGGTGTGCCCGGTGCGGCGTAACTGCGAGTATTAACACCTGGTGTCGCGAGGATAATATTGGTGTAGAATCGGTTTGACGCATAAGTCGAAGGGACTGTCAGCGTCGCGGTCAGACCTGTGCCGCCGCCTGCGGGAACAGTCACAACCGTTCCTTTGAGGTTGTCGGGAGACGGTTTCGCTGCCGTTGTATCTGCCCAACAAGGCTTTGAGCCTGTAGTGCAAATGCAGTGTGAGTCAGGCGGGTCGCCTGTGTGAGGCGGAATACTCCACCAGTTTACACCGCTTGATTTGCAAGTTCCCCAGTCGGGAACACCTACGGCAGGGCTGGAGTCATTACCCCACTCGGCAGTGTCGGCAATTGAACGTGCAATTATTTGCAAGTCAAAAGGTGTCTGTGCCGACACGTCAATCTGTACGAGAGGCGCAATGCCAATCAGCATTGCAAACGTCATCAACAGTGACAAAATGCGTTTCTTGTTCATAAGTAGAACCTCCTTTTTAATAGACCGTGCTTGCGTACTATGTACAAAAGCAGAATTTTGCGCTATACATCAAGTATAACACCTCAGAATAAAAAAGTAAATATGCAAATTGACTATAGTTTGAACAAAATTTTTGTGCATATTGCATAAATAGTGTATGAAAACGGTAAAATCAGCAAATATTCACATTTGTATTGACATAACATGGTTTTTGTGATATGATTTAATGGTTAATGTTATATCATGGTTTATATGGAGGTAGAAAATGGCACAAGTTGACACTCGTCACAACGAGAAAGACTTACTCATGGCGTTGCTGATTGCGAAACACATCCCTGAGGGGATTGACGTGCAAATCGCTCAAGCAGAAGCGAGAATGGAAAAGGAAGATGTTGACGATGTTTTGAAAGTGTTCGACAAGTTCAAAAAGTCGCGTGAGGTGTAGCTATGTCATTACACGTCGAAAACGTACGCAAGAAATACGGCGACTACTACGCCATAAAAAAACTATCGTTCGCCATTGAACGCCCGGGCGTATTCGCGTTACTCGGTACGAACGGCGCGGGCAAAACCACGGCAATCCGCGTAATTCTCGGAATGTTGGCAAAAGAAACGGGCACAGTTTTGTGGAACGGACGCCCGCTTGATGTCGTACGTGAGAATGTCGGCTATTTAGCGGAAGAGCGCGGGTTATACCCTAAATACAACATCATTGAACAGCTCAAACACTTCGCCGAACTCAAAGGTATGAGCAAACAAGCCGCCAACGATTCAATTGACTACTGGTTTGCGCGCCTGAAAGTAGACGAATACCGCAAGAAACGCGCCGACCAGCTATCTAAAGGCAATCAACAAAAAGTCCAGCTTGCGGCGGCGTTAATCAGTGACCCCGAACTGCTCATTTTAGACGAACCAATGTCAGGGCTTGACCCTGTGAACGCCGATTTGTTCAAAAGCATTATCCGTGAACAAATCGACAAGAATAAATACGTTATAATGTCCTCGCACCAAATGTCCACGGTGGAGGAGTTTTGCGAAAACATCGTGATTATGAGCAAAGGTAACGTAGTCCTGCAGGGTAACCTCAACGAAATCAAGCGCGGGTACGGACGGGTGAACCTCACCGTCAAAGCCGACACCAACATCATGCCCATCGCTAAAGAGTTGGGGTTGGAATCACTCAGCCAGTCCCCTAACGGCATTGACTTTAAAGTCAAGTCCGAACAAGTCGCACAGGAACTTCTCGGTAAAATTGTCAGCGCAGGTATCACATTAGTCAAGTTTGAGTTGCGCGAACCGAGTTTACACGAAATTTTCGTAGAAAAAGTAGGCGAAGGAGTAGTTATAAAAGGGGGCGAAGACTGTGCAGGGTAAAACAAGGCAACGTCAAGGAGTCGGGCTTTGCCCGACCCGCGGAGGGCAAGAAACCGCAGGTTTCGTTTGCCCGGAGTTGAAAGGGGGTGTTTCGCATGAGGGTTAAAGGCTGGCAGAACGTCATGAAATTCTCATTTATTCAGACCGTCAAATCCAAATCATTTCTCATAGGCACAATCGTCACCATGACGATTTTCGCAATCATGATTGCATTAGCGAACTTTCTGCCCGTGATGTTGCGGGAAGACCCCGAAATGAAAGACGTCTTGGACGACGATGGAAACGTCATCGCACAGGTAGAAGCACTTAAAGTTAAAAAAATGTACCTGTTTAATGCAACCGAATTAGAATTAGATTTTGCTTATTTAGAGACGTTTGGAGTAGAAACAGAATCGTTGGCAAAAGGCGAAATAATACAAGAGAAGATTGAGAAAACTTATATATCGCAAGTCGCCGAAAGCGAAGAAGCGGCTGTGTTCGCGGTTATCGAACCTGCCGAACAGGGGTACTCAATCCGAATGTCGCGCCCCGAAAGCACAGACTTGATTAACAATACCGACTGTTTCGCGCTGTTGAACTTAATGGAAAGCACGATGCGTAACGCGAACCTCATACAACTCGGCATTGACGAGGCAGACATAGGCAAAGCCAACGCATATATCGCGACGAGTGTCAACGTCAACGGAGAAGAACCGCGCAGCGAAATCGCCGAAGTAATCGGTATGGTTATCACCATGCTCGTTTCGATTACGTTTTTCACGCTGATTATCGTGTACGGACAGCTTACGTCACAGGCGATTGCCACGGAAAAATCGTCGCGCGTCATGGAACTGCTGCTCACGTCGATTCAACCGTTAGCGGTGATTGTCGGCAAAGTTTTAGCGTCCACATTGGTGGTGCTGTTGTCTATGGCGTTAGTGGGCGGATTTTCGGCGGCTGTCTTTTTCGGGACGGCGCAATTCGGTGCAATCGGCGAAATAACGGGTATGGTCGAAACAACCGACCCCGTTTTCATGTCCGTCAGTGAGGAACTCGGCACAGTATTCGCAGGGTTCACGCCTTTCAGCGTTGTGTTAGTCCTACTCGTGTTCATGCTCGGGTTCTTGTTCTTCTCGTTGATTTCGGGGTTAATCGGCGCGAGTGTGAGCAAAATTGAAGACTTGCAAACGGCATCACAACCCATTAACTTAATCGCCGCACTCGGCTTTTATTTGACGTACTTCACCACGTTCATGGGGTTGAACCCCGATTCGGACGGAACGAACATCGTGACGAAAATCGCACGGTATCTGCCCATATCGTCGCCGTTCGCACTGCCGCCCGCGATACTGACAGGGGACATCAGCGGCGGCGAACTCGCCGTCTCGATAGCTGTGTTGGCGGCGTGTCTTGTGGTATTCGCCATATTCGTCGCGAAAGTGTACGAACATATTATCCTGCACAACGGCGATAGAGTCAAAATCAAAGATATGTTCAAATTATTAAAGAAAGCAAAATAAATAGTATGCAAAAATTACTTCTTATCGTAAACCCCAATGCAGGGCGCATGAAAGCGGGTTCTGCGCTGATGGACATGGTGAGCGGATTCGCCGCCGCCGATTATGAAGTCACCGTGTTCCCGACGACGCGCAAAGGCGACGCACAGGCAAAAGTCGCGAGTTTGACCGACTGTGGCTATGACTTAATCGTCTGCTACGGCGGAGACGGTACGCTGTCCGAAGTCATTAACGGAATCGCGCAACTGCCCGCGCCGTCACCTGCGTTCAGCTTTATCACTGCCGGAACGTCTAATGACTTTGCACGAACGGTGTCCATGCCCGCGATTATCAGCAAAGCGGTGGACAAAATCGTGAACGGTCAAAACGTGCCGTTAGACTTAGGCGAAATCGTGGAGGACGGCGTGGTGAAACACTTTTTCTACGTAGCGGCGTTCGGGTTATTCTCGTCGGTGTCCTACGTAGTACCGCAGAGCGCGAAAAAAGCATTCGGGCACTTGGCATACGTGGCAGAGGGCGCGAAACAAGCCATTGACATACCTGCGTACAAGATGAAAGTTGAGTATGACGGCAAGAGCATCACCGATGAATTCGTGGTGGGGTTAGTCGCCAATACGACTTCGGTTGCGGGAATGTTTAAGGTTGACCCTGCCAAAGTAATTTTAGATGACGGCTTGTTTGAGCTTATTTTAGTGAAGAAACCAAGCAATCCAATCCTGTTAAGCAAGATTATCATGGATTTATCGGCTAAGAAATACCACCCCGAATACGTTATATTCGAGCAGGTCAAGGAATGTAAGTTCACTTGCAAAAACGAAGACGTAGCGTGGTGTTTAGACGGCGAAAACGGCGGCGTTCACCGCAGCGTCGAAATCAAAAATCTATACAGACGCGGATTGATAAGGTTATAGTGGAGGTCTAATGTTAGAAGTATGTTTACCCGGGACGGGGGGAATGATTCCCCTACCGCACAGATGGCTGACTTGTTGCTGGATTGAGGAACAAGGCGCGGCGATTCTCATAGACTGTGGCGAGGGCACACAAATCGCACTCAAGAAAGCGGGACGGAAAGCCCCGCGAATCGAGCTACTGCTGCTCACGCATTACCACGCCGACCACATTTCAGGTTTGCCCGGAATCCTACTCACTCTTGCCAACTCGGCGCGTAAGCACCCCCTCACGATTGCAGGGCCTGTGGGCTTGAAACGGGTTGTGTCCGCGCTCACGGTCATTGCTCCGCGATTGCCGTACGAACTCAAACTAATCGAACTCACCACACCCGAAGATTTCGCGCAACCGCTGTACCTGCCTAACGTGGGCGGGCATCGCGACGGTGAATCGCCTGTGAGGGTCACGGCACTGCCCTTAGACCACGGAACGCCCTGTTTGGGGTACCGCACGGAGTTAGTCCGCAAACCCGTGTTCAACCCCGACAAAGCCAAGGCGTTGGATATTCCCGTGCAATACTATAAACGGCTGCACGCGGGAGAGGCGGTCACGTTAGAGGACGGCAGGAATATTATGCCGTTAAGAGTGCTTGACAATGCGCGCAAATCTATTTCGGTGTGTTACTTCACCGATACCAAGCCTTTCCCTGAAATGGTGGATTTCGCTGAAGGTGTAGATTTACTCATAGGTGAAGGTATGTATTACGATGAGTCGATGCGTGACAAAATCGACGAGAAAAATCATATGATGTTTTCGGACTCGGCATGGTTAGCCGTGAAGTGCGGCGCGAAAAAGCTGTGGTTGACGCACTACAGCCCTGCCCTCGAACGCCCGAGCGACGGCGAACGTATGGTACGCAGGATTTTTCCGCAAACAACAGTATCACGAGACGGTGAAAAAATGAAAATCGGAGGGGAATAAAGGTTGAAATTAAATCCTCACTGTCGGGGGAGAATATTCTAATGTCACTTTGGTGGCAGAAAGGTCTATTGAAAATGCAGAATCCAAAAAACGTAAAACAAAGTGCGGCAATGGCGGTATGGGGCTGGATATTAGCTATTTTAGGATTCGGATGGACTTTTATGGCGGTATCTTTTGCGGCGAATGTTTCCATAATGGAGTTTGAAGAAGACGTAAACGAAAAGGGAATGACGATAATGATATTAGGGTTTGGCGTATTAGCTTTAG
The DNA here is from genome assembly GCA_009778605.1 of Oscillospiraceae bacterium. Lineage (GTDB taxonomy): Bacteria > Bacillota > Clostridia > Oscillospirales > Ruminococcaceae > Ruminiclostridium_E. Next base: position 13,409 of record WRJN01000035.1, read on the forward strand.
CCGGTGGAATTACACTTATCGTCACGCATTACAAGCGCAAACGCGCGCTTGCAAGGTACGCCGTTTATTGGAATATTATTTTCAACAATCGAACCAATAGTATAAATGAGATTGCTGCTATAACGGGCATAAACTACGAAACTGTGCTGAAAGATTTACAGTACATGGTTAGTCATCAACATATCGCTAATGCTTATGTTGATATACAAAATCGCATAATCGTAATTAACTGACACAGAGGTGAACAATATGGACTTAGGCGCGCAATTATATACAGTCAGAGAATATACACAAACCCTTGACGCATTGTCACTTACACTACGTAAAATTGCTGACATAGGGTACACGACGGTGCAGGTGTCCAACACTTGCGATTACGAACCGCAGTGGTTGGCGGAACAGTTGCACTCATGCGGACTGCATGGGGTCATGGTTGACTACGGGTTGCCGCTCCTCCCTGATTGTGAATACGTCATGCTGACGCTTATGCCTGGCGAAATTGACGACTATGCGAAATTTCGTGAGGAATTCACGGTAGTATCGGAGGGTTTAGCGAACACAGGACGTAAGCTGTTGTATCACAACCACGTCACCGAATTCGCCAAGAGCGATTGCGGAC
>WRJN01000036.1 GCA_009778605.1 Oscillospiraceae bacterium
ATGATTTCGACTGCGACAGGTATGGTGGTTACGCGTTCAGGCTCTGACAACTCGTTCAACCAAGACGTAAAGAAACAATTCACACAAAATCCGACCCTCATGTACATAGCGGGGGGTACGATTATCGCGTTGATGTTACTTCCCGGATTCCCGAAACTGACGCTGTTCATGATTGGCGCGTCGCTGATTGCGTTTGGGGTGCTGCTCGGCAGGGCGCAAAAGCGCGACGCTCTCGAAAGCGCGCTCATGCTTGAACAGGCGGCAATGGACGAGATGGAGCATACGCCGAATGGCGGCGCGGCAGGTGAGGAGGGCTACTACCGCAATATCGACAATGTGTTTAAGCTACTCAACATTGAACAAATCGAGATGGAGTTCGGGTATTCGCTGTTGCATTTGGTGGACGAGAAGTCCGGCGGAAGTACCATTGAACGTGTGGTATTGTTCCGAAAACAGTTCGCGCAGGAGATGGGCATGGTGTTCCCGTCGGTGCGTATGCGTAACAACCCCGAAATCAACCCCAACCAGTATTTGATTCGCATTAAAGGTGAGGAAGTCACACGCGGCGAGATTCTCACCGACCACTACCTCGCGATTGACAACGGCGACGTTGTAAATCAAGTGGAGGGTATTGACACGATTGAACCTGCGTTCGGGATTCCCGCGCGCTGGATTAGCGAGGACAAAAAAGTCGTCGCGGACGTGGCGGGCTACACGCTCATTGACCCTGTAAGCGTCATGATTACGCACTTGTCAGAGATTGTGCGAAAACACTGTCATGAAGTTCTTTCACGGCAGGACGTGAAGACCATGGTTGACAACATGAAAGAAACCAACCCCGCCGTGGTGGAGGATTTGATTCCCTCCGTTGTGTCGATTGGGTACTTGCAAAAAGTCTTGGCTATGTTGCTTAAAGAGGGTGTGCCGATTCGGGATATGGAGACCATTTTGGAGGCTTTGGCGGAGAATTCGGGTTCGCTCAAGGATATTGATATTGCTGTGGAGTATGTGCGGCAGGCACTCAAGCGTACGATTACACGGCGGTTTGCGGAGGCGAATTCACTGCGCGTGATTACGCTTGACCCGCGCATTGAGGACACGATTATTGCCAACGTCAAGAAATCCGACCGCGGCAGTTACCTTTCGCTTGACCCCGAAACCATTCAAGTGATTATGGCGGCGGCATCGGAGGAGATTGACAAAGTGCGGGACGTTATTCCGCAGGTGATTGTTCTGACAAGCCCGATTGTGCGCGTGTATTTCAAGAAACTCGCCGACCAGTTTGTCCCTAACGTGACGGTTCTGTCGTATAACGAAATCGACAGTATCGTACAGATTCAGTCAATCGGAAACATCGCCTTACCGAAACCGGGCGCGACTAAGGAATAGTGAAGAGCCTTGAGTGATAGCCTGAATGGGTTTTGAGGAGGGGTTTTGTTGACAAACAACAACACTGAATTATTCTATAAATATAAAGAGAGCGGCGACCTTACGCTGCGAAACGAAATCGTCCTGTTGTATATGGATTTAGTCTCGCAGATTGCCGCCATAACGCGCAATATGTACGCCAAAGGGTACGATGTTGATGATTTGGTTAATGAGGGCGTGATTGCGTTGATTGCCTCGGTGGAGGCGTTCGACCCAGGGCGCGGAATCAAGTTTGAGACGTATGCCAAAGTCAAAATCAGGGGCGCGATTATTGACTACATTCGCGCGCAAGACTGGGTACCCAGGCGGGTTCGCAAGTTCGGGCGCAAGTTAGACACGGCGTACGGCGTATTGTACAATGAATTGGGGCGAACGCCTACAAACTCGGAATTAGCGGAGCATTTGGAGCTGACCGATACGCAGTTCAAACAGTTGTTGTCGGACACGGCGGCAGTCAACACGCTTTCGTTTGAGGAAATGTTGTACGAAGATAACATCAGCGTTTTTAACGCGAGTATGTACGGAACGAGCGCGACGGGGAGCGGCGGAGTAGACGCGCGGCTGTACGCGCAGGAGCGTAAGCAGGTCATTGCGGAGGCAATCGCACAGCTCAAACCCAAAGAACAACAAGTGGTGAGCCTGTATTATTACGAGAACTTGAAACTAATCGAAATAGCCGAAGTCATCGGCGTAACTGAATCGCGAGTGAGCCAAATCCACTCAAAATGTATGCTGTTATTGAAAACGAAGTTAGAGCATTATATCAAGAATTTGAGTTGAGCCAAGGAGTCGGGCTCTGCCCGACCCGCGGAGGACAAGGAGCGAAGCTCCGTTTGTCCGGAGTTTAAGAGGAGAATATTTATGTTTATCAGAGGATTTTACAATTCGGCACAAGCGATGATTGTCAAGCAAAGAGAGCTTGATGCAATCGCCAACAACATTGATAACGTCAACACATCGGGGTTCCGTAAAGAGCGCGTGACGCTTAACACGTTTCAAGACGAGCTGATTTGGGTGCAGAAACGTAAAGCGACCCATTCGGGGACGTTTCAGCAAACCTACGTTGATGAGGGGCACACGCTTCTTGAGAACGGCGGGTTGGAGTTCACCGACAGCCGCTTTGACGTTGCGATTTGGGGGGACGTGTATTTCAACGTGACCGACAGAAACGGCGCGACGTTCAACACTCGTGCAGGGCAGTTTGAGTTGGACAACGAGGGATACCTCACACTCGGCAGTTCAGGGCGAGTACAAGGGCAGAACGGCGGCATTTTTATCGGGCATGATGATTTCGTGATTAACACACGCGGCGAAATCTACACTTCGCGTATTGAAACGGACGAGAACGGCGTACCCACGGAAATCGTGGAGTATATCGACAGGCTGTTGCTGACGTACATTCCGAGCGACGCCAACGTCCGTAAAATCAGCAACAATCTTTTCGCCCACGACGGCGCGGGCACAGACGTTTTGCCCGACGGTCTGAGTTTCAGCATCATTCAAGGCGCGTTCGAGAAATCCAACGTAGACCCCAATCGTGAGGTGTCTAAGATGATGGAGATTCAGCGGTTGTTTGAGGCGAACAGCGTGATTCTCAAAGGTTTTGACATGATTAACAGCCGTACATCAGATATGGCGAACATAAGCGGCTAAGCAAAACAAGAGCTTACAGCTTGACAGCACAAGAAGCAGTAGAGTAATTTTTAATTAGGAGAATATACTTATGAATATTTCGTTTTATACCGCACGGACGGGTCTGATTGCACAACAGCAGGGCATGGATATTTACGCCAACAACATCGCAAACGTCAACACAATCGGGTTCAAATCGTTGCGCCCGAGTTTCGCGGAATGTCTGTATACGCACCAACACCCGGGGCGTGATGAGTGGCAGACGGGGCACGGGCAATGGCTTGCCAAAACCGACCTCATGTGGAATCAAGGGGGGATTACGTTCACAGACCAACCGCTTGATTTGGCAATGGTGGAGAATGCGTTCTTCATGACCATGGACGGGGACGGCAACACCTACCTCACGCGGGACGGGCGATTCGGTATATCCAACCTCGGCACGGACGCAAACCCCGACTGGACGTTAGTCAACGGATTGGGGGATTTCGTGTTAGACCATGAGGGCAACCGTATTCAGGTGACTTTTGAAACGATTATGTATCGCAGCGAGCCTGTGTTGGACAGGGACAACAACCCTGTCATAGGCGCGAACGGTGAGCCGATGGTGACACGCGTGCGCGTCTATAACGCGGAGGAGGCGGACATATTCCTGCCGACACAAGACATTGACTATGCCGCGCTGTACGCCCGAATCGGGACGTTTAACGTACAGAATAACTGGGGGTTAGACCAAGCGGAGAACAACCGATTCATAGTCACGGGGCGTTCGGGGCTGCCTGTCGCCGATTATAACATGAATAATTTTATTCCTATGGCGGTTGAAATGTCAGCGGTTGACTTAGCGGGAGAAATGGTACACGTAATCGAAACACAGCGTTCGTACCAGCTTAACGCGCGCATGATTCAAACGTCTGATGAACTGATGAGGATTGTTAATAATCTTAAGTAAGGCAATGTTACAAAATAAACTTGACATTTTACTTGTATTTTTGCCGCCATACTGCGTTGAAATTTTTCGCAATACAAAGCATTACTCAAAATTTCGCCTTGTCTGACAACAAAAATCCGACATAAAATTTGTCAACTTTATTTCATAACAATGCCTAAGCGGTTAAGGAGTATAGCTACCATGAAAAAGTTTGAAGATTTGCAAGATGTTCATATTGACGTGTTGACGGAAATCGGGAACATCGGTTCGGGCAATGCGTCTATGGCGTTAAGCGCGATGATTGGCTGTGAAGTCGTCATCAGTATGCCGCAGGTGAAGTTTCTGTCGTTTCAGGACGCAGTAGAAAAAAACGGCTCATCAGAAGAAACTGTAGCCGCTGTTTTAGTGCGCCTGAATAACGAAGTCGAGGGCATGATACTGCTGTTAGTTGAGCGTGAGTTTGCGTCTCATATATTGAGCGCGTTCTACGGCGAAAAATCGGTTGACTTAGCGTCGTTGAACGAGGACGAAGTGTCCGCGCTCACCGAAATCGGCAATATTATGAGCCACTCATACATCAACGCTATATCGTCGTTGGCGAACATGAACATCGGCGCGGAAACGCCGTCATTCACGGTGGATATGTTCGGCGCAATCATGAGCGTGCCTGTAATCGAGTTTGGCGAAGTGGGCGAAAAGCTCATGTGTATCGACAAGGTGATTGAGTTGGACGGCGTAAAAATGAAATCGAATATGTTGTTGATTCCCACTGTGCCGTCTTTGGAGCATATGTTTGATAAACTCGGTATAAGCTAATAGAAGGAGGGGTGACTTATGAAAATAAGCGTCGGAATTTCTGATTGGAAAATCGCCATGCCTCCTGATGAATTGATTACTTACGCATTAGGTTCGTGTGTGGGCATTTGTTTATACGACAGCAGCAAAAAAATCGCAGGGCTGTCACACATCATGCTGCCGGACAGCGCGAACGGTGACGTCGGCGGCAAGCTCAACCGCATGAAGTTTGCGGACACGGCGATTCCCGATATGCTCAACCAGATGATTTCCATGGGCGTCATGCGCGGCGGAATAAAAGCGCGGATTGCGGGCGGCGCGGTCATGTTTAAGACAGGCTCCGACCGATTCAACATCGGCGAACGTAACATAGTCGCCGTGAAAGCGGCGCTGCAGGCGTTACGGATTCCGATTTTAGCGCAGGACGTGGGTAAAGATTTCGGGCGTACCATGATTGTAGACCCCAACACCGGATTAGTCAGCATTAAATCAGCAAGCAAAGGTCAATGGACATTATGACGTTGTTATAATATTGAACCTGTCGTGGATTGCATTGATTGAACTTTCGGTCATGACGAGTGCCCCGTCCTCCTGTTCATAAATCGGGACGAAGAAACTCGCGGGGTTAATGCTGTTGTTGGACGTGTAGTGCAGCGCGACATAATAGTTGACGTAGTTCTTAAATTCCAAGTTAGTCGCGGCGTTGTTGAGAACTCGGTTAAAATTCATGCTGATGGATTCCTCGTCCATATTCCGCAGGTTATAGTTAATCATAAAAGTCATAGCTCTGCCCATAACGGCTAATTCGTCGTCAGCGGTGACATAGGTCATGTACACGAACAAATCCCCGCCCGAGAGCTGGTGTTCGCCCGCTTTGAGCAAGACCCCGCCCGACTCGAAGTCTTTGATAATGTTCACGGTTATATCGCCCAACCCCGCCGTTAATGACGTGAACGAAACGCGGTCAAACTTAACATGAAATTCACACTCGACGCCTAACGTGGTTTTGATTCCTTCCATGACCAAATCCGCACCGCCTGTGCGATACACGTTGATAAGGCTGCCTGTCATGGCGCGCGTTTGAACATGAGTATTCTCGCTGAGCGGCACCAACTCGATTACATTGTCGCGTGGGCGATAATTCATCAACATGAACCTGTGCGGAATGCCGCCCTGCTCACTGCTGAGCATGAACAAAACGATGGTGTCAAGCTCTGAGTCAGGGTAATAATTGCGCCAGTCTTTATGCGCGGTGTTGTTTTGCGCGAACAGAATCGGGCTGAGAGCCAACACAAACAACCCTAACATAATCGACGTGGACGCAAAAGTAATCAAATAGATATACCAGTTGCTTCGTCTGCGTAAGGGTTGGCGTTTTTTTGTTTTAGAGCCTGTTTGCTTGAATAAGTTCATATATTACATAAATTCCTTGTACTAAAATTGATTGATATATTATATAATACCATAAAGTCAAGCATTTTGCAAGAGGGTTTGCAAGGGTTTTGTACAAAAACTCTCGAAAGGGGAACTTGTAGGTATGGATTTTTCGTCAACTCGGGTTGAAATCAGCTTAGACGCGCTGAAGTCTAACCTTGAAGCGGTCAAAAACGCGTGTGGCGCAAAAGAAATCATCGCCGTAGTGAAAGCGAACGCATACGGTCACGGAATCAGCATTATCACCTCCCACCTCAAGAGTTTGGGTGTGAGTCGGTTTGCCGTTTCGAGCGTGAGCGAAGCAGAGCAAATCCGCGACATTGCGCGAGGCTGTGACATTCTAATCCTCGGGCAAACGCCTGAAACACAGTCTCACCGTGTCGCCGCAGGCAACTTCGTTCAAGCAATCGGCAGCTTGGAGTATGCACGGCGGTTCACCGAGCGCACGCGAATATTCGGCGGCGGCGTGATTCGCGGACACGTCAAGTTAGACAGCGGCATGACGCGCACGGGGATTGACTCCATTGACGAACTGCGCGAAATCCTCGAAATCCCCGGGCTGAACACCGAGGCACTGTTTACGCACTTCTCCTGCGCCGATTCGGACGATATTTACGATAGGGACTACACAGTAAACCAACAGGCGAAACTTGTCGAATTTGCCAACCTGTATAATTTGAAGTTTCACTCACAAAATTCAGGCGGCGTGTTTAATCATGCCGATTTTGAAGGAGACATGGTGCGCGTCGGATTAGCACTCTACGGATATTTCCCGGGAAATAATACAGATTGTAATGCTAAAATGACAAATTCTGATGAGCAAAACCTGCATAACGCGCCGAACTCTTCTTCACATGGTTTGAAACAGGTAATGAAGTTTAAGTCAACGGTCACGCAAGTGCGCGAGATTGCGGCAGGTGTCGCGGTAGGTTACGGGCGGACATACGTGGCGGACTCGCCACGCAAGTTAGCCGTGATTCCTGTGGGATACGCCGACGGTTATTCGCGGGCGTTGTCGGGGCGCGGAAAAGTCCTCATTCGCGGAATTGCCGCGCCCATTCGCGGACGCGTGAGCATGGAGTACATCGTCGCGGACGTCACGGAGATTTTCGGTGTGGAAATCGGCGAGGAAGTGGAGCTGTTCTCAAGCGCGCACCCCGACACGAGTGTCGAGCATATTGCGCGCACGTTAGGGACAATCCCCTACGAAATCACCACCGCTGTTGCGGCGCGCGTCCCGCGAGTGGCGGTTTAAAAACGTGTACTAATAGCCAGAGCGTGACAAAATTCGCCGAAATTTGACCGCGAACGGCTATTGGTACACAGTTCTATAACACACCGCATCATCGTCTCCGTAGTAGGCTTTACGGCGACCGTTCTCGACGAATCCGCATTGTTCATATAATCGTACGGCGTGAACATTCCTTGAGGCGACCTCAAGGAAGACCACGCCGTTGCAGTTGTTCATAAAACGCTCCAAAAGTGAACGACCTTTGCCCTGCCCGCGCTCATCAGGGAGGACGCACAGGCGCAAAAGTTCATATTCTCCGCCGACATGAACACCTAACGCATAACCGTAGTCTTCCACCACGTAAACCGAGTGTTCGGTGAGCGTGACACTCTGCCACGGTTGGGCAAAACAAGCGCGTTCAAGCGCGAGTATGCGCTCCTCGGGCGTCATGAATCGCTCGCACTGATTAACTCAAACCGCAGTGTCTTTTCGGAGGGTACACCCGCGTTATTATAGCGGATAATTGTCAGCGTGATTTCGTCGCCGACGTTTTTGCCGCGCAACACCGCCTGAATATCAGGGACACCGTTGACGATTTCGCCCTCAATATGCGTGATAATGTCATTACGCGACAGCCCGCTCTTCGCCGCAGGCGTGCCGGGCGTAACGGACAGAACTTCTAATCCGCTGTATTCGCCGTCGTTGTAGGGTTGTGCGGTTATGCCCAACATCGGGCGGGACATGACTTTGCCGTGTTTAGCTAAGTCGTCAATCACTGTCATGGCTTCGTCAATGGGGATTGCAAAACCGAGATTGTCTAACATTCCGCCTGCCGAAACGTATTTTATGTTGACGATTCCGACAACCTCGCCGTACATATTAAACATCGGGCCGCCCGAGTTTCCGGGGTTGACTGCCGCGTCCGTCTGAATCGAGGGCAGCATAAACGGATTATCGCCGATTTCACGCTTGAGACCGGACACGATTCCTTGAGTGATGGACTTTTCGAGACCCATTGGGTTCCCGATAATGACTACCGATTGACCCACGCGTAAATCGCCGCTTTTACCGATAGGCGAGAATCTGAAAGGTTCAGGGCGTTCAATTTTCAACAGAGCTAAGTCAGTAGCGGTGTCATAGCCGAATATTTCCGCTTTATATTCGTTCTTGATGGCGGGGTTGTCATAATCGTCAACCACCACGATAGCTTCGGTGCCGCCCTCAATGACGTGGGCGTTAGTCAAGATGAATCCGTCTTCCGACACCAACACGCCGCTCCCGATAATGTCGGTCGTTTCAGTAGTGCCGTACACGTCTCGAATGAGTTTCACGCCCACTACGGTCAAGCCGCGGTTCTCAAACAAAGTCGCCGCGTCGAACGCTTCGGAGGGGCGTTTCTCGGAGGGTACGCCCTGCCAAATCGCCCTGTTCAAATCATCGGGAATGTACGGCCCGTTGTCGCCGTTACCCGTGTACCCCGACGAACCCGACGATGTCCCCGATATCAGGTTCAACATTTCGATTGCTATGCGTGAGCCGCCAAAACCCGCCAATCCGCCCACGGTAAGTGTACCCACGCAAAACAGCGCGGCGAATTTAATGCTCACTTGTTTCCAGATGTAGTTTGTGTGATTATTCATAGTTTTTCTCCTTGTTTACTCTGCTTGAGTGGCGAAATACCCTGACCAGTCGTCCGGGAATCCTAATGCCGACGGTTCGGCTATGTCTGCGTAGTCGGCGAACAGTTTTGCCATGTCCTCTGCAAACGCCTGACCCCAGCTTGTTTCGTAGAGTGTGTTGCCTTTATGTAGTGATTTAAGTGCTAACATATGCTCAAACACGCTGGACGTTGTTTGGGACTCGCCGCCGCGAATGTTGCCGGGCAGCGGATTGCCGTAGATGCGGTTGTAGTGCGCGCAACGATTGCGGAGAATCGCCAAGTTTTCGAGCCAGTTCTCGACGTTGCGATAGTCATGCCCGTAATAATAGTCGGCGATTTCTTTCTTGTCGTTTACTTTCAAGTCGCCGTAGAATACCGCCAACGTCCCGAAACTAAACATCTCCATGAGTACCCAAAGCGGGAACGAACCGCCGTATTTGTTGTTGTGGTGTCGAACAAACGTCAAGTCAGCGTTTTTGGTAATCATGTGCTGGGTTTTATGCAGGAAACCTTTGTGATTGTGGCGACGGTCGAACGAGTCGGCGTTTAAGTATCCCGTCGCGCCGTATTTTACCGAGTGATAGTTGGATATTGCCGCCCGCGCCGCAACCTCCACCTCCTCAAGGGAAACCAAGATGATACTGCGGAGTTTACGGTCAAAATCATACAAGCGTACGCCGTCGGTAAAGCGCGTTCCCTCCTCATAGTATTCCCCCATTTCGTCCAAGAATACAGCGAAGTAATGCACTAAGCGGTAATAATTTACCGTCTCGAGTGTTCGGCGCGCCGCAGGCAAGTCTTCAATAACCAATCCGCGATTGTTCAGGATTCGCAGTTGCCCCGATATAGTCGCGGGGGATTTCACGCCTATGTCACGCTCAGAAAAAGCCGATTTGGACATATATACTCCTTCACCTGACAACTTTAATGAAGTTCTTTTTGCCTTTACCAACGATTACGGACGGCTCAACGGTGATGACTGCGTTCACATCGAGGACTTTTTCGCGGTTGATGCTCACCGCGCCCTGCTCCACTGCCGTACGCGCCTCACGGTTGGACTTGCACAACCCCGCCGCGACTAACAGCGTCAGTATACCCATTTCACTTTCGGTGACGTTCACAGTGGGCATATTCACATCTTCGCCGCCGCTCGAGAACACGTTTTTCGCCGCGTCACGCGCTTTAACTGCCTCGTTTTCGCCGTGGACTAACTTCGTCATCTCAAACGCCAACAATTCTTTGGCTTGATTGAGCTGCACGCCCTGCAACGTGCGTTCCATGTCCTCAATTTGCTCGAGAGGCACAAACGTCATCATCTTGAGGTGGTTGATAACGTCTGCATCGTCTACGTTGCGGAAGTGTTGAAAGAAGTCATACACGGAGCATTTGTCGGGGTCTAACCACACTGCGCCTTTCTCACTTTTGCCCATTTTCTTGCCTTCACGCGTCGCTAACAGCGCGAACGTCATGGCGAAAGCCTGCGGATTACTCCTGTCGCCTATTTGTTCGGCGCGGCGCACTAAGTCCGCCCCCGCGAGTATGTTCGACCACTGGTCATCGCCGCCGATTTGCAGTTTCACGCCTTTTTCGCGGTAGAGGTGCAAAAAGTCATAGCTTTGCAGGAGCATATAGTTGAACTCCAAGAATGACAGCCCTTTCTCAAGACGGGACTTGAAACATTCGGCAGTCAGCATTTTGTTCACAGAGAAGAGCTTTCCTATGTCGCGCAGGAATTCGAGGTATTTTATATCGGCGAACCAGTCCCCGTTCTTGACGATTTCGGCTTTACCCTCGCTCATGTCAAGAATGCCGGACATTTGCGCGCGGAAACACTCGGCATTGTGGGCGATTTGCTCACTCGTCAGCATTTTCCGCATATCGGTCTTGCCGGTGGGGTCTCCGATTAACGTCGTAGCAGTCCCCAACAGCGCGATAGGGTAATGTCCCGCTTGTTGCAGGCGTTTCATGGTGATGAGCTGCATAAGGTGCCCGATGTGCAACGAATCGGCAGTAGCGTCAAAACCGACGTAAAACTTGATGCTCTCGCCGTCTAACAGCTCCTGTATTTCCTTTTCGTGGCTCATTTGCGCGATGAGGTTGCGTTTTTTTAATTCTTGGAAAATGCTCATGTTGGTTTGATTCCTTAAAATATGAAATAAGAATATGTATATTATATCACGGATTTCACGATAAGTCAAGCATAAAATCTTATTGCTGTAATTCTTCTGAATTTGTGCAAAATGCACAAAAAATTACCAAATACTTTGTGAAATTTATCACTTGTAATAAGCGTTATAGTGTGATATACTAACATTAAAGTATGGAATAAGGTGGTGTAAATAATGGGTAATATGAAAACCTCCGTTAAGCTAATCATCAGCTTTGGTATCATCATTTTTATGTTGGGCATTGTGGGCGGATTCGGGATTTACGGCATGAACGTAATCAAAAACGGAACGTCAGATATGTACGAACACAACGTCACCGCGATTGAAGCGGTGGGGCATATGGAAGCACAGTTTTTAGAAACGCGCGTATACATTCGTGATATTATCAACTATGAAACGGACACCGATTATTACAAAACCGCAGTCGCTCAGCTAAACAAAGCAGACACAGAGTTCCATGACAGCGCGTCGAAATATGAAAAAACATTAGTCGGCGATTTTGAACGCGGTAAGTATAACGCGATTATGTCGTCGTGGAGTGAATGGCAGACGTTTCTTGACCATTGTCGCGGATTAGCTACCGACAACAAACGCGACGAAGCGCGGGACTACTTAACCAACACAGGCTATCCGATAAGCGTGAAGTTAGGCGACTTGTTGGACGAATGCACCGTGTATAACGAAAAATCAGCAGACGATAAAATCGCCGACGCAGTATTGGTGTACAAAATCTTGTTAGCGGTCATTGTTGTTATGTTGTTTGTTTCGATTATCACGGGTTTTTCTTTCGCGAATTACTTGTCGGGCTGTATTGCCAAACCGCTGTCAGTATTGGCAGGGTTCATGCGCCGCGCAGGGGATACGGGCAACATCGCGCCTACGCAACAGGAGGCGAACGCGCTCAATCGGTATAACAACTTAAAAGACGAAGTGGGAAGCACGATTAAAGACATTGACCACTTCTTGGCGCATATCCGACATATTGCCGCCGAGCTTAACCGCTTAGCTGAGGGTGACTTGACTACGGACATAGAAGTGGTGAGCGACACTGACATTATGGGGAAATCCGTCAAGAACCTGTCTGACAGCCTCAATAATATTTTCAGAGAAATGTCTATTGCGTCATCACAAGTTGCCGTAGGCGCGAGCCAAGTAAGCGAGGGGGCACAGTCACTTGCGTCAGGTTCGACCGAACAAGCCGCAACGGTGGAGGAATTATCGGGTTCGGTCAACGAAATATCGGGCGTTACGCGCCAAAACGTAGAGGGGGCGGGGCGCGCGGCTGAACTTGTGGGCATGGTGAAAACCAAAGCCGAAACGGGCAGTTCACAAATGGCTGAGATGATGACTGCCGTTCGCGAAATTGACGAGGCGAGCCAGTCCATCAGCCGCGTCATTAAAGTAATTGACGACATCGCATTCCAAACCAACATTCTCGCGCTGAACGCCGCAGTCGAGGCGGCGCGGGCGGGTCAGCACGGTAAAGGATTCGCAGTCGTGGCGGAAGAAGTGCGTAACTTAGCGGCGAAAAGCTCCGAGGCGGCGCATGATACGGAAGAGCTGATTGCCAACTCCATCACTAAGTCACAGTTAGGCGCGAGAATTGCCGCCGATACGGAAACCAGCCTTTCGGAAATTGTTGCGGGCATTCAGCAAAGCACCGAGCTGATTATGGAAATCTCCAAATCGCTGAACGAACAGGCGGGCGGCATTTATCAAATCAACACGGCGATTGACCAAGTAGCACAAGTTGTTCAAACCAACTCGGCGACGTCGGAACAAAGCGCGGCGGCGAGTGAACAGTTGAGCGGTCAAGCGCGTATGCTTGAGGAGTTGGTGTCGGCGTTCCGTTTGCGTGAGTAGCGGGAAAAGTGGTGATTCATTATGGGAATTAACGACACAGAACGCTATATTGACAACATAGAAATTTACACGGGTCAGTTGGAACACGCGCTTATGACAGGGGACAAGACCACGTTTGTCGAACTACTCGAGGCAATTTCGGAAATGGCGGAAGCGATACACGCCAAGCACTGCATTGCTTACGTGCACGCGCTGTTGCAGTCAGCGAAAACGCGGGACGTGGCGTTGTGTGAGCCGCTGATGCGTCAAGCTGTTGCCGATATGCTCCTTTTGTCAATTGAGTTGCAGACGGCGAATCGCGCCGCGCCGCCGCCGCTAAAAAGAATCGAGCTTAACGAGAAAATCGCGCATAATTTAGCCACCATTAACCGAATGTTAAGAGTGGGCAATCACAAAGACGCAGGGGACATGGCGGAAGAGCTGAAACCCATGAATGACGTGTTTGACAAGCTGTCGCAGATGATAGCCAATCGGCAGTATGACCGCGCAAAAGAAGTGGCGACTACGTTGGAGAAAGAGCATATCAAAGTCATCACACGCCCGAGCGAAAACAGCATGGATAAGACGATTTTGGCAGTGGATAACTGTGCCGACGTTCTCACGAGCGTCAGTGAGGCGTTGCGCGGGCGTTACCAAGTTCACGGCACGCCAAACGGTAAGTTTGC
>WRJN01000037.1 GCA_009778605.1 Oscillospiraceae bacterium
CGAGGTCGGCAAAGTCAACACCGAGTCGGGGGATTTAGAGATGACGGGGCTTGTCACGTCTATTCATTATTCCGACACCGACAGAACGCCTAATAACATTATCACGAAGATTTTCAGGTGAACCAGAAAAACAGGAGGAATTAAACTATGTTTGAGCCTGTCACACAGAGCCTGCAAGAAACGGCTATGTTTGCGATTCTCGGCTTTGCGTTAGCCGCTCTGTATGAGCCGTTGCGGATATTCCGGCTATTTTTCAATGTCGGCAAAGCGCGCAAGAACGACGCTGTTATTGTAGGAGTTCAGGATTTCTTATTTTTATCACTTAGCGGGCTTATAGTGTTCGCTTATTCATTGGAATTCGGGGCGGGACACTTTCGCTATTACTATTTAGTGGGGTTGGCATTCGGCGGAGTTGTCTACTTCTTGACACTAGGCAAACTCGTCAACACTGTTACCCGTGTGTTCGCCGATGCAATCCGCCGACTTGTCCGTTACGTTCTGCGGTTGTTGAAACGCAAAGTAATCCTGCCTTTGCGCGAAAAGATTGTGCAAATTGCACAAAAACGACGCGCAAAAATCGCCGAAATGTATAAAAACGCAGAAAAACGCCGAATAGACTTGCAAAACACCGCACATATGCGGTATAATAGTATCAAGGCTCAACGGGCGCAGGTGCGCGCAGAGCGGAATTCGCGGCTCATGCCGTCAGACGGAGGACGTAAAACCGATGTTGAAAAAGCAAAAAGACAAGTCGTTAGAGCGCGCATTACTAAAGTATGAAAAGCCGAGAAGGCGTTTTTCGTTGCGTAAGTTAGCCGTCGGGCTGATTGCGGTCAGTTTGTTGGTGCCGCTGTTGGCGAAAGTCATGAGCAATGACCGTGATATTCGCGCCGGCAGAGCGGAGCTTGCGGCGTTGCAGGAGCGTGAACGGCAGTTAGTCGCCGAGAATGAAGAACTTCAACGATATTTCGAGGACGATGACTTTGAGGAGTATCTTGAGGAAAATGCGCGCGAAGCAGGGTATGCCGACCCGCAGGAACGTGTGTTTAATATATACTAAAGCATCAATATCCGCCGACATATAGTCGGTGGATATTATTTCTACTAAAAGCAAAAGAAGAGATAAGCCCAAAGGACGGGCTCTGCTCGTCCGACGGGCGAATCTTGACAGGGAATAATCGGTGGATATTATTTCTATTAAAAAAGAGTAAAATTTTGAGTAAAAACTATTGCATTTTATGAAAATTTTTGATATAATTAGGTATTATGACTAAAACTACATTTATATCTCAAAGGAATTTTGGGCAAAAGTTATGCGAAATCACACAAGAATTTCCTACGCCGTTTCATTTGTATGACGAGAAAGGAATCCGTGAACGTGCGCGCGAATTAAACGCCGCATTCGCATGGAATAAGGGGTTTCGAGAGTATTTTGCGGTCAAAGCCACGCCTAATCCGCATATCATGCAAATCCTCGCCCAAGAGGGGTGTGGGTTTGATTGTTCGTCCTACACCGAGTTGTTACTCGCGGACGGAATCGGCGCGCGCGGCTGTGATGTTATCATAAGTTCCAATCAAACCCCCGACAGTGACTTCAAGCTCGCACACAAACTCGGCGTGTTAATCAGCCTTGACGATTTCACGCACATAGATGTGCTTGATAAGCTGTGCGGTATTCCCGAAACGGTATTTTGCCGATACAACCCCGGGGGTGCATTCAAGTTGAACGAGTCGGGCAATGTCATGGACGTGCCGCAGGACGCTAAGTACGGTTTCACGAAACAGCAGTTGATGGAGGGGTATGCGCGATTGCGCGACAAGGGCGCGAAGCGGTTCGGTGTTCATGCGTTTTTGGCGAGCAATACAAAGACAAACGAGTATTACCCTGCGTTGGCGCGGATTTTGTTTGAACTGATTGTGGAGATTCGCGAGGTGACGGGCGTTTCGCTTAGTTTCGTCAACCTTTCGGGAGGCGTAGGCGTTGCGTATCACCCTGATGAAACGCCTAACGATATTACCGCAATCGGGCAGGGCGTACGCGATGCGTTTGAGCAAATTCTCGTTCCTGCGGGCATGGGAGACGTGGCGATTTTCACGGAGTTAGGGCGTTTCATGTTAGCGGAACACGGTTGTTTGGTTACTCGGGCAATCCGCGAGAAGCACATCTATAAGGAATACATCGGCGTTGACGCGTGCGCGGCAAACCTCATGCGCCCTGCCATGTACAACGCCTATCACCACATCACTGTCGTGGGCAAAGAGAACGCCGCCTGCACTCACAAGTATGACGTGGTGGGGGGATTATGCGAGAACAACGACAAGTTTGCCATTGACCGAATGTTGCCCCAAATTGACATGAGGGACTTGCTCGTGATTCATGACACAGGCGCGCACGGGCACTCCATGGGGTACAACTATAACGGCAAACTGCGCTCGGCGGAGTTGTTACTCAAAGAGGACGGCAGCGTCAAGCTCATTCGCCGCGCAGAAACACCTGCGGATTATTTCGCGACTTTAGAAGTGTAAAGGAGTAAAAGAATACATGAACATAACAATCACCAAAACAACTGCGCCCAAGGCGAAACCCGCAGACGAGTCACAGTTGGGTTTCGGTAAAATTTTCACCGACCATATGTTTATTATGGAGTACAGTGACGGAACGTGGCACTCGCCTAAGATTCAGCCGTTCGGCAACCTCGCTCTGTCCCCTGCGGCTATGGTGCTGCACTATAGCCAGACGATTTTCGAGGGCATGAAAGCCTATCGCTCGCCGCAATCGAATGGCGGCGAGGACGACATTCTGTTGTTCCGCCCGAAAGATAACTTTAAGCGGCTGAACGTGTCAGCGGAACGCTCGGTCATTCCGCCCGTTGATGAGGAGTTTGCGCTTAAAGCGTTGTGTGAGCTGATTAAGACAGACAAAGACTGGGTGCCGCGCTCGGCAGGCGCGTCATTGTATCTGCGCCCGTACATTATCGCTGTTGACCCATTTTTGGGCGTACGCCCTGCGGATAAGTATTACTTTATTATCATCATGTCGCCTGTGGGCGCGTATTACCCGATGGGGTTGAATCCTGTCAAGATTGCAATTGAGGAACAGTATGTCCGTTCCGTCAAAGGCGGTATGGGGTTCGCCAAGGCAGGCGGCAACTACGCCGCGTCGCTCATCGGGCAAAAGACCGCGCAAGCGGCAGGGTATGAGCAGGTCATGTGGTTGGACGGCGTGGAGCGTAAGTATATCGAAGAAGTTGGCTCTATGAACGTGTTTTTCGCCATTGATAAGGGTGAGGACAACGGCACGGAAATCATCACACCCGCGCTCAATGGCTCAATTCTGCCGGGGATTACGCGAATGTCGGTGATTGAACTGTGCCGCGAGTGGGGCATGAACGTCACTGAACGCAAGATTGCCGCTGATGAAGTGTTTGATTTACACGCGCGCGGCGCACTCAAAGAAGTGTTCGGGACAGGGACGGCAGTTGTCGTATCGCCTGTAGGTGCGTTGAAATTAGGGGACAGGGCAATTGAGATTAACGGCGGACAAATCGGCGCGATTTCGCAGAAACTCTATGACACACTCACGGGAATTCAGTATGGCAACCTGCCCGATAATATGGGCTGGACTTATCGTGTAATTTAAGGCGTACTTGACGTACGTCTTGAAAATAAAAAATATCAAAGGAGAAAAAGGCTATGAAAAAGAAAAAAATAGCTAAGGTTACGGCTGTCGCGCTGTGTTGCTCGATGTTGCTGTCGATGACCGCAACCGCTAACGACCCACCACCCAAGGACGTTCGGATTAACCCGATGCTTGTTTGCGGCGACATTTTGGAAAGGTCAGAAAATGGTGAGCAAGCAGGAATGTCCGACGCGTTGCAGGTACTGCGTTTTCTTGTGAAACTGTCCACACCGTTTGTCGTGTCTGAACACGAACGCCCTTACGGATTGAAAACGGCACCCTCGCAGTTAATCGGCGGCTCGTCAATCTGTGAATCGGAGAACTGCTCACTTGTGGCGACGAAGTGCGGCGCGTGCGTGAACATCGCTACCAGCTCACTCCAGAGCCAACTCGACGCAAAAATCTTTGAGTTAAGTGCAGAGAAAGCTAAGTATGAGTACGAGGTTGGCGAACACGCAAAAACCAAGACTTCACGCGACAGTTGGCAAAGCCAGTACAACGACGCACAGGAGACAATTAAACAGAAGAATGACCTCATCAAAGTTTTAGAAGACCTTATAGGAGAGAACCCTGATTTACAAGCCATTATTCAACCCTACATTGATGCGAAGAATAAAGCCGAGGCAGACAAAGCAAAAGCGGAGGGTGAACGTGACGCATTGCAAAAGCAATGGGACGAACACATTTGCACAGAGGGACCGCCTATTGGTAATCTCCAAGATTTGCTTGAAAAAATCGCGGAGTTGGAAGGGCAAGTTGCAGGGTTAATCCAAGAGCGCGACAACTGGAAAGCCAACTACGACAATCATATGGCGACCTGCAATGGCGGTTCTACCGCAGACCCTCTCGGTCCTGTCACCACCGTGCCCGCGCACAACCCACGTTCGGGCGATAAAGACATTGCAAGACGACGCATTACCGACCCTTCCGACAACGTATGGCACATTAGCTTTGCGTCGGGTATGTTTGGTTCGATGATTGCGCGAGACGGCGGCGGTAAAGACATCACCGACGGTCACTTCGTGCGGTTCAATGACGATGGTGACCCCAAAAACACGCTGATGATTCGGCGCGGCGGTACGTATGTCATCAACACAGGCGGCGCGACGCTTGACGTTAAAATCTACGTCAACGCGCACGACAGACCCTGGCGCGACCTTAACCCTACCCTTTCCGCAGTAGCTGAACCTGTTGTGATTATCCTCAACGGCGCGAACATCACAAGCAGTACCGGTGCGGCTATTCACTCACGGCGTTCGCAATACCTTGAAGTGCGCGTCGCGGACGGTACAACCAACAACCTTACTGACGGCGCGACTTATTTGACCATTAACGACCCCGAAGCCAACACTGACCCGCCTCCGGAACCCAGTGCGGTTATTTTCTCACAAGGCGATATTCGCGTTACAGGCAGAGGTACGCTCAACATCACCAGCCGCTTGAGCGAACAAAGATGGCGTCGTACAGGCGGCGCGAAAGGTGACGCAACGCAAATGGTACCTGTTCTCGGGAGAGGAATCGAGAGCCGCGACACAGTCACCATAGGCGGAGCGGAGCTTAACATCAACACCACGAACACCGATACGGCGATTCACGGGCGTGACGGCGTTACCATTACTGCGGGTAAATTCAGACTGCGCGCGGGCAACCACGGAATTCGCGCGAGTAACACCAGCTCTACTAACCCGACTTTCGGTAATATTACCATTACAGGCGGAGTTTTCGACATTGAACACCAAAACGACGGAATCAAAGCCGAAAATACGCAAAAAATGACAGGCGGTACGTTCGACAGAATCGTGAATATGAAAAAAGGTACAGAAGACTAAGAGCCTTTCAAGAAAATTCAACGAAGTATGGCGTAAAAATCGCCAAAATTTCGCCACGAGCGAGATACTAAACAGGCTTAAAGCAAAACATAATGGAAATCTTCACGGTTTCCATTATGTACATACTTTTGAAATATTAAGTTAAGGAAATTATATGACGAAGATTGAAAAGCCCGATAAGTTTGATAAGTTTGACAATTTCAGAATCCCGTTCGACTATTACGTATTGTCGGGCATTTGCATACTGCTTGTGATTTTTGCGTTCGCTTCTACGCCGCCCCTTGAGGTATTGCACGGTTTTTGGAAAATCAACACCTCGCGCAGCGTCTTAGTCACCGACTATATCGCGTTGGCAGGGCTTAGTGCGACGCTCCTCAACGCGGCGGTGTCCTGCGGCGTGTTCTTGGCGTTCCTGATTGCTACGAAAAGTAAGCCTACCGGCAAGATTATTGCCGCGCTGTTCCTGACCATCGGTTTTGCGATGTTCGGCAAAAACATCATTAACTCACTGCCGTTGTGGTTTGGCGTATGGTTGTATGCCAAAGCAAACAAAGACAGTATAAAAAAACATTTAGTAAGCGCGATTACCTGCACGACCATTGCGCCGATAGTCAGCGAAATCGCATTCGCGGGGACGTTAAGCATTCAGCGGTTGGTGGTGGCGTATGCTGTGGGGGTATTCGTCGGGTTTATTTTTACTGCCATTGCCGAAACAGTCAGGCGTATGCACATTGGGTACTGCCTGTACAATTCGGGGATTGCGGGTGGGTTTATCGCGACGTTTGCGGCAGGGCTGTTCCGCAGTGCGGGGCAACAAATAATCCCCGAGCAATACTGGGACACGACGCACACACAAATACTCGCCGTGGGCGCGTATTCGTTCTCTGTCGCGGTCATTGTGTTTGCGTTAGTCGCTGAAAAGCCGCTCCCTGCCATACGTAAGTATTTTAGAATAGTCGGCGAGAAAGACCGCGACAACAACGACTATTTCATGTACTACGGCAGTACCTGCTACATAAACATCGGGATTATGTGCATAGTAGCAACAACGACTATGCTGATTCTCAAAATCCCCATTAACGGTCCTGTCTTGGGGGGGATTATCACCATTGCAGGGTTCGCGGTGGCGGGGAAACATATGCGTAATACCATTCCCGTACTTCTCGGGGCAATCGGGGCGGCGTACCTAAATCGGTTTGATATGGCGTCGGCTAATAACGCATTGGCAATCCTGTTCTCGACGGGGCTCGCGCCCATTGCTTGCAAATTCGGGTGGGGGTGGGGGATTGTTGTGGGGTTCCTGCACCTGTCCGTGGCAATCTACATTGGGGATTTGAACGGCGGATTGAACCTATATAATAACGGATTCGCAGGCGGGTTCGTAGCAATTACCGTCGTGCCTGTCATTATTATATTCAACAAACTAATCATGAAAAAAGACGATAACGAATCACAAAGAAGAAGAAAAGGGGACAATGGCTAAACAAGGGCTTCAACATAAAGTAATATAAAAAGAAAGTAAGGTACACTCATGACTAATACTGACAAATCAATGGACAAAATCGTAGCACTCTGCAAAGGCAGGGGGTTCGTCTACCAAAACTCCGAAATTTACGGAGGGTTAGCCAATACGTGGGACTACGGGCCGCTCGGCGCATTGCTTAAAGCTAACATAAAGGCGGCGTGGCTAAAGAAATTCGTGCAGGAGAGCCGTTACAACGTCGGGTTGGATTCGGCGATTCTCATGAATCCGCAAACATGGGTAGCGTCGGGGCACTTGGCGGGGTTTTCTGACCCGTTGATTTCCTGTAAGTCTTGCAAAACGCGCCACCGTGCTGACAATCTGATTGAGGAGTTCGACGGTTCGGTGACTGCGGGGTGGACTGACGAACAACTCACCAATTATATCAGCAAGAAACGCATTGCTTGCCCCAACTGCGGCAAGTGTGACTACACCGACATCAAAAAGTTCAACCTCATGTTCAAGACGTTTCAGGGAATCACTGAGGATTCGGCAGACGAGATTTACCTACGCCCCGAAACGGCGCAGGGCATTTTCGTCAACTTCGCGAATATTCAGCGGACATCGCGCAGAAAAATCCCGTTCGGTGTGGCGCAAATCGGTAAATCGTTCCGCAACGAAGTCACCCCTGGCAAGTTTATTTTCCGTGTCCGCGAATTCGAGCAAATGGAGTTGGAATTTTTCTGTAAACCTGATACCGATTTAGAATGGTTTAGCTACTGGAAAGATTTCTGCGAGCAGTGGCTGTACAATATCGGGCTGAAAAAAGAGAATCTGAAATTGCGCGACCATGACCCCGACGAGCTTTCGTTCTACTCAAAGGCAACGACGGACTTCGAGTTTTTGTATCCGTTCGGGTGGGGGGAGTTGTGGGGAATCGCAGACCGTACCGATTACGACTTAAAACAGCATATAGCCGAATCGGGCAAGTCGTTGGAGTATTTCGACCCCGAAACGAACGAGAAGTATGTTCCCTACGTCATTGAGCCGAGTTTGGGTGTGGAACGCTTGTTCCTCGCGTTACTCGTGGACGCATATGAAGAAGAGACACTTGAGGACGGCACAACGCGTAATGTCTTGCGGTTGCACCCATTCCTTTCGCCTGTGAAAGTCGCGATTCTGCCGTTGTCCAAGAAGTTAGCGGAGGGCGCGTTGACAGTCGCCGACGAGCTGATGAAACATTTCTCGGCGGAGTATGACGAGACAGGCGCAATCGGCAAGCGATACCGCCGTCAAGACGAAATCGGAACGCCGTTCTGCGTTACGTACGACTTTGAGAGCGCGCAAGACGGTTGCGTGACTGTGCGCGAACGTGATTCTATGCAGCAGGAGCGCATTAAAATAGTCGAAGTGCGGGAATACATCGCAAGTCGGGTTGAGTTTTAGAGCGTGAACAAAAGCGAAACAAAATACCGTCACTTTTCGTGGCGGTATTTTATTCATAAAATATTTATCGTTTTTCGATAAAAAACACTTGACAATCATTAAAACATATGTTATACTGTAATCATCAAATAAACTTTTAGGAGGATTTTAGTTATGGAAGCAAGGAGTGCAAAAAAGGAAACCATCGTAAAATTAAGCAACGTCTTGAATGTGCTTATGAAAATCGGTGAAGTTACGGCGGTTTTAGCGATTGTGGGGGGAATCGTTGCGGTGATTGTTGCACCGTCGATTGATTTTGGGGCAGTAACACTCAAAACGATATGGGGCGATTCGGTCAACGTAAACAGTGTGGCAGAATTTCGGTTAAGGGTGTGCGGCGAAATGTTGAGTTTAGCGGTGATAGCGGCAATCATGTTTGTTGCAAGCTACATCTTTAAGGACATGACAACGCAACATACGCCGTTCGCCCAAAAGAACGCCGACCGGCTCAAGATTATATCATTGTTGTTGATTGGGTTCACAATTGTTGTTCAACCATTAAAAGCGTTTCTAATTATGGTCTTCGTGCCCGGGGTTAATGAATTCACGTTCCATATTAACCTCGCACACTTCGTTTTTGCGGCTGTGTTCTTCTGTCTTGCTTTAATTTTCGAGTACGGTGTAATTTTACAGCAAGAGTCAGACGAAACACTGTGAGCAAGGAGGAGGAACTATGGCGATTATACTACGGCTTGACCGCGTAATGGCGGACAGAAAAATGTCGCTCAACGTGTTAGCTGAGCGCGTGGGAATTTCAAACGTCAACCTGTCTAACATCAAGACGGGTAAAGTCAGCGCGATTCGGTTTTCGACGTTGGGTAAAATCTGTGAGGTACTGGAATGTCAACCCGGGGATTTGCTGGAGTATACCCCCGATGAATGATTTTCTTTTTTAATGAACTGTAAAAAAAATGTTGACATTGCCTAAAAGATGTGGTACAATAGAAAAGTGTATATTTATTACATTCACATTACCAAAGAGAGGAAATTTATTCAATGTCAAATAAGTACAGATTCACGAGTGAGGCGGCAGACGTACTCAAAAACGCCAAAAGCGTGACTTATCCTAAAACACGTGCGGACTTGATTGAGCTTGCTTTGAACGGCGAAGACCAGTTTACAGTCAGCTACGAAATTAACGGAAAAAAGAAGGACGAGGCAATCATAACGAGAGTTAAAAACGGGGCGGTAATTAACTACGTTGAGCCGTATATGCGTAGGCGTGACCCCGACTGCCTGATTATCGGCGATAACGAATACACGGATAAACCGCGTTATTCCGAGATGTTCGACGGTGAATTTGCCGACGTTCGCAAAGATACGTTTGACTGGCTCAAACAGCAAGACTTGGTTGTGGTTCCCGTGTTAGTGGGCGGCGACGGAATAGGGTATCCTGCGGCACTGATTGCTCCTAAAAACGCGGCGTTCTTCGGGTTAGGATTGTCGGACTTGCAGTATTTCTGTAACATAGATGAGTACGAGGGCGATTTTGTGCCTAATGTTGTCATTTACTTAGTTCCGCCTTTCCGTCACACGCACTTTGACGGCAAGCAGGTTGTTATTCATAACCGTACCCCCGAATGTTACGAGCTTTTGGCGTATAACCTCTACCCGGGTCCCAGTGCAAAAAAAGGCATCTACGGATTCCTGTTGCATATCGGCGAGCAGGAGGGTTGGGTAGCTGTGCATACGTCGGCGGTTAAAATCGTTACACCGTATGAAAATGAAATCGTGATTATGCACGAGGGCGCGTCGGGCGGCGGTAAGTCGGAGATGAGCGAGCATATTCACCGCGAGCCTGACGGACGAATTTTGATTGGGACAAACAGCAAAACGCATGAGGAGTTTTACCTGCGTGTGGAAGAACCGTGTGAGCTTCACCCCATCGCGGACGACATTGCGTTGTGTCACCCTAAGATTCAAAACGACAGCGGAAAGTTAGTCATCAAAGACGTTGAGGCGGGTTGGTTTGTCCGTGTTGACCACATCAAGGAGTATGGCACAGACCCTCATTTGGAGAAAGCGTGCCTCTCGCCGGTAGAGCCGTTAGTGTTCATGAGCATGGACGCGCATCCCAACTCCACCGTGTTGATTTGGGACCACATCACCGACGAGGACTCAGGCAAACCCTGCCCTAACCCGCGTGTGATTTTGCCGCGCCACATGATTGAAAACATCATCAATGAACCGGCCGAAATCGACATTAGGAGTTTTGGCGTGCGTACGCCTCCCTGCACGAAAGAGTTGCCTACCTACGGTATTTTAGGGTTGTTTCACATTCTCCCGCCTGCACTCGGTTGGCTGTGGCGATTGGTTGCACCGCGCGGTCACGCTAACCCCAGTATTGTTGACCAAGGCGGCATGACGAGTGAGGGGATTGGCTCATACGGTTATTTCTTGACCGGGTCTATCGTAAAGCAGGCGAATTTGTTGCTCAAACAAGTAATGAGCACACCTAACACGCGCTACGTGCTGATTCCGAATCAGCATATCGGGTGCTATGAAGTCGGTTTCAAGCCACAGTGGATTGCGCGCGAATACATTGCGCGACGAGGCAGCGCACAGTTCCGCCCGGAAAGCCTTACGGAAGCGCGTTGTTCGTTGTTGGGCTACAGCCCGAAAACTCTGAAAGTTGATGGGCAGTTTGTGAACAAAGCGTTCCTCGCACCTGAAACGCAGCCCGAAATCGGTCTTGAGGGGTACGACAAGGGTGCGGAAGTCTTGGCGACGTTCTTCAAAGACGAGTTGAAGAAGTTCATCGCCCCCGACCTTGACCCGTTAGGCAAGCAAATCATCGACTGTTGTATGAACGACGGCACGTTGCAGGATTACATCAAGCTGATTCCGATAAAATTGTAGTTTTTGTTGAATAGAACTCTTGCGAAATTAAATGTGTGGGGATTTGCGTAGGCAAATTTTTTGTCAGACAATGAGAAAAACGCAGAAACACCGCATTTTAATTTCGCAATAAGTCTAATATAAAGGAGTAAAGAATGAAAACCATGAAAAAAGCAGTCATGATGACTTTAGCAACCGCGATGATACTTACGCTCACCGCTTGCTTGGCTTTCGGAACGCCCGAAATCACAAACGAAACATCAAACAATGCTGTATACACAACCGATAACAACTTGCAGGAGACCGACATTGCCGACGCTACCGAAACGACTGCGCCTACTGACGATACCAACACGAGCGACACTAATGAGGGAGCGGTAATTACGTCGCCATCGTCTGTAAACGTGGACGACGCCCCCGACGCTAAATCGTACAATGAGAAAGACAAAGCCATTCCGTTGGGGCATTGGGTCTATTATCAAGAAAAGAACTACGACAGCGGCGAATACGAACCGTTTTACGTGCGCCTCATCAGCGTCAGCCGCGACCAAGACGAGATTCAAGCGGCGATTGACGACTACAGCGGTATTATGGATTTCACGCTAACCGAAGACCAAGCGCGCGATATTGAGTACGGGCTTTTGGAGTATGAGGTGTACTACTCGCCTGATTATCAAGCCTCACAATACGGCATAATGTTTCATGGCGTGAACTGGCGCGCTACTCCTATCGAAACGACGAGCTTCAAAACAGCAGGCGGAATGACCTATATAAGTGTGGGCAGCACGTATAACTTGAATACAAACGGAACGAACCGTGCTAAACCGGGCGAAACCGTACGTGAAAAAGCACTCTTCAGCGTTTTGAAGAATTACAGCGAGAGCGAATACGTGTTCGAGAAAACGTGGTACGACGGCGAAATCGTCACCGAAAAGTCCCATAAATTGTACATGGCAGTAGTTTAGCCGCAAGGAGGTTACACGATGAAAGATAAGCTATTCGGGAGCAATATCAAACCCGCTTGCAAATACTGTGATTTTGGCGCGCCCACCGATTCGGGGCGAATCAACTGCACCATGTTTGGCGAGGTTAAAGAAGACGATATGTGCAAAAAGTTTGACTATTCGCCGCTAAAGCGAATCCCTGTCAAAGGTTTCACAGTCACGCAAGCGTAATAGCGGTGGCAAACACCAAAAATCCACCTCATAGAGGGGGAACGTAAGAAAACTTTTACGAAAACGGCGTAACCACAGCGGTTACGCTGTTTTTCGTGTTTTTTCAAGGTTTCGGTACTCACAGCGGTCTCCGAAACTGCATTAAAAAGCTATGAATTTACTGCAACTCATATAACAATCAATATTGCGTTGCTTTATCTGCGGAATTTTATCGTGTTTACTGCTTGCAATTCTGCTTGTCTTGTGGTATAATTACAGAATAATTAAAAGAACGTGGGGGAATCACCATGAACACAATCGAAACCATTCACGCACGTTATTCCTGCCGCTCTTTCAAAAGCAGCACAGACAAAATGCTGTCAACCAGTCCGGCTAATGCCGCGCGTAAAATCGCCGTGAACGGATTTTCGCACAGGTCTATTATAGTGGAGAGTTTATAATAATGGCACTGAGAACGCTTACCAATTGGAATAACCCGCTTTTCCTAAAGAAAAGTCGGGCAGTAGATAAATTCGATGAACGATTGTGGGTTTTGCTTGATGATATGAAAGATACTCTCGTAAAAGTCAACGGCTACGGTTGCGCGGCGGTTCATGTCGGAGTGTTGCGTAGAGCAGTTATTATTCTTGACGATTCAAGTGTGATTGAGTTAATCAATCCTGTAATCACCAAAACAAGCACCGAAACGCAAATTGTCAAAGAAGGTTCGATTGCCCCTGATTCACCGCAAGGGGAAGTCATACGCCCGAAAAGCGTTACCGTGTCGGCACTTGACCGAAACGGTGAACCTGTAACAGTCAGCGGCGAGGGATTTCTTGCGGCTACTCTTTGCCATGAGATTGACCATTTAGACGGAGTAATTTTTACGGATAAAATTAAAGCGGGTGAAAATAAATGAACATACAGAACATATTAAGCGTGTGCTTGTTTGCACTATTTGTAATAATGGTTCAAGTCCGTGCGGCAATACTGCGGAAACGAGGCACTCGAGTCATGGTATTCGGAGTGTCCGATAAAAGCGACTTTATACTTGTGCCGTTGGTGTTGGCGATTGCGTATACAGCGTTGGCTAACACTTTCGGACTGCCCATGTGGAGCGTACTAATCTGCCCGTTTTGGAACAG
>WRJN01000038.1 GCA_009778605.1 Oscillospiraceae bacterium
TCAGTCAACACCGAGGAAAACCTACGCTTCGCAAGCGACATTATCGCGGAGGAAAACCTGCCGCGAAACATCGTCATCATCTCGGACGGATTTCACTTGTGGCGCGCGCAGATGTTAGCGGAGGACTTGTTTGACGAAGTGCGCGTTATTCCCTCGCAAACACCTTACCCCGTTATCACAACTTACTGGGTGAGGGAATGGTTCGCTCTAACACGAGATGTATTCGGACTACCGATATAGAACACCTTAGATTACATTCCAACACCCTAACTGCCGTCCGCCACTTCAAACTGATGAGTTACGTTTCCTTTCAAATCCGCTAACTTGATTATATCTCCTTCCGTGAACTTAAAATCCGACTGCATATATTTTAAGACGGAATCGGCATTGTTTCCGACGGTGCAAACGCGCACAGTCGTATTTTGGCGCACAATTACAGGAGGGAATCGCCATTTCACAGAATCGCCCGCTTGAAGCGTAAACCCTGCACACCAAACGGCGTTTTGCGTGGGATTCGTAATCTCAAGCCAACCGCCGTTTTGTTCCGCATTTGCGGCACTTATGAACAAAGTCGTCGGCACAGTAGGCTCAGGGCGGTCACAGGGCGCAGTAGTGCAATACTGTAAGTCACAAGGGCGATTGCAAGGCGCAGTCGTACAGCCGTGCAAGTCACAAGGGCGGTTGCAGGGTGAGATTGTGCAGCCGTGCAAGTCGCAAGGGCGATTGCAAGGCGCAATCGTACAGCCGTGTGCGGTACAATCCGCAGGGTGCGGCGCAGAGGTGCGCGGATAAACGTGCGTAGGTTTTACGCTGTTAATTGAAGTGTCAGGAACCATACTGTCATTGCCGTAAGCCAAATACAGCCCCGCCACTGCCCCGATTAACGGCGCGTTATACGTAATACCCACCTCGTTGCCGACATAATCGTCCTCATAATCGTTGTGCGTTCCGTCCGCTTTAATCGGCCCGCCCGCCAGCGCGCCTACGAGCAGATTTAACTGTTCGCGTCCGCGATTGGAAGATGTGGGTTGCGTAGTATGCCCCGAAGCCCCCGCGTGGTGCGTGAAGCGCACGGAGTTCTCGGAGTACCCCGTGATATAGCAACGGTTAATAGGGTTCGCGCCCATCAGATAGTCCGTCTGACCCCGTGCCCATGCCGTATACGAACCCGAACCTGTACTCGCGTTGGTTGACTTATCGTAAATTAACCCCATGAATTGCAACCCTGCGTTCATGACCGCAGACCCCCACTCATGCACGAACACGTAATTCGTAGGATTGTTACGTACCGACTGTGTGACTTGATAGGTGTCGTCATCAATACGTTTCGCGCCTGTGGTCTGCCCCCATGCACTCGGCGCAGGGTTACTGCCGTACAGCGCACTGGAGAGTTGCCACACAGAATCCCAACTCAAGGGCCAGTAATCGAACCCTGCCGAATAACCCGACGGAGTGGGCAATGCCGTAAACGTCGCCGCATCGGTCAGATACGCACTTGTCGCGTTCCCCATCCCGACGTGCAACCACATTGCTGCCGCCACACCGTAGTCCTGCCACAGACCGTTCGGTCCCGCTTTCGCGCTGTATCGCTGATAAAAACTATCTTGCGAACGCGCGTCACCGCGGGCGTATTTCGTCCACGATTTTGCGGCATTGTACAGTGCTAACGCGCATTTGAGGTCGTCTTCGTTGCCGAATAGCGAGTAAACGCTTGCCAACGCGCCTGCCGCCGCCATAAGTTGGTCGGTGCCGGGGTGGTCGGGAGTGATGAAGTAACCGATTCGCGGATAAGTCCCCGCAGTCTGCGTTTCGGGTTGCCCCCAGAAGTTGTGGTCACGCCCGTCACCCACTTGATACGCATAGGCACGGAGCGTTCCGTCTGCGTTCATGAACGTGCATTTCCGCAGATACTCCGCGAACCGCTTGAGTATGATTTCCATATGTTCATCTTGCCCTGTTTTTGTGAACGCTTCGCCAAATTCCCTGTACGCGAGTGCCATAGTCATTGTCGCATAAGAGGCGGTCACGCCGAACTTGATGTGGTCACCCGCGTCATGAAAACCACCCGACAAGTCAACTTTTTCGCCCCACGGCGCGTCAATCTGCGAATCGTAGGCGTGACAGTTTCCGCGCCACGTCATGCCGCTTGCCTCACCTGCATCGCCGCCGCACATATTCGCGTCGTAAAAGTACAGCAAGTATTGCAACAGCCGCGCATAGTTCACGCCTGTAAGGCTGGCATTGCTGTCGTGAATCGGCATAACCGTGACTGCCATAGTGAGCGCGATAAACACGCTAAGTATACGTTTTTTCATAGGTTACTCTCCTTTACTGTTATCGCTCGTCAAACACACTCGACAACTTCACAACGTACCGCAACACCTGCAACGCGTCAGCCATGCCCGGTTCGCCCTCACTTACAATGAGTGCTGCCTCAAGTGCAATCCCGTACTCATCATCGTCGATGACATTTGGCAAGTTCACACAGTAGCGCAAAATCTGCAACGCGTCCGCCATGGTGTACGGCTCAAGACCGAGAACGTGACCAAACGTCAGCACCGACCTGTCCATGCTCGCGCGCTTTTGTCGTAGCGTCTCGTGTAGATGTTCAATTTGCTCCTCTGAGACGGGGAGTGTGTCTAAGCCCGCGAAATGACTTTCGAGGAAGATGAGGTTTTCAAGCGGGGTTAAGTCAGTGATTTGGTTTCCCTCTAAATTCAACCAACGAAGGTTTGTAATGCTTGCTAAAGGCGAAATGTCAGTGATTTGGTTGTTATTCAAAGACAATCCGCCAAAACCTGTACCTAAATTTGGTAAGTTGATTAAAGGCGAAAGGTCGGTGACTTGGTTGTGACCAAGGCGCAAATAACCTAAGTTCGTCAAACTTGATAAAGATGAAATATCTACAATATCATTGCCATCCAAATCTAACATTTGCATACTTGTCAGTTTTACCAACGGTGTAAGGTCACTAATTTGGTTGTTACCTAACTGCAATGAAGTAACATTTGTCGGAATTGTACCGTCTGATACCATTTCTGCAAGTTTTTCGTTTGTAATGCCTTGCCCCCAAAAATCAGCATTTATCGCCTCATTCCATGGTACTTCTTTGAAACTTGATGTTTCCGCTGAAACAAGCGGTGTAGAAACCATCAAAACAGTTAAAGCAACAAAGAATGCCAATACTCTCTTAATCATTACTTTCTCCCTCCTCTCAATCTTCCAACAACAGCACATTGCCGCGTGTAGCGTCAACGCTGACTGTCATGCCGGTTTTGAGCAACTTCGTTGCGTTCTTCGCGCCCACAATCACGGGTTTATCAAGCGTCAACCCCACAATCGCCGCGTGTGAGCTTGCACCCGCTTCCTCAGTGATGACTGCCTCCGCTTGCTTGATAATGGGCAACAGAGCGTTAGTCGTGGACGAAATCACAAGAATCTGCCCCTCGCGGAAGTTTTCGATTGCGTCGGCTTCAGAGTGGCAGACACATACGTCCCCTTTCACTTTATCGCCGCAAATGCCCACTCCGCTGATTAGCGATTCACCGACAAGGTGAATGGTTATCATGTTAGTAGGGCCTGTAATAGGCACGCCCGCTACTACAACCACCACGTCCCCACTCTTTAAGTAACCGACATCGCGGACTAAGCGTTCGCTCTTATCCATTAACTCCTCGGCGGTTTTCATGACAGGAATTACCAACGGATAAATTCCCCACGACAAGGACAAGTGCCGCGCAATATGTTCATCAGTTACACAAGCGTAAATGGGGTGGTCGGGGCGATACTTGCTGAGTAATCGCGCCGTTTTCCCGGTAATGGACACCGTGAGAATCGCGTCCGCACCGACTTCCGCGCAGGTGGAGCAAGCGGCGTGGCACAGCGCGTCAGTGACAGAGATGTATACGTTGTCGCCTCGGCGGGACTGGCTGGAATAGTTAATATTGCTCTCTGTGCGGGCGATAATCGCCGCCATGGTTTGTACCGCTTCAACAGGATGTAGCCCTGCTGCTGTTTCGCCCGACAGCATAACCGCGCTTGTGCCGTCATACACGGCGTTGGCAACGTCACTGACTTCCGCACGAGTCGGGCGGGGGTGATGAATCATGCTTTCAAGCATTTGCGTTGCTGTAATAACGGGTTTGCCTGACGTGTAGCACATACGAATAAGTTTCTTTTGGATTGACGGTAACTCTGCCATGTCGATTTCCACGCCCATATCGCCGCGCGCTACCATAATCCCATCGCTGACCTCAAGAATCTCCTTGATGTTCTCTACGCCCTCGGCGTTCTCAATTTTCGCGATAATACGAATCGTGTTACACTTGTTGATGTCTAAAATCCTGCGTATGTCAAGCACGTCCTGCGCCGTCCCCACGAAACTCGCCGCGATATAGTCGTACTCGTTCTTGATGGCAAACTCAATGTCATCACGGTCTTTCTTGCTCATATAGGGCATACTCAAGCGCACTTCGGGGACGTTTACTCCCTTGTTACTCTTTATTATTGCCGTATTCATGACTTTACACACCACGTCCGTCCCGTGTATTTTAATGACTTTCATTTCAATCAAGCCGTCGTCAAGCAAAATCCGCGTTCCCACTTTTACGTCTCTTGCGAGATGTTTATAGTTGATTGTACAGCCGTTCTCGTTTCCCTCACATTCTGTGGCGTGCAACGTGAAAGACTGCCCTTCCTCAAGCTGATACTCCTGCCTGCCGTCAAAAGCGGGGTTTTCCTTGAATTGTTGTAACCGCACGTCGGGCCCTTTCGTGTCAAGCAGCGCGGCAATATGAACGCCCATTTCCTCACGAATACGCCTGAGTTGGTCGAGCGTGACCTTGTGGCTCTCGTGAGTGCCGTGCGAGAAGTTAAACCGCGCGACGTTCATACCCGCCTTAATCATCTCCCGAAGTGTTGCGTCCTCCTTAGTGGACGGTCCTAATGTGCATACGATTTTGGTCTTTTTCAACATGGCTTTTTCCTCGCTTTATTTATATTTTTTAATCAAAATGAAAGCACGTATAATGATTGCCGCTGATAAAAGCGCAATTGCAGTGGGGAGTGCGATTAACCAACGACGTTCAGGACTTGGCGAAACGGTTGTTTCCGCTGTATCAGCCTGTGTGACTGTCGTCTCGTTAGCCGCAGTTGTCGGCTCGGTGTCGGACGTTTCGGGAATGTCCTGCGCGCCGTTACCGACAAGATACTCGATAATCCCCTCACCAAGAGCTGTACCAATCGTGTCGAGATAATCCTCGTCTAACATACGTTCATACTCGTCAGGATTGCACATATACCCCATTTCAAACAGCATGGAGGGTGCGGCGGTGTAGCGAGCCATAGCGAAATTGCGCCGAATGGGCGTGACGTATTCCTGTTCAGTGGCGTCGGCAACTTGCCGCAACAGGATTTCTGCCGCTTCTTCCGAGTGGTCTAATGTGTAGAACATCAGTGAGCCTTGACCGGACGTAAAATCACTCGTTACTGCCATGGAATTGGCGTGGACGCTCAAAACAAAATCAAACACAGGCGTTTCCTCAAACCGTTCGATTCGTTCGAGAACGCGGGGTTCGTGTGTGTTCCCGCTACCCGAGTAAACCACTGTTACACCGTAGCTCTCCAACAATGCTGTCACGCGCCGCGCTACAATCTTGTTGAAGTCTTTCTCCATTGGTCCGTACTCTCCCGGAGGCCCTAACGCACCTGGGTCGTCACCGCCGTGTCCCGCGTCAATCATCACCACTGCGTCTTGCAGGCGCGCAGGGGCGGTGTTCAACACCACTTGCAACACTCCGTCATCATCGAATGTCGCGAAATAGCCTGTGACAGGGCGCGAATCGTGCGGAGTGACGCGTAGCTCTGACTGCGCGCCGTTGGCGTGATACACCGTGACGATTGCCTCGCGCTCTTTTGCGTCCATGTCAACGCTGTAGAGCTGGTGTTTATAGCTGTTATACTCGTCGTCGTCTCCGAGAAGTTCCACTCGATTCTCATACACGTAGGAACCGTCGTGCAGAATATAACGGTCACCATGCTGTGCGACAATCTGAAA
Organism: Oscillospiraceae bacterium; assembly: GCA_009778605.1. GTDB lineage: Bacteria > Bacillota > Clostridia > Oscillospirales > Ruminococcaceae > Ruminiclostridium_E. The sequence continues at coordinate 6,056 of WRJN01000038.1, forward strand.
CGTAGTCCCGGTCGCGAGCGGTGTTCCGTGCTTTTCGTTGTCATTACCGTCGTAAAATCGCGATACATTGCCGCTCATGGTTCTGCCGAACAGCCGTTTTTCAAAATCAACCCTTTTTATAGGCGGAACTTTCGTAGGAGTAGTGCGGGTGATGACGAGTTCGTTCACAAAATCGTCATTAGTGAACATAAACACGTTTCGCCCGAGAATCAGCTCGCAGTATATAGAAAAGAAGCCGTTAGGCGTGATTTCGACAGGCTCACCGTCCATATACAGCGGATAGTCCGGGTTACACGCGCCGAGAATGCTCACACGCGCGCTTGTGGTGGTTTTAATATACCCTGCGTCGGCGTGAGGGAGTATGACATAGCCGTCTTTGGAGTGGTGAGTAGCGGTGGTTTCGTCGTAATCATTCAGCGTAAATCCGCCGAAAAAAACGAGGTAAATCCCCATTATAAATAGCCCGAAACACCGCTTGAATGGTTTGTGTTTGTTCATAGTTACAGTTATTATACCATATTTTTGCAAGAAATGCAAGCGTTTGCACGCTCTATTTTCGTAAAAAATAAATATAAAAATTTTTTCTAAAACCCCTTGACAAACGAAAAAATATGTAGTATAATAGGTATTGTTCATAGATTTGCGGCACACTCAACAAGATAATGGCATGGTACGGCGTCATAGCCAAGTGGTAAGGCATAGGTCTGCAACACCTTGATCCCCGGTTCAAATCCGGGTGACGCCTTTTACTGAATTTGTATTCAGTGGTTGACAATGGTGTTGACAAGATGTTTATTATATTCCTCCATAGCTCAGTTGGTAGAGCAAGTGTAAGGTAACTAACCTTAATTTCGAAAATATTCCTCTTTAGCTCAGTTGGTAGAGCATGCGGCTGTTAACCGCAGGGTCGTTGGTTCAAGTCCAACAAGGGGAGTTCAAGAAAGCTGCAAGTAATCACTTGCAGCTTTTTTATCTGCGCTCCTTACAATCCCACACTCTGACAATCATGCTGTCTCTTGCCAGGTTTCAAAAAGCAAGTTAAGGAATCTTCGTGGCTCTCGAAACGCTGTTCGCCCTCTTTTAAACACTCCAAACTTCGATGCCGTTCTCCGAAAACCACTTCATAACAAGCGGCATTTCGTACTCGCGTCTGTCTAATCTGTCAAACATGAACACAAGCAGAATGTCAAATTTCTTGTCTTCGGCATCTTTTTTAAGCTCTTGAATTTCGTCGCGATTCTCTGCCGACACCTTAAATCCCGATACCCCCTTCTCTAATTTTTCGTCAATAATGTGCCACCTTTTTTCTGTTGCAAAATTCCGGCAAGCTCCCTTCTGCATGGGAATGTCGTCTTCTACAACTTGTCCTTTTGTCGATACCCTGTAAAGGCAGGCGACTCTTAAATTTTTCACTTTGCCCTTACCTTTCTAAGGGCAAAGCAGTCTTTCTCAATCTCTATGTTAGCATACTAATCCGTGATTGTAAAGGGATTTTTGAAAGTTTTTTGCTATGCCCCTGATTTTGATTTAATTGCCAGACTCTGCCACAACTCTGTCTTCGTAACACTGTGTTAATTGCCTCAAAACATCTTGCTTGAGATTTGATGTCTTTTCAGCACTGACCAGCATAATAAGTCAATCCCTTTTTCAAAATAATATTAGAAATTTCAAAAAACTGATAAGATACACCAAAGCAGACGGTCAAAGATTTTACTTGCCACCAATAATCGTTAAGTACCCCCGAAGTTTAAGCAGCCTCCGGCGAAACTCAAAATCTATTCAAACGGCTGAAATGCCCTCCCCTTGTGTGTTCGCTTCACAGTGTTCCTTTGAAATGTACGTCGAAGGTAAACGTGTCAGTGAAATTCAAGCGTATTTGTATAACAACAAATGCTTGACACCCACCGCAATGCTAATCCAACGCACAGGCAGAAGATGGGGTAACGGAACAGACGAATTCCCCTATTCGTGGAGCGATAAAGCGATTTATGATATGCTTGTGAGACGAGAATATTTGGGACATACCTACACATCTAAATCGCACAAAGCCTCGTATAAAATCAAGAAAGTCGTTAAGCACAGTTACGATGAGCAACACGAATTTCTCAATACCCACGAGGCTTTGATTGACAAAAAGACGTTTGACCTTGCACAAAAACGACTTGCAACACGCAACCGAGTTTGTAAAAGCGATGATGTTGATTTGTTCTCGGGATTGGTGTTTTGTGCGGATTGCCGCAAGCGAATGTATGTTCAGCGAGGCAAAGGAACGCCAGAGCGAAAACACGGATATAATTGCGGAACTTATCGGAACACTTCTGCTAAGTACAACCCACAGTGTTCTACGCATTATATCAGAAAAGGCGTTTTAATGGAGTTGGTTTTGCTTGATATTCAGAGGGTCTGTCGCTATATCACCGAAAACAAAAAAGTGTTTCTTGCAGATGCAAAGGCGAATCATGAGCAAACGCTCACTAAGTTATCCGCCGATGCACGACAGGAATATCAACGATTGAAAACACGGCTTTGTGAGTTGGATACGATATTTCGCAGACTTTATGAAGACCAAATTTTCGGTAAGATTGACGAAACGCAGTTTGTCACAATGACATCGAATTATACCGAAGAGCGTGAAACGCTGACTGCGAAAATTTCCGAGTTAGAGCGGTTGTTAAAGCAAAGCGATGAGCAGAAAAACAATGCCGCCGCATTTGTGAAAATTGTTGAGAGTCGTGAGTTTATTGATGAGCTTGATTATGAAATCGTTCACGAGTTCATCGACAAGATTTACGTTTACGAAATTGACAAAGAAAATTGCACTCGCGAAATCGAGATTTTGTACAACTATGTTGGTGGCATTGAGTTTGGCGAAAAGCCGAGCAACGAGTCTTATTTCCGACAAGGAGTCGGAAACGGGGCTTGCATAATAAAAAGTATCGTTACGTAACCCGCTCTTTTGAACGTAGCGGGTTTAAACAAATGATTAGTGACATACAGCAGGGTAAAGTTTCGATTGTTGTGTGTAAGGATTTATCTCGACTCGGACGTAATAATGCGATGGTCAGCTATTATACCGACATTTTCTTCTTTGAAAATAACGTGCGTTTCATAGCAATCAATGACTCTGTTATAATAGGACTAAGTTAAGAAAACCCAACAACTACAAGGGTTTCACCAACTTAGTCCTATTTTTTTTACGCCCTTTTTTAAGGGACAACCGGTACAAAAGGAAACGATAATGAATATGTGCAAAATCTACGCGGTAAATGAGGACGAGCTGCCCGAACAGAGAGAATACATCATACCCTTATTTCATTCCTTCCCCTTCTCGTTCAACAATCCCAATTCCTTAATTTTCATAATCGCTTCTATGTTGCTGTACACATCAAGTTTCTTGTATATGAGTGTTGTATGAGATTTTACGCCGTTTGGTTTAAGTCCCATTTTTTCCGCGATTTCGGTTCTGTTTAAGCCTTCACACATCAAACGCATAACCGTTAATTGTTTGTCCGTGAATATTAAATCTTCGGGAGACCTCCCGCCCGTAAGCCCTTTGGAGCGTTTTGATTCGGTGATTGCGGCAATATGCAGCGTTTTTACAAAACCGAAAGGGAGTTTTTCGCCTGAGTAATTGCTTTGCACAGTACGCTTTTGCATCCGTGACAGCATATTGACAAGCTCCGCACCTTCGTTAGCAAACACCTGTGTATACCCGTATTCGTGTGCCGTCACGACGGCCTGTTCTAAATAATCCAGCGCGATTGTTTGTCCGTGACCTCTTTTTTTCCAATTCAAAATGGCAAGCAGAATGCGGGTTTCTATTATGTCAAGAGGACGGCGATACTTCTCATTCAATTTCAGCATTTTTTGAAGAAGTAAATTCGCGTTGCTGTAATCTCCGTTCACGATATATGCTCTCGCGGTTGTGAAATATTGATACATTTTATAAAACATCAGGTTTTCCAATAATAACTCGCTCTGATTGCAATTATTCAACCATTCATTTGCGGCGGCATTATCCCCGTCAGATAGTTTGAGCCGGAATAAAAAAGCGTTGAAATTATCGTTCAAATAAAAAGCACTGTCGTTATGGATTATAGCTTTTATATTTTCTATTACTTCATCGGCTTTTTTGTTTTGATTGTTGGCTAAAAACGTCATGCACAAAATCATACAAGAGCAGAAAATTATCTCGGCATGACAAGATTTAGGAAGGCAGGAACAGGCCATGACGGAATATTCCTCGGCTTTGTTTAGATTTCCTTTTTCATAATAGAGCCCTGCTAAGATACAGTTTTTCATTGAGTCAAATTCCGCCCCGACTACTACCCCCGCAGTTTTTTCCAGCAAAGCAAGGTTATAATCTGTATCAAATGCGTATTCCGAAAAATCTCTAAACGACCTGTGAAAAAAAGGCATATTCTGCGTAATACTTGGTGTTGTTACTTTTATGCTTCCCATAAAAGGAATATTGCGGATTTTTTTGGTCATTTCAATGCAGCTGTTTCGGTAATCCAAGATATTAAGCAAGACTTTTGTAAGCACAGACTTTGGGTTTTGCAGGAGTATTTTGGCAAAATGCTTGCGATATTCGTCCAGATATTTTTCAAAGTCTTCGGCTCTTCCTTCCAAAAAGGCAGCCCATGCCCGAACCTCTGATAGAGAAGGGTATTTTTCTGTAATTGAATCGTCTATGGATGAGCGTATTATAGCAAGGGTTTCTTCCATAGTTGCGTGATAGGAATTATAGTCATACATACAAAAAAAGGATTTCGCAACCCCGCCATTGTTCTTGCCTTTTATGTAATAGTCGATTGCCCTGAAATATTCTTTTTTATTATAGAAATAATCACCAACCCTGATAAACTGGCGGCTTACTATCTGCGTTGAGTTTTCTTCAAGACGATGCAACAAAAATTCACGGAACAAGTCGTGAAAACGGTAGGTATTCTTTTCAGTTTCCCTCAAAAAAGCGTTCTCACGGGCGAGGGAAGTCAGCATTTCCGCGCTTGGTGTTTTCTTCAGATTTTTTTCGTCCGCTATTAAACAATCACAAAGTTCGGGGGTGAGTCCTTCCGTCACCGAGACCAACATCATAAAACGCTTGAGATGGTCGTCCCACCGTTCCCAAACATGAGCTTTCAGGAAATTCTCAAGATACCTGTTGTTTAAGTCGATATTATAGGATTTTTCTTCCGACATCAATAATGCCCGTATGCCAATCGCCCAACCGCCTGTTGATGCCAATATCTTCTCAGCTTGCTTTGATGTGAGAAAACGTCCGTTTTTGTCAAAAAACACCTTAATTTCCCCGCCGGTAAATTGCAAATACTCCGCGTCCACAACGGCCAATTCTTCTTTTGCCATCATTTCGGAAAAGCTGTCCGGCGGTGATGTACGACTAAGACATAAAATCGTCCCCTCCCCCCGCAGGCGTTTATTAAGAATCGGAATCAATTTTAGAATTTCATCATTATTTATGTTATGCAGGTCATCTAAAACTAAGATGAATTTATTTTGTTCTTCAAAAAACGCGCCCAATGCTTGTAATGTGAATTCGACAGGTGCTGTGTAAAAACCCTGATTATCGGCGAGTTTTTTCAAAGCGGTGTTTTCCGGCTGAAGAGTTGTCAGAGCGGAAACGAACCTTTTACAAAATTCAGAGGTTTTATTGTCGTATTTATCAAGGCTGACCCATGCCCGTTTCACTTTCCCCAATATTTCCAAATGCTCCAGCCACAAAAGAGCGGCTGTTGTTTTGCCGAAACCGGCAGGTGCGTGTATGTATATAAAACGTCTTTTCAAAAGACTGTCTAATTGTTTCATAAGCGCAGTTCGCGGCACTTGCGCTTTCAATATTGTTTGTTCCATAAACTCCCTCTCCATTTTTTGTTTTCTATATTATAACATAAAATCTTGTCGATTTCAAGAAAAATATTTTTGACGATACCACCGGGGGTACTTTTAGAAAGTTATACTTTACGCTATTATATTATTTAATTCATAAATGTTGAATTTTGCCGGAGTAGACTATGTATCATCGGCAGGTCTTCGGGTATTGCTGCAAGGGCAGAAAAACGCACAAGCGGCAGAAAAAAGCATGGTGCTTAAAAATGTTTCGCCGGATGTCATGGAAGTCTTTGATGTAACGGGATTTTCAGGCATTTTGACGATTCAATAAATGAAGGAGCCATGTTATGAAATCAGACATTTACACCGAAAAAAACGGAATCGAACATATTCTTGCGGAAACAGAGCGGCTCGGTGCTTTTTGCAAGCTGTCCCCGTCGGCTAAGGGAAAATTGCGCCTGCTTGCGGAAGAAATGCTTTCGTTGACCGTCCGTTTGTTTGATGGATTGAAATACGAGTTCTTTATAGAAAATCAAGAGCGGCGTTTCACACTAAATCTTAGTGCGAAAACGATTGTAAATGCAAAACAAAAAGAAAAACTGTTATCTCTGTCCGGCCGGTGCGAAAACGAGGCGACAAAAGGAATCTTCGGCAGAATCAGCGGGGTTTTTGGAAGCCTGTTGTTGGATACAGGAGAGTATAGCCAAATAACCGCGCCCTACATGGACGAAATGAGAATGACACCGCATTGGGGCAGTTCGGGCATGGCGGCGTACTTCTCATTGTCATCCTATCAAAACGAAATGTCCGCGACAGCCAAAAAGGAAGATTGGGACGACCTTGAAAAATCCATCATAGTAACCCTCGCTAAAGATATGGTCATCGGCGTGAAAAACAAAAAGGTCGAGATGATTGCGGTTATACAATTTTAATATTGGGGAGGAACGGCGGCTGGGTTGACGAATATGAGGAGTACTGTAAATGAAAAAAGAAAAAAGCGATAAACGCCCAAAAATCAGGGAAGATAGAATCCTTTCCGGCAACCTAACGGAAGAAAACCTTGAAATCATAACAGGCGGTCAACACGAACTATGCAACCATTATGACCCGTATCGGTGCTACACACCAATACCGAATAGCAGATGCCATATCCGGGAACCGGGCGCACGGTGCAAATATTTGAAAATTGAGCAGTCGGAATCGGGACAATATCGGTATATTTGCGAGAAAGGGTGCTTCGATTATCCGTCGAGCAACAAACTACACTAAAAAATATTTTCAAATATACCACCAGTGGTACTTTACAGAAGGTGTT
>WRJN01000039.1 GCA_009778605.1 Oscillospiraceae bacterium
CGCGAGTTTGATTCTATGTTGCTCGGGAACGCAGTTGAACGCATATTTTATCATGGAATAGGCTTCATCATCGCCCGAAGTGTTCGAGAAATCAAGCAGAAGCGCAGGTGAAATATCTAAGACCGCGCTGATTTTTAACAGAGTATCTATGGTTGGGCAACGCTCACCCCTTTCGATGATTCCTAAGTACACCGTGCTTATATCCGCATCATGCGCGAGTTCTTCTTGGCTTTTACCGCTTAAAATGCGATATTTCTTTAAGCAGTTCCCAAAATTTATTTGAACATCTTTTTTATCCATGCCACACCTCGTATCAAATACTTTAATATAAGTGTAACTATAATATAGAATATATACAATCAAATATATTTGCTAAAATTATATAATATAGTATTGACAAATCAAAAAATTTATGGTATAATAGCTTAAAATACGCAAATTATGGAGGAAAAACATGAAAAAGAAAGTTTTGGCAAGTTTAATGGCAGTAGCCATGGTACTTACGTTGGCGGCGTGCGGTTTTGAGGGGTTAGATGCGTCGGGCGGTAATACGTCGAATGATGATACAACGCAAGAAAGCACAACGGGTGTAGCCTCTCGGTTTCCGGACGAGTCCGACATAACCGATATTTGCTACATTGCACTGCATGACGGGCTTTATAAGGATTACAGCAGTCAATGGGTTAGAATTTCAGGAATGGTTACTGAAAAAACCGATAGCAATATCACGTTCAAACAAAACCTCGTTGGTAATAAACTGACAAATGCAGTTAGTATAAAAATCGACAATTTCAACGGTTTTGACGATGTAAAACAAGACGATTGGGTTACAATTGTCGGCGTTGTCGGACTAAAATTGTTAGGGCTTTTAAGCATTAGCGATGCAACGATTGAAAATGTGGGTATGGAATCAAAAGAGTTGTACGAGGAACTCAAAACTACTTTTGAGGGGCAAGGCGGAGAAGAAAGCGATGATGACACTGCGGGAACAGCAGAAGAAAGCCAAGAAACACCACAAGACGAAACAACAGAATCCCCAATAGCCACAATATCCGCAAAAGCCTTTTACGAGGAGTACAATGACAACTCTTTGGCGGCAGATAAAAAGTACAAAGGTGAATTAGTCGTTATTACAGGCAAAGTCGGAAGTGTGAACAAAGATATTCTCGGGAAAACTTACTTGACCATCGACGCTGATGAATACGGAATTAGAAGCATTCAATGCTATTTCAAAAACGAAGATGACCTTTTAACATTAAAAAAAGGTGACTACGTTGAGGTGCAAGGAACGGTTGGTTCAGTTGTTATAACAGCTCCTATTATCGAAAAGTGTAATGTAAAATAACAAAAAAAAGGCGGTGTTCATAAGAACATCGCCTTTTTCAACTCCCCTCTTGACATAACCCACATATCATGCTACAATTATAGTCGGTTAATTTCAAAATGGGCTTGTTTTTGCGAGAATATTTTTTGTCAGACAAGGCGAAAAATTCGCGAATAACCGCAGTTATTTAAGAATTTTTCAACGCAGTATGACAGAAAGCCCAATGAGAGTGGGCTTTGCCCGCTTGAAAGGGCAAAATATTTCGCAAAGGCGAGACTATTTTGGAGTTAATCGACTATACAACAATACTACAAAAGGGGTACCTATCATGAACATATACAAAAAGCTCACCGAACTAATCGGCGCAACGCCACTGCTCGAACTTTCTAACTTCGCAAAAGCGCAGGGGCTGAACGCATCACTCCTCGGTAAGTTGGAATATTTTAACCCGGCGGGCAGTGTAAAAGACAGAATCGCCAAAGCCATGATTGAAGATGCGGAAAAACATGGAGACTTGTCCGCAGGTTCGGTGATTATCGAACCCACAAGCGGCAACACAGGAATCGGTCTTGCCGCGATTGCCGCATCACGCGGATACCGCATAATCCTGACAATGCCTGACACCATGAGCGCGGAACGCCGCAATCTGCTCAAAGCCTACGGCGCGGAGCTTGTGCTGACCGACGGCGCGAAAGGAATGAAAGGTGCCATCGACAAAGCGCAGGAGCTTGCGCGCAAAACCCCCGGCAGTTTCATACCTGGGCAGTTCACTAACCCTGTCAACCCCGCCGTTCATAAAACGACTACAGGCGCGGAAATATGGGAAGATACCGACGGCAAAGTTGATATAGTGGTCGTGGGTGTCGGCACAGGGGGGACAATTTCGGGAGTCGGCAGTTATCTCAAAAGCAAGAACCGTAAAATAAAAGTGATTGCCGTTGAACCCGCTGACTCTCCGTTTTTGTCGGAAGGCAGAGCGGGTTCTCACAAGATTCAGGGAATCGGCGCGGGGTTTGTCCCGAAAACGCTCGACACCAACGTGTACGACGAAGTTATGAGCGTTACCAACGAAGACGCGTTTAAGACAGGACGCGAAATAGCGCAAACTGAGGGTATATTAGTGGGCATATCATCAGGTGCTGCTCTGCGTGCAGCGGTACGAGTGGCGAAACGCGCCGAAAACGCTGGCAAAACAATCGTCGTGATTTTACCCGACACAGGCGAACGATACCTGTCCACTGCTATGTTTACCGCCTAAGTCCATACTTTAGTGTCAACAAAGGTTAGCTTTGCCATTCCTCTGAGCCGATGGCTACTTATCTCGGCTATACAAGACTCTCCCGCGTCCAAATTCTCTAAGAAAGCCGAGCCTGAATGTGCAACAATGCCGTCCGAATCGTAGATTTTGTAGGATATATTACTAAGGCTGTCTATACTTTTATTCGTGTTGTTCTTGACTACAAGTTCCAAACCACCTTTGCCGTCCTCACGGACATCGGTAACGGTTAATCCGTTTTCCGACCACGGCAAATCATTGGTGAGCGTTAAGCCTTGCAAGTCTTTATGTTCAAACGTGGACTGTGGCGGCTTTGCCTCGGTATCGGTAGTGTCAGTGGTGTCATCTACGCCCAACTGCGCTTTTAACTCGGCGATTTCCGCCTTAGCCTCTTGCAATTGCTCTTCCAAGTTAGAGATTTCCGCATCACGCGACGGGCAAATATCGCAAGTCTTGCTCGCCCCCAGCGGTACAGGCGCGCAACTTGTCGCAGTGCCGACTATCGCCGCCGCCACGATTGCCGCAACAGTAACATTGATTCGTTTTGTTGTTTTCATAGTTTTAATCTAATCCTCCTTTGCGCGTTTGCTGAATTGATAAAAAATGTAGGTTAAAATCATCATCAGGATTATCATGAACGAGTCCGCCGCCGCGTGTGTAAACGGATAGATTTTCAATACAGTGATAATCCCGATTGGTATAAGTGAGAAAGACTTGTTTACGGCAATCACCGAAATTAAGGAAAATAGGATAATCCCAATGAAAAACGCGAAGTAGCCTGCGTTTCGCTGCATATTCATAACGTCCGTTTTCATGAGCATAACCGCGCCGAGGGTCAGTGGGTTTAGTGCCGCCGCGACCGCCAAAAACATACACACGCCCATTATTTTCTCGAACACGTTATCGCCGTGCGATACGGATTCGCGAATGACTTCCCAACTAATACACGCGCCGGGAAACAGCGACTTAAACGTCTGCGGCGGCGGTGCGGCAATGGGCGGTGCTTCTCTGACGCTCCAGATGTCCGTCGCGTAGCCTTCATCATCGCGATTGATTTGCCGCTCGTGCAACGGAACGTACTCGACGTTGTTAGGAGCATTATCGGGCGATTTAGCAGTGGCGGCTATGAAATCATCGAAATTGTTGAAGTTAGAGTTCTGTTCGTTCATGTTCCGCCCTCCGTATGCACATTTGTGTCGGATTTGGGGGCGGGTTTGGGTTTGATTCCCAATAACTCATCGCTGATTTTAACGTCGATATATCCTGTCACGCCGTCGTCTTCGGAGTGCATAATCTCCTGCCATTCCTCTTCGGCGCGTTTGTTCGCCCTGTCGTTTGTGATTTTCACAAAGGCGAATCCGAGAATCAGCACCAATACACCCAACAGCACGTAGGGTGAGAAGTATCGCGCAAACAGGAACACGGCGACTAAGAATACCGCGAGGATTGCTCGCAACGTCCACCTGTCCATCACATCGTCAGAGGTCAAGAACTCCCATATTCGGTCAATCATATAAATCACTCCTTACAGACTATATGAACGTGTACCAATAGCCTGAGCGTGACGAATTTTAGAGCGAATTTTGTACCATGCAAGGCAAATTTTTTCGTAATGCTTTGTGCCTTGCGGAAAAATTTAACGATGCAGGGTGCAAAATTCGCCAAAATTTGACCGCGAACGGCTATTGGTACACGTTCTATAATCAATTGTAACATAAAACAACCAAAAAATCAAGGGGATTTTTGTGTGATTTTAACAAAAATAAAAATATTTCGCAAAGTACCTTGCAAAACAATGTACTGTGTGCTATAATAGTGTTAGTGCAAGGAGGGGGGATATTTTCATGTCACGTTGGTGGCGGAAAGGTATGGTTTGAAAATGAATTCACAACTAAAACGCGGAACGCTTGAAATGTGTGTGTTGGCGATTGTGCGGCGCGGGGACTGTTACGGGTACGAGTTGGTGAACCGAATTTCGGCGTGTATGCAAATCACGGAGGGGACGATTTATCCGTTGCTCAAGCGGCTCAAAGAGCAGGATTACATCAATTCTTACATCGTGGAATCGCAGGAGGGCCCGCCGCGCAAGTATTACACAATTACACCCAGCGGCAATTCGGCACAACAAGAGCAAGAGCGCGAATGGCGCATATTCGTGGAGGGAATCCGCAGTATATTAGAGGAGGTTAGCCAGGCATGAACAGAGAAAGTTATGTTAAGGCGTTGTCGGAAGAGCTTGACAGGCTCGGCGTGGCGGCGGCCGAAAAAGAAGAAATTCTCGGCGATTTCGGAGGGCACTTTGAAGAGGGCGCGCAGGAGGGGTTGACGGAAGAGCAAATCTGTACGAAACTCGGCGACATTGGCGAAATCGCGCAACAGTATGCGGGGGAGCAGAGCGGTAAAACTTTTATGGGCACAGATGAAAACGGCGTATCTATGTCTACCATGCGGTGGGAAAGCATTCCTCCCGTCGAGAACGCGCAGGGGTTCAGCGTGGGCGGGTTAATCGGCATTATTTGTGCAGACGTATTTGTATTTTCGTGGGCGATTCCGATATTTGTGTCGTTAGTGGCGTCCTACTACGCAATCGTCATCAGCTTTTTGTTTTACGGCGTTTTAATGGCATTGCCGCTCACGATGTTGAGCGTGTTTGAAACGAACATGAATCCTATAAGTGCGTTTTCGTTAGGGGTGATGTTCCTGTCGCTCGGTGGGCTCGGCGGTATTCTCGGTCTCAAAGTCGGAAGAGGATTTGTGTGGGTTATGAAGTGGTTTATTAACTTACACAGTTTGTGGACAGTGGGTAGGAATGTGTTCAAAAAAAATAAAGCTAAGGAGGCGGTATCATGAAAAAGAAGACTTTACTCACCATTATATTGGCGGCGTCGTTCGTGGTGTCAAGCATTGTGTTTGTCACGTCGGTGATGGTGACAACGGGGTTCAGTGAGGACGTTTACTGGGGGTTTACAATAGGCGGCGCAGTAAACGCCCCTATAGACAAAGAGCAGGGGATTTTTGAAACAACTGAAGAATTCAACAATTTAGATGTTAAAATCACTTCGTCTTACACGATTATAAAATCATCCGACACAAACGAAACCCGCGTCATACTGAAGACAAACGGCGGCGACCGCGTTAAACTTGAAGCAGAAGTGCGTGATGATACGCTGTACGTGTCCGAAAAGTGGACGCGCATAGTCGGGTTTCAATGGACGAATACCAGTGTTCGCATTGAGATTGAAGTCCCTGAAAAGCAATATAACAACGTGTCAATCCAAGTCACCAGCGGTGATGTAAACACGTCGGAAATGCTCCTTGACTGTGAGAAACTCAACGTGAAAGTCACCAGCGGTGACGTGGTTTACACGGGGGAAGTCGGCGCGTATGACATCAACGTCACGTCGGGCGATGTCGCGTTGTATGGCGCGGTGGGAAGGGGTAATATCGAGGTGACGTCGGGCGACGTTAAGGTACGGTACGCCGAATGGAATGACGCGCTGCGCCTGAAACTCACCAGCGGTGACGTGCGGGTTGAACTGCCGCCCGAGTCGGGCATTCGCATGAGCAGCAAGGTCACGTCGGGCGATATACGGTACGCTTTCGGCGACCAGTCGGGCAAAATCGGCAAAGTTGACAACGTGCGGTTTGGCGGCGATAACGAGCAGTCTGTAAACATCAACATGACATCAGGTGATATTTGGTTTGGGTATTGGGAGAATTGACGATTGGTAATAAAAAAACTCACCTGTTATGCAGGTGAGTTTTTGTCTAACTTACGCATTAACGCCGACAGCGGCATAATCAGCGCGCCCATGGCGAAATTGTTTACTGCGTGAGCGAAATCGAAAGGCAACCCTGCTTTTATCCACAGCATGGTTTTGTCAAAATTCCACCCCATAATCGCCGCCTGAAAAGGCGCGTAGAACACCCCGAATGACAAACCGTGCAACGCGCACAGAATCATGCACAGCACAACCATTGCCGCTTTGGGCAGACGCCGTTCCAACCGCGCGGCAATCATGAACGCACACCACAACGGCAACCAAATGTACACGTACGGCACGCTCCAGAGCGTCGGGAAATACAGGAAGTACAGTAACACATACACGTAAATGAGAATAAGTGCGCGTTTGCGGTACACCAATGTAACCGTTGCAATCATCACGCCTGTGATTTGTACACCGGGAAGTGCAGTTGTAGTCACCTGCAGAGCAATCATCATCGCCGCAAGCATAGCGAACAGCACGAGCCGCGCCGTTGTCACGCTGAGTCGGTCTTTGGGCGGTTTACTCGTCAAAGCCGATTGTGTAGACGATTTTATACGCCGCGCCGTTTTTCACCGTGGTGTCGTCAATCCCCTGCAATGCGTATTCGCCGTCAATGTAGAATGCCCAGTATGCCTCGTCAGTGTCCCAATCGGCAGTAATGCCGTTGATGGTGTCGATTAACCCTGTTTGTTCGGTCAAGCCCTCTGTACGCATGACTTCGCCGAGCGTCGGCGTAGTAACCCCCTGCCCGTCATGATTGGTCTGCGTCGTCGTGAGGTTGAACGCCTCCGACTTGTCCTCGCTGTCGATTAGCTCAAGCGTGAACGCGAGCGTTTCGAGGAATTCCGTGGTGTCGTTGTCGTCATTACAACCTGCAAATGTGCCTACCGCAATCAGCACAGCCAAGAGTAACGACAAAATGGTTTTGAATTTCTTCATTTTGCAGTACCTGCTTTCATTTTTTTTATTATCAAGCGGCAGTCAGTCAGTTTCGTGACTTTGAGGACTGCCCAAAGGGTAAAGTCTTCCGGCTTAATGCTTTGCGTCGAGCCGTCTTCTCAGGGAAAATTCCCCCAATGACTTTCAAGACTTGTTGCGGACAAGTCCTGCTGAATCGACAAACGCATTTACGGCGGCGAACCCGCATGAGATTCCCACTCATTTCCTTTATACCCAAACTCGAATAAATAATTATATCATATAAAACGCGGCAAGTCAAGCTCTTGAAAAAAATTTATGTCTTGACATAATAATACATAAAAATACAAAAAAATATTCCAAAAACCTATTGACAAAAAATTTTTACTATGATAAAATAAGTGTAACACTATTAGTTATATGTGCATAGTCTGTATCATATAATGAAATAGTGAATAACAAAAAAACGAGGATGGTAAAGAAAATGTTGAAAAAAATGAAACGCAAAAGCACGAAGTTCAAAGGCAAGTTACTGGCGGCAAGTTTAGCAGTGAGCCTACTGCTGAGCATGAGCGCGACAGCGTTCGCGGAGGTCGAGACAGTCGAGGACGAACCCGACTGGAACGAGGCAGGTCTGCGGTTGCAGGATTACATGGACGAGTACGCTGATGACCCAGAGGTTCTCGCAATGTTGGAGGGGTTCCTTGAACGGAATTTCGACGACCTTGTAGGGGAAATGCCCGAGGCAGAGGAAGTTGAAGAAGTTGTGACAGAAGATGAGGCAGAAGAAGTCGCAGAGGTTGTACCCACAGCGTTGGCACTGCCACCTCAAGGCATTGTGACACCGATGAACGCACTGTTCACAGGCGGCACAATTGGGATTACGCCGATGAGTA
This sequence comes from Oscillospiraceae bacterium, assembly GCA_009778605.1. Taxonomy (GTDB): domain Bacteria; phylum Bacillota; class Clostridia; order Oscillospirales; family Ruminococcaceae; genus Ruminiclostridium_E. Next base: position 8,182 of record WRJN01000039.1, read on the forward strand.
CGACAGGGGTTCAACTTTCCGCTGACGGTAAGACAGTAATAGGGTACACAGGTCCCGGGGGAGCTGTAACAATTCCGAACGGAGTAACGGCGATTAGGTATTCTGCGTTTAGTAGAGCACAAAGCATTACTTCGATAAGTTTGCCGAATGGACTTTTGACCATAGGTGATTCTGCGTTTGAATACACGAAAATTACCACACTTACAATACCTGATAGTGTTACATTCATCGGTGAAGGCGCATTTGGTAGTTGCAGAGAACTAAAAACGGTTGTTGTAGGTAGTAAAGTTAATACAATTGGTGCAGGGGCGTTTGGAGGATGTTTAGAACTCACATCGGTAACATTTAGGAATCCAACTCCGCCGATTTTTGAAGCCATTGGGAGCCACAAGGCGTTAAGTAGTAGTAATGCCGTTTCAACTGTTACTGTGCCGCGGGGAAGCCAATATGCATATAGTTATGCATATGGTCCGGGAGGGTATCATGCAATCAGCAATGCAATGAGTACGAATTGCTCCCTTCATACAGCGGCAAGTTGCACTTGTGGTTATAACCTTGGTTGTGTTTCTGGAGGCACAAAGCCTGTAATGGCTGACGCCCTTGCGATTCAACGGTATGCCAGAAATCTTTACCCCAACCTCATTCAACAGTCACAGAATGGTGCTGTAGACAAAAAAGCAATGAGTGCGGCTTTGATTTCCAAAACTGCGAGAAATTTAAATAGACCATTTGAGGTTGATGCTGATGTTATTCTTAACTACTTAGTTAAAAGTCCGAACTGCATTGACAAGAATTGCGGAAGTTCATGCAAAATTTGTAAGTAAGTGCGGCTTTATAAATTAAAGCAGAAAGGGTTTTACAATGAAAAAACTTTTAGCAATTCTGATTGCGAGTGCAATCATGGTTGGAGCAGTGCCGATGGTTGCGGCGGAGGAAACGCAGGAGGCGGAGGATGTAAGCGTATACGAGGAATCCGTGAATACATCGTATGAATATGACCGGTGGGAAGTATTCCTGAGTAAAGATTTTCTTGGTGGAAACGATGTCGTGCCCATAATGTCAACAGCGTTGCAGATTCTGCGTTACGTTGTGGGTATGCCGAGCGTTCTTGACGAGAGCGAAGAAGCTTTTAGGGCGGCGTGTATCGTCAGCGAAGAAGAACCGGGGCTTGCCGATGCGTTGCAAGTTTTGCGGTATATAACACTTTTACCCAGTGTGTTTGACGACAGTGAGCGTTTCCCTAATATTCCAAGTGCGAAAGAATTGCGGGTAGAACATGGGATTACAGATGTTCAATTAGCTGCTGCTGAAAAAGAGTTGGAAGAATGGTACAATGAACATTCTTCTTGATGACGAGTAAGATGTGTGTGTTTAAGGCAGGGTTATGCTCCGCCTTGAATTGTAAAGGAGGATTTTATGAAAAAAATGAAACGCAAAAGCACGAAGTTCAAAAGCAAGTTGTTGGCAACAAGTTTAGCGGTGAGTCTACTGCTGAGCATGAGCGCCACGGCGTTCGCCGAGGTCGAGACAGTCGAGGACGAACCCGACTGGAACGAGGCAGGTCTGCGGTTGCAGGGCTACATGGACGAGTACGCCGATGACCCGAGCATGACAGAGTTTCTTGAATATTTCGAAGAGCTGTACATGGACGAACTGGTTGGTGAAAACCCTGACATACTTTCGCAAGAAGAGTTTAACAAAATTACTGGTGTAAGTTATGAGTTGGAGTTGCCCCCTGTTTCAAGTTGGATTATGCCGCTTGCTGTAGACCTTACTAAAGGTGACCCATATCGGTGTGGTGATTTAACGGGTGATGGCAAAATCGGTATGGCTGATTTGTTGCAAATTAACAGGCATATTGTTAGCTTGCAACCCAACAATCCTCAAAACGACATAAAAGCACTTAGAGCAGGCTTAATTTGTAGACATACAGGGCAAATTGAGATGTCAGACTATTTACAGGTGAATCGCGCCATTGTAAAACTCACCAGTAAATTGGATTCTTGTGACGGTAACTCAAACACAAACACTCTTAGCGGGGTTAGTTGTACTACGTCTACGAGTGATGGCGGTCCCGGTACTGCATATAATACATATGCAGTATGGTTTAATGGCAACGGTGGTTCAACACCGAAGAGCAGAATCGTGAGAAGCGGTTATCATATGGAATATGATAATGATTTGAATAGTTCAACAAGGGATAGATTCGTCTTTCAATATTGGACATATTCCAATGGTGCGAGAGTATATGGTTCTGACCCGGTTACAAGTAGTGTAACGCTTTATGCCCAATGGACAGCAACTCCGCATCCAACATTAGCTAATTCGCCTAAAGGCCCGTACAACACAGTAGACGCTGCTGCGTTAGCTTGGGCTAACTATGTTTACCGCACCTCATTGTTTGTTATGCACGAACATAGTGCGGTTATTTATAAAATGTCTGATAGTGCCAATGTGTTTTATTTGACACCGTCCCATAGTGGATACCAACACGGAACAGGATTGCCGACACCGCCTGACGGCACTATAAGAGTAGCAACAATCCATACCCATCCCGGTGGTTCTTCTGATTTTTCGGGGACAATTAGCGGAGATAAAGAAGATAAAGGAGATATTCCAAACGCTATTAGACGTGGCTTGGATTCTTATGTTGTAGCGAGGACTTCAAATGGTGCTGACACTTATAGGTTAAGAAAGTTTACGTTTTCTACCCTGCAAAAAAGCACTGTGGGGACCGTTACATTGCGGAGTATGACGAGTTCAGAACGTACAGCACTAACGAATTACTACCGAACTTCATGGAATAATCATATTCCTGATTGCAAACAGCTAAACAAGTGTACAACTTCAACACCTTGGCCCAAAACACAGTATTAAAGGAGGATTATTATGAAACGAAAACTTTTAGCGATTCTCGCGGCAATGTCAATCATCGCCGCAGCTGTTCCGACAGTGTCAATGGCGGACGAAGGTGCCTTGGCGCAAAATATTGACGTAGCTGACGTTTTGTACTACAAAACCGTTAGTAGCCTCAAATACGGACCGGTTTATTACTTGAACGAAACGGAAATTTCATACGACGATTGGGTTTCTTTTACTTGGACTCCCAGGCACGAAGAAATTCCCGGAATTTATATTTTTGTGCATGACGACGAAAAAGCTTGTAATGTCAATTTGTACAATATGACTGACAGTTTACTTGCTGAGTGGGTGGCAAACGGTATGATTCCCTCAAACACGGCTTTAATTAAGATGTATTTGTTAAATCCTTTGCTTCCCAGATTAACCGATATTTCACCGTTGGCGGAGTTGCCGCAATTGGAATGGTTAAATGCTTCGAAGCAAAATATCAGCGACCTTTCACCGTTAGCAAAACTAACAAACTTAACAGATTTGATTTTGTTTGACAACCCTGTCAATGACATTTCTCCGTTAAGCGGTTTGCCTAACTTACAACGTCTTTCGCTCTCGGGCGGCTCAATCAGCGACCTTTCACCATTGAGCAAAGTGAAGAGCTTGAAAGTGTTGGATTTGGATAACTGCCAAATCACTGATGTTTCGCCGCTGGCAGAGTTACCCAAATTGTGGTACGTACACCTTTTTGACAATCCCGAGCTTGACCTTAAGACGTTAAGGGCATTGAAACACATTGATTTCGTCATTTGGGAAGGCAATCCCAACGAACCGAACAGTCAGCAGTTGACGAAAGCATTTATGAAATATGGTGAGCCTACTATGGCTGATGCACTCGCGATTCTGCGGTACTGCGTGAATCTGCCAAGTGTTCTTGATGAGAGCGACTATGCTTTTGCGGCGGCGTGTATCGTCAGCGAGAACGAACCTGGTTTGGCTGATGCGTTGCAAATTATGCGATACTGCGTGAAAATGCCGAGCGTGTTTGACGAGTAAGACGAGTAAGATGTGTGTTCAAGGCGGGGTTATGCTCCGCCTTGAATTGTAAAGGAGGGCTATTATGAAACGCAAACTTTTAGCAATTCTGATTGCGGGGGCAATCATGATTACAACAGTGTCGGGGTACAACCTTTCGATTACCAAAGAGGAGGTGTCTTTGTCCGACGGCGCGAAAATTGTGGTGACAACTTTTGACGACAAAAACGCCCCAGTTATGTATATAAGGGGGCAAGGTCTGACTAACGAGCAACTCGCAGAGTTGGTTGACCTTGGAATCATTACTGATGACAGTGGTACTTTGGATTTATCCAACAACCAACTCACAGATGTTTCCGTTTTGTTTGACATAAAACTGGAGGGCTTAAATGTAACACGTAATCCGCTTGAAAAATCTCCTGTGAATTGTTACGAAACTGTTAATACCGCCGACGGTTTAGGTTGGGAATATTGTTGCGATGTTCAACACTCAATCGACGCTGTGGCTTGGGACGGAGGCCTTGACGGAGCCATTGATGTTAGAGATTCGTATGGAATCCTCATCGGGGAAGATATACCAACCTTTGCCGACGCGATTGCTATTCTGCGCTACGGTGTAGGTCTGCCGAGCGTTCTTGACGAGAGCGATTATGCTCTTGCGGCGGCGTGTATCGTCAGCGAAGGCGAACCTGGTGTGGCTGATGCGTTGCAGGTTATACGGTATATTGTGATGTTGCCAACTGTATTTGACGACAGTGAGCGTTATCCTAATACTCCAAGTGCAGAAGAACGTATTGCAGAACGTGAATTGAAAGCGCAATAATACCTTGCTTCGCTCGAAGAATAAGATGTGTGTTTAAGGCGGGGTTATGCTCCGCCTTGAATTGTAAAGGAGGGCTATTATGAAACGCAAACTTTTAGCGATTTTGATTGCGGGGGCAATCATGGTTGGAGCAGTGCCGATGGTTGCGGCGGAGGAAACGCAGGAGGCGGAGGATGTAAGCGTATACGAGGAATCCGTGAATACATCGTATGAATATGACCGGTGGGAAGTATTCCTG
>WRJN01000040.1 GCA_009778605.1 Oscillospiraceae bacterium
CCCGAGGCTGTAACGTATACCTGCCTGTGCATCAGATAAAATTTGCTCGGCAGTCAAGACTGCGGATAAGGTAAAACGTCCGTTTACAGCATCAGCAGTAGCCAACGTCGCACCTGTTGGATTTTCAACACGGATTCTCGCTGTAGCAGTGGGGTTGTTAGGAAAATTCCCGCTAAACTCAATTCTGTACGAATGATTCGACTTAACAACTGCGTTAATATCAGCGGCAATCACTTGAATCCCCTGCGAAGTTCCGCCTCTGTTAGTCACAGTGACTGCTCTTGTGTCAGGATTAACAGCAAACCCTGTATCAGAACTGCCGGCTGTACGCAGGAAAGGAATGCTGATATTATTTCTTATACTATCTATGTTAGGGTCATTCTGCATAGAATAAATCACTTTATTGCTGTGCGTTGTCTTACCGCCTGCGAGGGTATGTATGTTATTAAAAACATCGTTGTGCACGATTTGCCCTGAATTTTCACGTTTATCGCCAAGTGCTGTCGTACTTGTAATATTACCCCTTGCAACAGCCATCCCGGAAACGTACATACCTCTACCGGATAATTGAATACCTCCGTTAGAGCGAATATCGCCATAAACAGACATTGTGTATGAGGAACATATAAGCGACTCACCGTCACCGAAAGTAACCATAGCGTAATCCCACGGATTATCACTTGGCATTTCGCTCATCAGAGGAACAATGACCGAGGCGAAAACGACTCCTATAAATGCGAATGACAAAGCTACGGCGGTTACTGCCGTTTTACTCTTGAAAACTCGCCTCGCCCTATACTTTAATGTATCAATAATATTCATCACTCGGTTCATTTTAGATTCCCCCATATTTTACCATTTAAGTCTGTTCAAATTTTTTGTCCTCTTATTAAGTATTATAGTAAAACACCGATTTTACTTTACAGGGTCAACTAAAATTCGGCGATATGCACAAAGTTTCGACGTAAACAACCCTCAAAACTTGTACACATCGCCGAATACCTACGCCTCCCCCGAGCGTTCCTAAGCCACTGACAACACCTCGCAGACGACTACTGTTTTACCCTGTGACTTCGCGTATTGCGCCGCCGTAGATGTTTCATCGTCACACAAGACGCAATCGCTGTTGTCAATCATGTACTGTTCGCATTTCTCGTAGCAGTCGTCGCTGTACCGATTCTGAAAGAACGACACACCGTCTGTATGTTCATGCACCGAGTAGTATCGCTCACGAGCCTCGTCGCTCCAATCAGATGACTGACTCTCATGCGGGGCAATAATGCACAGTTGCGGCGTGTCCAACCCCTGTTGTTTTCGAGCGTCACGCAACGCGATGACCGCCTCTGCTGCTTGTAACGGGAATCCGTACCCTGCGTGGCACAGGAAATCGACTGTGCCGTTTTTGACAAGCTCATTCACTTTCGCACTTACCGCATCTGTCGTGTACTGAATCCCCTCTGTTTCTTTGAGTGTCGTGCCGATTACGGCACATACTGTTTTCGTTTCCATAACTTTCTTACTCCTATCATCTTCTTTAATATATGATACTGTGTGTATCAAAGTAACCGTCAATCATAACCGTACCTACACAAACATTCTGCAATATGGTACAATGAATCCAACAATGGTTGAAAAAGTAATGATTACTTATTCAACCGGAATGGAGAAGTTGTATGGATACAAGAAAAATCGCAACCGAGTACCGATTGGCAAAGTGGGCTGAGATGCTAAAAGAGCGCAAATCAAGCGGCGAAACCGTCCCAGAATTCTGCAAACGTCTTGAAGTCAGCAAAAACACATACTTCTATTGGCAGCGGAAACTTCGTGAAGCAGTTTGCACTGAATTATCAATGCAAACCGAATCACCTGCGCCGCAAGGCTGGGCATTGTGCGTTCAAAGTCCGCAATCGGAGTCAAAACAAATCACCGTCGAAATCAACAGTTACCGCCTAACCGTCACGCCTGACACCGATGCAGAACTTCTCGTCAAAGTCTGCCGTACACTCAAAAATGTATGATTGAGTTACGCGGAAAGAAAGTGTACCTTGCCTGCGGTCACACCGACATGAGAAAGTCGATAAACGGCTTAACGGCAATCGTTGAGGGCAATTTCAAACTCGACCCGTTCGGCGGTGAGTTGTTTGCATTTTGCAATCGCAACCGCGACCGAATGAAAATTCTTGAATGGGACGGCGACGGTTTTTGGATATATTTTAAGCGACTCGAAAAAGGTCGGTTCAAATGGCCGGCAGTCGGCGATGATTCGATTATGAACTTCTCGGGTGAAGAATTGCAATACCTTTTAGGCGGCTCGAAGGTCGAGTTGAAAATTCGCCGTAAAGAAGTATTTGAACGTGCTGTAATTTAGCAAAATAATTTCATAATAATTGTCGAAAATGCTTGACTTTATGCGGTTTTTGTGGTATAATTAGAGCATGATAAATACGACAATTTCAAAAACAGAATATGAAAATCTATTAGCCGAAAATGCTGAGTTAAAAGCTCAAATTTCTTGGTTAATAGAGCAATTGAAGTTGTCCAAACATAAACAATTCTGTGCGAGTTCCGAAAAAAGCGATTACAACCAATTGAGCCTTATCGAAAACCGCGAACCCGAAATATCGACTCCGGAAATCGAAGAAATCAAGGCGTATCGACGCAAAAAATCCAAACATTCCAAAGACCGATTACCGCCCGATTTGCCTGTCGAAATCATCGAACATGAGATTCCTGCGGACGAGCAAGTCTGCCCGAAATGCGACGGGAATTTGCACAAAATGGGCAAAGAAACTGTCCGTGAAGAGTTGGTTTTGATTCCCGCGAAAGCGATTATTCGTCGGCACGTTCAGCACGTTTATTCCTGCCGCAATTGTGAAAAGAATGCTGTTGACTCTGTTCCGATTGCGAAAGCCGACATTCCCAAACCCGTAATCAAAGGCGGTTTTGCGTCGCCTGAATCCATCGCACACATCGCGTCACAAAAGTTTGTGATGGGCATTCCGTTGTACCGGCAGGAGCAGGAATGGGAACGAAACGGAATTTTGCTTTCGCGGCAAACTATGTCCAATTGGCTGATTAAATCTGCTTTGGATTGGCTTGTTCCGATTTATGTCCGAATGTGCGATTTGTTGCTCACGCACTCAAATCTCCACGCCGATGAAACAACATTGCAGGTTTTGAATGAGCCGGGCAAAAAGGCTCAAAGCAAATCGTACGTTTGGTTGTATCGGACGGGCAGCGACGCGAAAAATCACATCGTCATTTACGAGTATCAGCCGAACCGTAAAGCCGAAAATCCGAAGAAATTTTTGAAGAATTTCAAGGGATTTCTGCACACAGACGGTTACGACGCATATCATAATTTGCCTGACGACATCACGGTTGCCGGGTGTTGGGCTCATGTCCGGCGAAAATTTAACGACGCTCTTAAAATCATTCCGGAACCTGAGAGAATCGGGACTGCTGCGTTTCAAGGCAAACATTTTTGTGATTGCTTGTTCGCTTTGGAACGGAAGTTTGCAGAGATGACCGCCGATGAACGCCACGAGGCTCGGGACAAAAAACTCAAACCGCTTATGGAGGAGTTTTTCGCATGGTGCGAAAATTCGCGGGTGCTGCCTAAATCTCCGATTGGGCAAGCGGTTAGTTATGCGCTCGACCAACAAAAGTGGCTTAAAAATGTTCTTTTAGACGGTCGGACGGAATTGTCGAACAATCGTGCCGAACGCAGTATCAAGCCTTTTGTGATTGGGCGAAAAAATTGGTTGTTCAGTAATTCGGTGACTGGTGCCGATGTTAATGCCGTGTTTTATAGTCTTGTTGAAACTGCTAAAGAGAATGGTTTGAATCCGTTTGAGTATTTGGCAGATGTTTTCCGACGGGCTCCGAATGGAGCCAGTGTTGATGAGTTGTTGCCGTGGAGGGATTGATTTGACGGTTACGTTTCAATGGACAAAAATAACGCTTGACAAAGTTGGCGAGGTATGGTACAATGAAGTAACGTAATATTGTTCCCAAAGAAAGGTACGACTTGAAATATGGAATTTCTCAACTCAATCATGGAATTTTATAAAACGCTCGCCCAATCGGTCGCCGGGTACCTAAGCGGCGAAAACGGCGGTCTGTACATGATAATCGCGTGCGCGGCGGTGACGCTTTTGATAATATTATTAGTAGTGACTCTCGCACAATCGGCAAGCAAGCGCAAAGCGCATAAGCGCGCGCAGGACCGCGAGGCGGAGCTGTCGGCGATGTATGACGTCCTGCCCGATATGGTGGTGTGTAAAGACAACTCCGACAGGTTCATACACTGCAATGAAGCGTTTGAGGAGTTCGCAGGGGTCAAGCAAGCGCAACTCGTGGGGCGCAACCTGTCCGAAATGTTAGACATTGCCCACCGATTCCACGCCGAAATCGCAGCGGCTGACCGTAAATCCATCTCCGAGGGCGTGAAACTCACCGTAAAAGAACACTTGACTTTTCCTGATGGCAGTAAGCGATATTTTGAGACTATTCGCGCACCGCTCATTCACCGCAAAGGCGGGACATTGGGGATTCTGTGCGTATTTCGCGATATGACAGCCACACACAACGTCATAAACCAAAGCATACAGATTGCCGAAACGCTTGAGCAAAAAGACAAAGAGCTCGAAGTCGTTGCGGCGGCGGCGGAAAACCTCGAAAAGAAAGACAAAGAGTTAGAGCAGGAACTGAAACTCACTCGTGAGGAACTCCTGAAAGCAAAAAAAGCGGCACTATGCGTGAACGCGCTGAAATACATGGCGGCAATGGGGGCGGCGTTAAGCGAAGACGATTTAAGCCTCTACGCGTCCTACTTGTTCGCGATTAAGATGGACACCGCCGTAATCGGCGAGACGGAACTGTCTGAGGCGGCGGCACAGCTTGAGGACGCCGTACACCACGAAGACCGCAACTACATTAAAGAACACCACCCATCGTTCATATCATCGCTCAGCGCGCTGTTGGCTAAGTTAGACGCCGCCAATCGCGCGGCGGAAAACGGCGACCAATCATGACTGCGGTAATCGTCGGCGCAGGGGATTTTGTGAGTCTGCCGACAGTCGCGTACGACCTCATCATAGCGGCGGACGGCGGCTATGACGCACTGCGCGCAATCGGTGTCACTCCGCACGCAGTCGTGGGCGATTTTGATTCTGTTCATGTGTCGGATTTTTCTGAACAAACCGAATTGTTCACGTTTTCGCAAAACAAGAATGAATCGGACATGGAGTTAGCCGTCGCGGAGGCAATGCGGCGCGGTGCGGACGTAATCGACATATGCGGCGGTCTCGGAGGCAGGTTAGACCATACCGTGGCTAATTTCGCCCTGTTAGCAAACGTATCCCGCACTGCGCGGCACTGCCGCTTAATCGGCAACCATGAAATCGTTCACGCAGTCACCGACGGTACTCTCACATTCACACCGTCGGAGTCGTGTGCATTCGTGTCAATCTTTCCTGCGGGTGAACGCGCCGATGGCGCGAGCCTGCGTGGGCTGAAGTACACATTAGACAATGAAACGCTGTTCAACACGTCCACACGCGGCTTGAGTAATGAGCCAATCTTGGGGGAGCAAATTCATGTTTCGGTACAATCGGGGACTTTGTTTGTTATTGAAATACTATAGTAATTCCACTTGACAATTACATTTTCTATTTGCAAATTTTGTGTTATACTGCGTTGAAATTTTCTTATATAAAATAGAAGGGGTTGTAGGCATGACAAAGCGGATGTGCAAACTTATCGCACTAATCGTTACGTACGCGCTGACGGTAAGCATTCTCGCGGACGGCGCGCCGCCCACACACGCCTCCAACGTAGCTCCGTTTGTCGAGTCAATCCGCCTGATTACCAATCGTTTCATAGAAATCAACTGGGCGACAACCGATTACATAAACAACGCAGGTGCGTCTAAAGAAAACATATTCGCCGACAATCGCGACAGCTTTGAAATCCGCCTGAACGGCTCTGTTTTGCCCCAACGCGCCCTGCCCGCGAGCATGGCGAACGGCAACACGTCGGGCCCGTTTTACTGGAACATCGTCAATCTGTCGTTACACGGTGTACGCATCAATCAAAACAAGACTACGCTACAGCTACAGAACGCACTCACTAACGCGCAAATCGCGGCGATTCGCGACGGGGAGAGCGTGTTGGAAGTGCGTATTGCAAGCGACGACGTACGCTCAAGCCGCCTGAACCTCAAAGTACCCGAGTTAGCGGTCAAAGACGCTACGCCCATGTCGGGGGCGATTCCCCCCGAGGCGATTGGCGCGCCCGGTTCACGCGCCAATACGCTGATGTGGCACAGAGTAACCTACGAACCCTACTACACCGAAGCGGTGATGTCGCTCAACGGCGTGTCGATTCGCGGAAGCGCGGAGGTGTTTCACGCAACGGTTCAGGACGCCGCCGCACAAGCGGACGCGATTCTTTCAGCCGCGCCCGAAGCGTTGATTGACCGCCTGACTGCATCTTACTCGTTCTCTATTTACGGCCCGGGTGAACACCCTTTCAACATTCCCGAACACCGCAGCATTTTTTTACGTGATGACTGGAATCAATACGAGGGCTACGGCGGAAACGTGTCCTCCACATCGGCGGCGAATGTTTCGCGTAATCATGTTCTGTACAGTTATGAGCAACTCTACCCCGTGCGTTACGTCACGCCTAATCCCAACGAGTCTATGTTAGCGTACGAGTTCGGTCACGCAATCATGAACGCCATCGACCATGTTTCGCTGTGGAATGATGGTGCAATGTCCAATATGCGCCGTGAGCTGGACGCAATCCGCGCGTCGGTGACTGCGAAACTTGAGAACCCCGCCAATCCCGTAGGGCGGCTGAAGTGGCAGGGGGCAGAAAGCGGGACGTTTACGCGTATGTCGGGCGATTCACACGGGTTTATGGCAGGTGCATCAACGATTTGGTTTAATGCCAAATCGGAGAGCGCGTGGCAAACGAACGGCAACGGTCCTGTCAACACTCGTGACGAACTGCGTCGTTATGACTCGCTCACATATAACTTTTTGACGCGGTTTATGCCCGAAGCGTCAACGCTGTCGGCGACGTGGGGCAGGGATGTCCCCGACTCGCGCAGCCCGTTTTTCGCGCCGCCTCCCCCCGAACCGTCCGAGCGATTCGGTGCGTCGGTCAAGCTCAAATCGCCGCTTGCGACTAACGACGCAGGTATGGGTTTGCAAAGCTATATTCCCTATAATGCACCCGCTAATACAATCCCGAACGTCGAGCTGTGGTGGGACTATGATACTGACCTCATGCGCTGGTACCTCGAGCCTGATGCCGACGAGCGTTTCTTCAGGATTCAGCGTAAAAACCGTGACGACTACACCGAAAACAATCAGCGTGACGACTTGGTGTTGACGCCCACTGCCGCCGTGAACGGCGCGAGTGTGGTGTTGGCGCGCCGTAATGACACCAATGAATCACAGTGGTGGCAATTCATTCAGGTGTCGGGTGGGCGATTCGCGATTATCAATAAATCCAACCCCGACACTGCATTAGCCCTGCACGACAACACGCTGATTCAAGGTGCGCGCCTTGTTTTGGGCGAAACGTCCGCTTCTACAGCGCGTTGGCTGATTGAGGGGAAATCTCCGCTCACTGACGAGCAAACGTGCGCGGGTTGCGGCAACTTGACGGGGAACTGTGCCTGCCCGCGTTGCGACGTCTGCAAAGATTTACTCACTGACTGTGTGTGTATTCGGTGTGTGCGTTGTGACAACCCCGAGGTCATCTGCCTGTGCGTCATATCCGTCACGCGGCGGACTGAAACGGCTATTTGCGAGACTTGCGCCGTCTGGAAAACGTGGTACGTTACCACCATGACGATTCATGTTGACGGAACAAGTCACTCGGTCACGCAACGGCGCGTCGCATCTAAATTCGGTGTGATTTGCCCCGGTTCGGGGAGCATGGAAATACTTTGAGTAGAGGGTACTATGAAAGCAAGAATTGTTTCGTTAATTATCACACTACCGCTGTTATTCGGTTTTGTACTACTGTACGCGCCTAAGTCGGGCGCGTCAACGATTCCGCCCACAATCGCGGCAATAAACCTTATCACCAACCGATTGATTGAGATTGACTGGGCAGGAACAGACTACATAAACGGCGCGGGTGCGTCTAAGGAAAACCCCAACGCCCAACACGCACAAAATTTCGAGATTCGCTTAGACGGAACCGCGCTCACGCAAGTCGTCCCTCCCTCATTCGGTAACAACACGTCGGGCCCGTGGTACTGGAACATCAGGAGCATTATTTTGCAGGGCGTTTCGGTTACGCAGAATAAAACCACTTTACGGTTGTATCGCGCATTGTCTGACGCGCAACTTGAAGCAGTCGCGCAGGGGGACAGCACACTCGAAGTACGCATTGCAAGCACTGACGTACGCGCCTCGACATTGCACCTCCTGTCAACGCCTATGGGGGGGATATTCCCTGATTATATCGGCGAGCCGGGCGCAAGCGCGGACACGAGCGTGTGGCATCGCGTGAGCTACAAGCCTTATTATACTGAAACTGTCCTGTCACAATCGGGCGTACCTGTGCGCGGCAGTGCGTCCGTTCACCGTGATACGCTGAAACTCGCCGCAGAGCAGATTGACGTGGTTACTTCTGTCGCCCCCGAGCCGTTATTGGCACGGTTGCGCGAAACAAGCCAGTTTCTGATTTTCGGACCGGGTGAACACCCCTACAACATACCCGAACACCGCGCGTATTTCTTGAGCGACAACTGGAACCGCACGGAAGGCTACGGCGGCGCAAACTCCTCTACGTCGGCGGCGGGAGTAACGCGGTGGCACGCCCTCACCGAAACGGAACGAACCGCCCACGGTAATCACGCCTACCCTGCCGTGTATAAATCGTTGTACACTCACGAAGCGGTATCGGCGCACGAGATGGGGCACGCCCTCATGGACGCTATGAACCACGCAAGCGTTTCCAACCACGGTTCATTGACCAACATGAGCGCGGAGCTGAACGCCATTCACCGCGCAGTCACCACGCTCCCCGAGAATCCCGACGACCCCGACGGCAGACTGCGCTGGCAGGGGGAGGACAAGGGCAAGCCGACGTATATGTCCGCCAGCGCGCACGAGTTTATCGCTACTGCGACGGCAATCTGGTTTGATGCTATGCAGGAATCGGAATGGGCGAACAATGGGCGCGGGCGCGTAAACAAACGTGACGAACTGCGGCAGTATTGCCCGCAGACGTATAATTTCCTTACGCGCGTTCTCCCTGAAACGCGAGTTCTGTCGGAGGCATGGGCGCGCGACGTGCCCGACAAAATGCAGGCGTTCTACCCGCTCGCACCGCCTGAACCATCGGGCAAGTACGGCAAATCCGTCAAGCTTAAATCTCCGTCAGCGACGAATGATGCAGGCATGGGGTTACAGACGTACATTCCGTTTAACGCGCCCGCCTACACCACCCCTAACGTCGAGCTGTGGTGGGATTACGACACCGACCTCATGCAATGGTACTTACAACCCGACCTCGACAGTAAGTTTTTTCGCATTGCGCGAAAAAACCGCCCTGACTACACCGGCAACCCCCAACGGAGTGACTTGGTGTTAATGCCTAAGGGCGGCAATACCGCTTTGGGAACTGAAATCGTGTTAGAACCGCGCGATTCGGCGCAGGATTCACAGTGGTGGAAGTTAGACCGCCAATCGGACGGAACGTATGTGTTCACCAACAAAGCTAACTTAGCGGCGGCGTTGGTGTTAAGAGGCGACGTCCTGAAAAGCGGTACCCGCATTGAGTTAGGCAGCCCCGACGCGCCCTTTGCAAAGTGGACGATTGAGGGGGATTTGTGCGAAATCTGCAACACGTTATCACCATATGTCTGTACCTGCCGCGTTGTCATTACGCGCACTATCGTTTTAGAAACGTGCGGTAAGTGTTCGGGGGAGCGAACCGTAATGGTTACCACGATGACGACGTATATGAACAACCAAGCCATTTCCACAAAAGAAAGACGCGCGTTCTCAAAGATTCACTTACATCTCACCTGAAATTACTTCTACAGTATCAACCGTGGTAATCTTGCCGATTGTGTCTTTACACCACGGGCAGATAATGTTGCCCACGTCGCGTGTTTCGTCGTGACACATCATCTTGCCGCACCCGCACTGCATCAAACCGCCTACGCCGCAATGGGGACAGCCGGGAAACCGTTCATCGGGTTGGAGCGTTCCCTCAATGGTGGTCTTATCGAACCCCTCACGGGCGGCACTGTTTTCGTTAATGGGGAACGCCCACGTACTCGCCCAGTCATCGCCGCGTTTCTCCACGCGGATTCCGTAGCTTTTGCCATTGAACAAACATTTTGATAGTATTACATTCGCTTGCATAAATACAAATACTCCTTATATAAATTATTTCTACCTACTACTACCTATGCTGACTTTTCATTACGCGGTCTAACTTACGTTCGACTTCGCGTTTCGCGATACTGTCGCGCTTGTCGTGCAGTTTCTTACCCTTGCACAGTCCTACTTGAATCTTGATGTGGCTGCCTTTGAAATATATGGACAGCGGAATGAGAGTCAGCGACTCGCGCTTGACTTTATCGTGAAGTTTGCGGATTTCGCGTTTGTGCATGAGCAGACGCTTATCGCGCATGGGGTCACGGTTGAAGATGTTGCCTTTCTCGTAGGGCGATATGTGGACGTGCCGCGCGTACATCTCGCCGTTTTCGACGGCAATCCACGAGTCCTTGAGGTTCACGCCGCCGCCGCGAACGGACTTGACTTCCGTGCCGAACAGCTCCACGCCCGCCTCATAGCTTTCGAGTATGAAATACTCGTGGCGCGCGGCGCGATTCTCGGCGATTTTCTTGAACGCATTCGGCGTATTCGCGTTAGGCTTCTTGGGTTGCGGATTGATGTTGTTGTGCATTGTTCGACTTTTCCTTTTGTAATATTTTATGAAAATTGTAAAATAGCCGCAAACTTTGGGCAGTTGGGCGGCTATTTGCTTTGTTTCGGCACACCCAAAAAACAGTATACCATAAAAAGATTGACTTGTCAAGATTTTTATGGTATACTGTTTTTCAGATAGTACAGATGGGGGTACGTTATGATATATCGTGAGGATAAATACGGCAATAAACTTTCGGCGTTAGGATTAGGCTGTATGCGTTTTCCGCGCGACAAATCCGAGACGGAACGCATGATTCTGCGCGCCATCGAACGCGGCGTAAACTTTTTTGACACCGCCTACATCTACCCTAACTCCGAAGTTACGTTAGGCAGTATTCTGTCGAACCACGACAAACGCAAAGACGTGTATATTTCGACAAAACTTCCACTGAGCAACTGCAAAACGTCGGCAGATTTTGACCGTTTTTTTGACACTCAACTACGTCGTCTTCAAACCGATTATATCGATTATTATTTCATGCACAACATGACGAGTTTCGCCCAGTGGGAATGGCTGAAAAGTTTAGGAATCGAGGCATGGTTAGCGGGCAAAAAATCATCGGGGGCGATTAAACAGGCGGGCTTTTCGTTCCACGGAACGTGTGACGAATTCACTAAAATAATCGCCGACTATGACTGGGATTTCACGCTGATTCAGCACAACTACTACGACGAACACTATCAAGCGGGGACGCGCGGATTGCACGCCGCCGCCGAAAAAGGTATGGCGGTAATGATTATGGAGCCACTCCTCGGCGGGCGGCTCGCGATGGGTCTGCCTAAATCGGCAGTGGAGCGTTTCCGCAAAGCCGCGCCTGACCTCACGTCTGCCGACCACGGGTTGTGGTGGCTGTGGAATCGCCCACAAGTCACGGTGGTGTTGAGTGGAATGAACAGCACGGCAATCATGGACGCTAATATCGACAGCGCGGATAAGTTTCGCCCGCTAAGTGACGAGAGGTTGGCGGTATATGACGAAGTAGTTGCGGACTTTCGTAAAACTTACAAAATCAACTGCACGGGCTGCGGATACTGTGTGCCCTGCCCGAAAGGTATCAACATTCCGGGGTGTTTTTCGGCGTATAATACGCGGCACTCTCACGGGTTAGTCACGGGAATGTCGTCCTACCTTACTACTACCGGCGCGCTGTCCACACCTTCGTTCAGTCCGCGAATCTGTACCGAATGCGGCAAGTGCGAGAAAGCCTGCCCACAGAATCTGCCCATTCGCCGCGAACTGAAACGCGTAGGGCGCAAACTCGAGCCGCCGCCCATTCGCTGGGGAGTGGGAATCGCGCGAAAATTCTTTAGATGAATTGACAATTAAAGTACAAATAACCAACTAAACAATAGACCTCTTGCGAAATTAAAATGCGGTGTCTTTGCGGTCAATTTTCCGCCATACTGCGTTGAAAATACTCGAAATGCACAAAGCATTTCTGCGTTTTTCGCCTTGTCTGACGAAAAATTG
>WRJN01000041.1 GCA_009778605.1 Oscillospiraceae bacterium
ATAAACAACGGTATGATAGCTCAGTTCCTTGAGCTTCAGGATAACTGCGGATATTATAAAGACGAGCTTTACCGCACCGGCGCAGTCATTGCGTGCTCTACTCACGCCAACTGCTATATTCCCGTTTATGTCTGCGGAAATATAAAACATTACGACTTAACCACGGGAGTACAAACCTGCGACAGCTACCAGTCTGACTGTAACGCTTCCTCCCCCGTTACCCCGCACACAAGCATTGGCACTAACGGTAAAATAAGCATAAACGTCGTGAAAAACGCGCCGAAAACGTGGACGCAGTAGCCGCCGCGCTTATTCTTGAGGATTATTTGGGATATTTGAAAAACAAAAGGTAATAGGTACAAGCCTGCTTGTCATATGCTGTATTAAAGTAATGATAATAGGAGCAAAACTATGACTTGTTGTTTTGAAGATTTACGTAATAAAGAAATTATCCACGTTAAGACGGGGAGCAAAATCGGATTTGTTGACGACGTTGTATTTGAAACGCGCACGGCGAAAATTTGTGACTTAATCGTGTTCGGGCAATCGAGATTCTTCGGATTATTCGGCAGAGACGACGATTTCGTGATTCCGTGGAACGACGTGGAGGTCATCGGCGGGGACACTATCTTAGTCAGTTGTGACTTCCCTCAATTAAGCGCGAACAGCGCGCCTAAGCGGCGCAGATTCATGGGTAGCCTACTCAAATGAACGCCGCCGCTCTGCAATCAGTAGTATCGTCATGACTAACAGACACAGCGACGCGGCTGTGTTGTTGCCTGCTGAAATGCTTACTGCACGATTTGTCGTGAGCGTTTGCACAGCCAGCGAATGTGTCAGCAGGTGGGCAATCCCCGCGCTCAACGCCGCAATGGGAAGCCGCGCAAGTAAAAACAACCCACGCTTGAACCGCCCGCCGACAATCGCCGACGTCTGTAACATAACACACAATCCGCCTAAAGAAGTCAGTGCGGCAAGCACTGCGGGGTGCGCGTTTAGGTGTATGACGTGGGTTATTTCCGCGACAGCGTAAGCGTAGTCGGGGAGAATCAGCATAAGCCCGACAAATTCGAGGACTCGTAACACTACCGCGAACGCCAACATCATCAAACAAATTCGGCACAGCGCGATTCCTGCCCCTGTGACGGAGGATATAAGTACGTCACCGCTCACGCGGACGGCTTTCACAGGCTCGCGCACGCGCTCATGTTTGCCGAACAGTCGCGTGAATACGGCGAAAATCAAGCAAGCGGCTACATTGGACAGCCACACATACAAGCCTAATTTCCCCACAAGCGTGAGCAAAAACGCAGGACTTCCGCAGTAGCAATACATCAGCATTCGTTCGGCGCGTTTGGCGTATGCGGAGTCGGTGTCTACGCGGTCAGCCAACAGCTTCGCTCCGACGGGGTACCCCCCCACAAGCGATAACAGGACGATTGCCGCCTCACCGCGCACTAACCCCGACGATATAACGAACGTCGATAACGCCAAAAATGCGAACAACGATGGTATAATCGTGTTCAGGCAAAGCGTGACTGTCTGCGAAACTGCCGCGAACACACCTGCCGTGTCCGCTACCAATACAACGGCTAATCCCGCGCATAGGCTAACAACAACGATTCTTTTTATGTACATAAACAAGCCCCCTCTGCTATTATATATCGGATTGACTTATTGAATACCACATCTTTGTAATATATTTTTCGTCATACTGCGTTAATTTTTCCTTAAATATCAACGGATATTCGCGTCAAAATTGTCTTGTCTGACAAAAAATATATTCACAATTATATAGTATCCAATAAGTCAATCCGCTATATGCAGTAGGGGGTTGCGTATAGTCGGTTAATCTCAAAACAGTCTCTAACCTGAGTTGCGCCCTTGAAGCATTGCGTCGATTATTTCTTTGTGTTTACTGTCAATATCGTTACGACGGCTCACAAGCGCGAAATCGCCATTGTTATCCCACCAAAAACACGCCATAACGACTTTACTGCCCGTATTGCGCTGTTCGGTAGCGATTCGCAGGTAATCGCTTGCGTGACGAACACGGTCGTCGTGGTTGGTGCGCTGAACCGTACCCCACTCCCCGAAAATCACCGGAACACCCATCGCGCCCGCACGCTCTGCCACACGCTCAATGTCATAGCGAATATCGCCGTCGCCGTTGTACGAACCGCTGCCGTTGTGCGCCCAGTTAAACGGAGAATAGGTGTGAACGGATAAAATAAACTTGCTGTTTCCGTTGCTTGTAACCGGGTCTTTGGGGAGTGCAAAATTATTCAATTGGTCATCACGCCCCTGAGCCGCATACGTAGCCAACATGAGGTGGCGTTTCTGATTATTGCCTCCTGTAACGCGCACTGCGTCAACAAACGCTTGATTCCAGCCGTTCAGAATTTTGAATAACGCAAGATTCCCGCTCCAGTCCCACTGTCCCTCTTGATTCCAACCGTTTGTACGTGCGCGCGGTTCGTTCAACCCCTCGAAAATCAGCTTTTCGTCATAATCACGGAACCGCTCCGCAATTTGTTTCCACAACGCGGTCACGGCTTTCTCACCGCCGTCGGGGTCATCAAACCGCATGACAAACTCGTCATGATGCGTGTTCAAAATGACGTACATTCCCCCGTTAACCGCCATGTCAACAATGCTCTGTACATGATTCATCCAGTCTTCGCGAATGGTGTAGTCAGGCGCGCCCGACGCCATTTCGTACCATGTCACCGGGATTCGCACCGCATTAAACCCTGCGTCCTTGACTCGCTTGAACAACGCGGGCGTAGTCACGAAGTCTATTCCGCCAATCCACGCCGTCTCAACAGCTTTCATGTTGTTATAGTCAATCCAGTGCATAGTCTCGCTCGGGTTAGCCGAGTGATAGGCGTCCAACGTATTGCCGAGATTCCACCCTATGGTTATGTCGCGCACCAACTCAGCCGATGAAATATCTTTCATAGTGCCGTCATACGGCGGCAAAGTCATGTCTGTTTCGTCAGTGTCCGTATCAATCGTCGCAGTAGTGTCGTCGGTGTTCTGCGCGAGTGTAGTCGCGCTGTCCGTAGTCACTCCTCCAGTATCGTCAACGGGCGGCGTATCACACCCTGCCAACGTCAGCAACAGGGCAACCGCAACAATCGCGGAATATAAACTGCGTTTAAGTCTCATTTGTTACCCTTTCGTTTTGCGCTCAATATCCGCCAACGCTTCCTTACGCGATAAGCCGATTTTACCTGCCGCTTTGTCGATTTTCACAATCTTGACAAGCATTTCGTCGCCCTCTTTACACACGTCGGTGACTTTTTCGACGCGTCTGTTCTCCAATTCGGAAATATGCACAAGACCGTCTTTACCGGGCGCAAACTCCACAAACGCACCGAAGTCCGCCACGCGAACAACCTTGCCCTTGTAAATTTCGCCGATTTCGGGTTCGCGCACAATCGTGTTGATATAATCGATACAGCCTTGTGTTTTCTCCAAGCTCATACCGCATACGAACACATTGCCCTCGTCGTCAACGTCAATCTTGACTTCAAAATCAGCCGCCATTTTCTGAATAATCTTGCCGCCTGTTCCGATAATGTCGCGGATTTTATCCACCGGAACTTTAGTACCCAGCATTTTCGGCGCGTACTCGTTGACCTGCGCGCGGGGTTTGTCAATCGCTTTGAGCATACATTCATCAAGGATTTTAATGCGCGCCGCATGAGTCGTTTCGATTGCTTCTTTGATGATTTCGGGCGTAAGTCCGTCAATTTTCAAGTCCATTTGAATGGCAGTAATCCCCTCGCGTGTTCCGCCGACTTTGAAGTCCATATCGCCAAAGAAGTCCTCCACGCCTTGAATGTCAATAAACGTCATCCAGTCGTCGCCTTCGGTAATCAAACCGCAGGAAATGCCCGCTACAGGTTCTTTAATCGGAACGCCCGCGTCCATAAGCGCGAGAGTTGAGCCGCAAATCGCGCCCTGCGAAGTGGAACCGTTGGAGCTTAGAATCTCCGACACCAAGCGAATCGCGTAAGGGAACTCATCAACGCTCGGAATAACCGGCTCGAGTGCGCGTTCAGCCAATGCACCGTGCCCGATTTCACGTCTGCCGGGGCTGCGCGGGCTACGCGCCTCACCCACCGAATAAGGCGGGAAGTTATAGTGGTGCATATAGCGTTTGCTGGTTTCGTCGTCCAGTCCGTCAATACGCTGTGAATCGCTTACAGGTCCGAGCGTACACACAGTCATGACTTGGGTTTGACCGCGTGTAAACAACCCTGTACCATGGACGCGCGGTAACACGCCGACTTCGGAGGCAAGCGGACGAATCTCGTCCAATTTACGCCCGTCAACGCGCTTTTTATCGTCAATCAACCAACGGCGAACGACATATTTTTGCAGTTTGTAAATACACTCGTCAATCATAGCTATATGCTCGGGGTAAACTTCGTCGAACACGGCATGAATCTCGTCAACAACAGGTTGCAAGCGGCTTTCGCGAACATTCTTATCGTTAGTATCCAACGCATAGCGGACTTTTTCAATCGCCATATCGGAAATTTTGGTGAACATTTCCTTGTCAACATCCATCGTTTCATACTCGAACTTGGGTTTGCCGATTTCGGAGACTATGTTATTGATAAAAGGAATAAGCGCGCCTGTGATTTCGGCGTGAGCCGCGTTGATTGCCTCAATCATTACGCTGTCGGATACTTGGTTTGCACCCGCTTCAATCATGACAACTTTATTAGCCGAGGACGCAACCGTTAGCTGTAAATCGGACTTTGCGCGTTCTTCCGCGTTAGGCATCAGCACGATTTTACCGTCAACTAACCCTACGAAAATTCCGCCAATGGGTCCGCCCCACGGAATGTCAGACACTGCAACGGCGATTGATGAACCAATCATGCCCATGATTTCGGGGGAACAGTCAGGGTCAACCGCCAACACGGACATGACCAATGCAACATCGTTCCGCATATCGGAGGGGAACAACGGACGCATAGGGCGGTCAACCACGCGCGAGTTAAGGATTGCTTTCTCGCTGGGACGACCCTCACGTTTGAGGAAACCGCCGGGGATTTTACCCACCGAGTACAGCCGCTCCTCATAGTCAACAGACAAGGGGAAATAGTCGATACCGTCGCGTGGTTTCGCGCTCGCCGTGACGTTTACCATCACGACTGTTTCGCCGTAGCGAATCCAGCACGAGCCGTTAGACAGTTCGCAGACTTTGCCTGTTTCAACAGTCAATTCGCGCCCCGCGAACATGGTTTTGAACACTTTATGGTTACTCATTATTATTGTTTATCCTTTCTACAACTGCAATTGGGGTTCCACCCCAAACCCCACCGCATTTTAATTTCGCAAGAGGTCTAACGAAAGGACAGGATAACTAAACCCTGTCCTAACGAACAAAATCACTTTCTTATGCCGAGTTTCGCGATTGTCGAACGGTATCTTTCGATGTCTTTTTTCATCAAATAGTTGAGCAGATTCCGTCTGCGTCCAACCATTTTCAACAACCCTCGGCGGGAGTGATGGTCATGCTTGTGGATTTTGAGATGTTCGGTCAAATCGTTAATCCGCTTTGTCAGAATCGCGATTTGAACCTCAGGCGAACCTGTGTCTTTGTCGTGTTTGCGGTTATCCGTGATAACCTTGGTTTTTTCATCTTTGAGCATCATTTTTCTTTACCTCGTTTTTATTTAGTACCTTAGAGCCTGTTCAATATCTTTTTGCATCAGTTATTTTGGTTGATTTTCCGCCATACTGCGTTAATTTTTCCTTAAATATCAACGGATATTCTCGTCAAAATTGCCTTGTCTGACGAAAAATCCTCTCAAAACCACAAACACAAAAAGATATTGAACGAGCTCTTAAACCCCAGTAATCGGCGATGACTCCGATAACCGAGAATTTAGGTTTGTTAATAGTGTAACATAAATTCATGCCGTTGTCAACTATTTTATGTTCAGTTTTTCAGTGCGTACTCTAACTTTTCGACGTTGCCTTTCAAGAGCCGCTTAGGTACAATCAAGAATGCCCCGTCAGTTCCGTACTCGCCCATGAAAACACCGGGCAGAATCGCGAACTTGGTGAACGCCTCCACATGAACCGCTCCGCTCATGGAAGACAACTTGATAAACATAGGCGCAGTCAGCCAGCCGTCGCCTTTCTTGAACACGCCCGCCTCACCCTTATAGTTATGCGGTTTGTACCCCATATCATTTAGGCATTGCGATGCAATCGCCATGAGTTGTTCGTCCGCTTTATTTGTCGGAAAATCGTTTACGTATCGTGCCATAACACTACCTCCATTTAATTTTTTTATTGATAAATTACCCTGCGGGTTCTGCTGTTTTAGAGCCTTTCTTCTTAGGCAACGGCGGCGGCGTGACTTTATCCTTGTTAATCAACCCCGTACGCGGCTCACCACGTTCGAGCAACAACTCGCCTTTGCCGTCCACGAAATCCGCTGTAACCGTGATTTTGTGGATTGTCTCATCACTGGGCGCGGCAAACATAATATCGCTGAGTAACGACTCGATAATCGAGCGCAACCCGCGCGCCCCCGTTTTCTTTTCCAACGTCTTTTGAGCAATCCGCACCAACGCCGAATCCTCCACTTCAAACTCAATCCCGTCCAACTTGAATAAGTGGCGATACTGCTTGATAATCGCGTTTTTCGGCTCTTTAAGAATCTTGATGAGCGCGTCCTCGTCCAACTCGTCAAGCACTGCGAACACAGGCAACCGCCCCACTAACTCGGGAATCAGCCCATACTTAACTAAATCCTCGGGCGTGACCGCGTGCAACGGCTTAGATTCAGTTTTCTCCTTAGCCGTCTTAACGTCTGCTGCAAACCCCAACGCCGATGAATTGACTCGCGACGAAATCGTTTTTTCCATACCCTCGAACGCCCCGCCACAGATGAACAAAATATTCTTTGTGTTAATCTGAATGAACTCTTGATGCGGGTGTTTGCGCCCCCCTGACGGCGGCACGTTAGATACCGTACCCTCCACAATCTTGAGTAGTGCTTGCTGAACGCCCTCACCAGTAACGTCGCGCGTGATGGAGGGGTTTTCGCCGAGACGCGATATTTTATCAATCTCGTCGATGTAGATAATCCCGCGCTCCGCGTCGTCAATGTTGTAATTCGCCGCTTGAATCAGCCGCAAAAGCACGTTCTCCACGTCCTCACCGACGTATCCCGCTTGCGTAACCGTAGTAGCGTCGGCAATGGCAAACGGCACTTGCAGAATCCGCGCCAATGTCTGCGCCAACAACGTCTTACCCACACCGGTAGGCCCGATTAACACGACATTGCTCTTTTGAATCTCCACGTCGTCCTCGGTCTTTTGAATATCCTCATTGAGAAAAATTCGTTTATAGTGGTTATAGACCGACACGCAGAGTGTTTTCTTCGCCTCGTCCTGCCCGATGATATACTTGTCGAGAATTTTCTTGACTTCGGCAGGTTTGAGGAAGTCCCCGCTCTTAACGTCGGCAATGTCATACTCCATTTCAAAGTCATTGCGTTCGGGGAATCCCGCTAAGTCTTGGCTGTCCAACAACGCCTCAAACTCGTTCAACTCCGCCTCATACAACATTCTGAACGAGGTATACACGCATTCGTTGCAGATGTACACGTCGTTGCCCTGCAACATACGCTCGACTTGGTGTTCAGTTTTCCTGCAAAAATCGCATCTCATCATTCAAAAAAACTCCTTATTTTTCCGATATTGCCTGACGATTCGCCATAACCTTATCGACAATGCCATACTTGAGTGCTTCGTCAGCGGTCATGAACGTATCGCGGTCGGTATCGCGCTGAATCGTTTTGAGCGGTTGCCCCGTCATTTCAGCAAGCAGTGTGTTCATCTTCTCTTTAGTACGAATCAAATGGTCTGAGCGAATTTTGATGTCGCTGGCTTGTCCTGACAATCCGCCGTGAACAAGCGGCTGATGAATCATGACTTCGCTGTTGGGCAGTGCCGAACGCTTGCCCTTAGCCCCCGCCGCCAACAGGAACGCGCCCATGGACGCCGCCATACCTAAGCAAATTGTAGCCACGTCACACTTGATATAATTCATGGTATCATAAATCGCCATTCCGTCGCTGATTGAACCGCCTGGGCTGTTGATATAAAGGTGAATATCTTTATCGGGGTCTTGCCCCTCAAGGAACAACAACTGAGCGACAATCAGGCTGGTGGTGATGTGATTCACGTCTTCGTAAAGCATAACGATTCTGTCGTTAAGCAGGCGCGAATAAATGTCATACGCGCGTTCACCGCGCCCCGTTTGTTCGATTACCGTGGGTACCAACGCCGCCTGTGGCGTAATAATTCGCGGATTATAGTTCATTGTGTAGCCTCCAAATATGGTTTTACTCGTCTTCTTCGTCGTCCAACGGGCTGTTCTTGGGCTCAATGTCCTTGGCTTTCGCCGTTTCTTTAATCAAATCCAACGCTTTACCCGTCTTGAGGTCTTCAGCAACTGCGTCCTCGGTGACAAGCAACTTGACTTTTTCAATAGTCATGCGGTTATTCTCAGACATTTTCTTGTATTCTGCTTCGATTTCTTCTTCGCTAATCTCGAACTTCTCAATTTCAGCGATTTTCTCCAACGCCAGTCTGAACCGCACCTGTTTCACGGCGACTTCGCGGAATCCCTCGCGATACGCCTCCATGGTAGTGCCCGTACTGCGCGCAAAATCCTCCGGGTTCATGTTGTATTTAATCGCCCACTCCCGCGCCATATCGTCAATACGATTCTCGAACATTGCTTCGGGAATTTCCGCCTCGGTGAGTTCCACGACTTTTTCGGCAACCGCGTTCTCGAGGTTGACGTCCCGAATATCCGCAAACTCCTCGTTTAATCGCTCACGGACATCTTCACGGAACTCCGCCAATGTATCAAACTCGCTTATGTCCTTGACGAATTCATCGTCCAACTCTGCGGTTTCTTTTGCCATAATTTCATTAACCGTACACTTGAAAATCGCGGGTTTACCCCTCACCGCTTCGGAAGGATAATCGTCGGGGAAGTCCACATTAACATCGAAATCCTCACCTACGTTTTTACCGATGATTTGCTCCTCAAAGCCCGGAATAAACCGTTTGCTGCCTATTTCCAACTCAAAGTCAGTCGCCGTACCGCCCTCAAACGCTTCATCTTCGCAGAATCCCGCAAAGTCAAACCGAATAATGTCGCCGTTCTGAACAGCGCGGTCAGATGCGTCAATAATACGCGCATTATCCGCCCGAATCTTATCAAGCTCTTTATCCACGTCGCTGTCCGAAACTTTCGGAGTCTCGACTTCGACTTCAAGCCCGCGATATTCACCAACGGTGACTTCGGGTTTAGTAGTCAGCTTCACTTTGAACTTTACTCCGTTTTCGCGGCTGAGGTCAGCCACTTCGACTTCGGGTGCGTCAACAATTTCAACGCCGATTTCGTCAATCACTTTGGGGATATGAACGCGATACAAGTCATTCACTGCATCCTCATAGAACGCGCCCTCACCATACGTAGTCTCCACCATTTTACGGGTCGCTTTACCTTTGCGAAACCCCGGAATCGCAATATTTTTGCGCGCTTTCATGAACGCGGCAGTACAGGCTTTGTCAAAATCCTCTGCGTTTATGGTGAATTCAACCTCAAGCGTGTTAATTTCTGTTTTGTTGTTGGACGTAATGGTCATTGTATAATACTCCTTATTTTTTATTCTAACATACTAAATGATAATTTACAATACTTTTTGCGGAACAAATTTCAACGAATCTGCGGTAATCATGTCGAAACAAATCCCATACCGCTCTCCCTTAAACGCACTCGGCATACCGCTCAGGTGAATATGTCCCGCAAACACTCGCCGAACCGCATATTTGCGTAAAACCTCGAGAATCGCCGCGTTTTCCTCGTACGCATAAACGGGCGGATAATGCAGAAACACCACAACTTCCCCGACGCCCTGCGCCAATCCCGCTTGAATAGAGCGTTCGAGGCGCGCCGCCTCCCGCAAAGTCATTTTCGTATCAATGGGCGCGTCCGACTCATTCAACCACCCGCGCGTCCCGCAGACTGCCGCATTGCCGACTTTGTAGGCGTTGTTGTGCAGAAACTCAATGCTGTGCAATCCCTGCTCATCGCGCAATCGCCGCATTTTCGTCAGCGTTGTCCACCAATAATCGTGATTACCGCGCAATATAATCTTGCTGCCGTTGAGGCTGTCGATAAACCGCAAGTCAGCAGTTGCTTCCGTGAGTGTCTGCGCCCACGAAACGTCCCCTGCAATCACCACCGTATCATCAACACCGACCGCTCCGTTCCAACCCGCGTGTAACCGTTCCGCATGATTGTCCCAGCCTTTGAACACGCTCATGCGCTTATCGGGCGTCCCGAATGACAGGTGCGTATCAGCAATCGCAAACAATGCCACGTTAAAAAATCTTCAACACAATGTCTTTGATTTGCGATTTTTCCAACACCTCGGTGAATCGAATCGCTTTAGTTTCGACGTCGGTCAAGGACTTAGGTGCGCGTATTTCCGTACGCTCCTCCAATGCGTTGACCACGCCCAAATCGTGCAAAGTGATAGATTGAGCGTCCCCGTCATATTCGTCTGATTCTATATCAACGGGCATAATGTCTCTGTCGTCATGCGCGGAAACATACTTGCCGAATAACGCCTCATGCACAGTTTCGCTGAACTTGTAGGGGTTCGCCGTTGATACGATAATCGTCTTGGTATTGAAATCCCCCATAGTGACTGCGTAATCCGTCCACACTTTGTAGCCTACGGCAGTGTGCGTGTCCATGAGGTAACCATACGTCTCGTAGACTTTCTTAATCGTGTCTGTCGTATCGTCTTCATTACACCAACCGCCATACAGCAACGCCTTGAGTTTAGCTAAAACGTCTTTACCTACCTCAAACTTGCCGTCGTTCTTCAGTGACGTAAACCATTCGTTAATCACCTTATCGTCATTCCCCGAAAGGTGATACAACAACCGCTCAAGGTTGCTCGAAACCAAAATATCCATAGACGGCGAAACAGTGGTCTTAAACTCGCGGTTAATGTCATACACACCTGTTTCAATAAAGTCGGTAAGGACGTTATTGGCGTTGGAGGCGCAAATCAGCTTATTAACAGGTAACCCCATAGCAACCGCGTAATACGCCGCTAAAATATTACCAAAATTGCCCGTAGGCACACAGATGTTGATTTTCTCACCACAGCGAATCGCCTTATTACGCACCAAATCCGCATACGCCGACACATAGTAGACAATCTGCGGACACAGCCGCCCCCAGTTAATGGAGTTCGCGCTTGAAAACATAATGCCTGCGTTCTGCGCTTTAGCGGACACGTTCGCATCGCCAAACACGTCCTTGACCGCGCTCTGACAATCGTCAAAGTTTCCGTTCACGGCAAAAACATGAACATTGTTGCCCTCCTGCGTAGTCATCTGCAACTTCTGCATATCGCTGACGCCGTTGACGGGGTAAAACACCGCAATGTCAATCCCCGCGACATTCTTGAACCCCTCAAGTGCGGCTTTCCCGGTGTCGCCCGACGTCGCGGTGAGAATCACCGTGCGCGGGGCAGTACCCTTGACGTTCTTCTTGGCAAGCGTTATCAACCCCGGCAGAATTTGTAACGCCATGTCCTTGAATGCAGCAGTCGGCCCATGCCACAACTCCAGTACGTAAGCGGGTCCGCGGGATTTATTATCGTCCAACTTCACTAACCGCGTTGTGCCCACTGTGCGAAACTTACCCGCGCCGCAATTTTCGCCGAGGTTTTCAGCACCGTAAGCGTTGTTGACGCACTCACGCAATTCCTCGTTATCTTTTTCACTAAACCCCAAAATCGGTTGTAACACATCGAACGCGACTTCCTGATACGCGTTGTATGACTTCGCGGCAATATCGCCGAGAACGTCTTCGGTGAGCTTAGGCAACGCGCCTAAATCAGAGGGCACGAATAACCCTCCGTCATCTGAAATGCCTTTGATAATCGCTTCTGCGGCTGTGACTTTTTTGCGCGAATTTCTTGTACTGGTGTAGTTCATTGTAGATAACCTCTGTTATAATATTTTGGTAGAGGAATAGTGAAATAATAATTTGAACAAATTTACCGTAGTATTTTTGTTCGGTAACAAGAAGAAAAACGCAGAAATGCTTTGTGCATTTAGAGTATTTTCGCCGCAGTTAGCGGACAATAAATACAAGGTAAATGTTCAAGTTATTGTTTCACTGTTCCTTACAGTCCCTCTAAGAAGTAGGTTGCTTCCATATCCGCTACGGTGAGCGCGAAAGCGAGCGGATATTTTTCCAGCGCGTTTCCGATGGTGTTCTTGTCCTCAACGCCCGAAAAACCCATATGCCAGCGGACAGCCATAGCTTCCTCGCGCGTCA
>WRJN01000042.1 GCA_009778605.1 Oscillospiraceae bacterium
TCGTCAAACCGTTGAGGGTGAGTTCCACGACTTCATCACGAGCCGCAGTCAACGTAACGGGAATGATGTTGATACCGCCCGGTTGAGGTGCGCGGTCAGTCGGTACGGCGTAGGTATTGGGTTTTCCTGTCACTTCGGGGACAGTGTAGACTTGATTGAACCGTCCTTGTGAGTTGATGAAATTGTTGACATTTGTGCGGTACATCGTACTGCGCGTCGCGCTGATGTCCTGCGTAGCCATGCGCTTGGCGTAATGCCCGAGGGTGTCTTTGAAATCGGCATTGGGGAAAATCCTGTCTAACGTCTCAAAGAACGGCTCGTGCGTGCGTGCTTCCGCTAATATCGCGGGAATAATTTCTTTGTCATAGCCGCTTAGCTTGTCGGGGTTATTTTGTGAAACTTCGGTTAAGTAAACCAAAATTGGCCACGCTTGATAGTAAGCGCGCGGGTGCGCGGGCTGAATCGCGAGGTTCTGCATATAGCGGTGGAAGTTTTCGCTCATGTTGTTGTTGCCTGTCATGGCGCGCCACTCAGGGCTGGACTCCACTAAATCCCGCCCGTAGTTCGCCATAGACTCATGCCACGGACCTACCACGTCATTTGCCCCCCAACCGTTGGCGAATACGACACAGTGCATGAATTCGTGAGAGATGACGTTGCTGTTTGGGCGGAGCGCGTCGGGTACCATCATCATAAAAGGATAATCTTGGATGTCTCGCCCTGCATATGCGCCCCAGCCTTGGTCTGCGCCGTTGTCATGCCCGAGAATACCTGTATTTTGAATCACCATGTTGATTTTATAGTGAGTGTCCACGCCGTCGGTTTGCCGCCGCGCCGCATTGACCGACTGTGACGGCGGAGTGTATCCGTGCGTTTTGACGTAGACATCATAGCATATTTCGAGGTTACGCAGTGTGTTACGAATGAGCGTATCAGTCACCATAGGGGCTTGCGTACCCACATCGCTCGTGCTGTTTACGCTCGCGCCGCGCCGATTGATGCGGTATCCCTCGGCGGTGGTTGTCGTACTCGCGGTGGGGTTACCAATTCCGCCGTTGCCCCAGACTAACTGGAAATGTTCGCTTTCGGCGGTGTTCAACACTAAGTCATTTCTGTTGAAATCCGTGCCGTTGCCCTGTCTGACCATGCGGATTTGATAAGTCTCCCCCGGGACGGCGTTGGTAGGTAACGAGGATTGCGGCAGAATAATGACAATCATCGTCAGCGCGACGAATATCGAAACAATCCGCTTGTGAACACAGTTAGCTCTCATAATAATATCCCCCTAAAATAATCGCTTTTGTTAATCATAGCACATTTAACTAAAAAAAGCAATGAAAAGCTAAAAAAATTTGGTAAGAATATATTCACCGTGTCAGACGAAAAATAGAATCACGATACACAGCACAACGAAAGGAAAATAAGTGTAAAATATAGTGAAAAGTTTATTAAAAATAGCTGTGCCTACGTTGTTAATCGCGACAGTGGTGAGCTTTTACGCTAAGAGCATGATTGTTACGCCCGCGCACACGCAGTATGGCTTTTACGGCGAACAAGTCGAGGCGGTACAGCGCGTGTTACGCAATCGCGGGCATTTTGAGGGCGATATAACGGGGTATTTCGGGCCCGTTACCGAGAGAGCCGTTCGGCGGTTCCAACAAGAAGAAGGTCTGCGCGTGAACGGCATTGCCGATTCAAGGACGTTGCAGGCAATGGGCATTGAGGTTAGCGGAACAGGGATTGCCGCAACGGAAGCAAACATCAATTTGCTTGCGCGTATGATTTCCGCCGAAGGACGCGGCGAAACGTATGAGGGTCAAGTCGCTATCGGGGCGGTAATCCTCAACCGAGTTCGCCACCCGTCGTTCCCGGACACGCTCGCAGGCGTATTGTATCAGGACGGTGCGTTCACCGCGCTTGTGGACGGACAGTTCAACGAACCGATTAGTGAGACGGCGTATGCGGCGGCGCGGGACGCTATCAACGGCTGGGACCCGTCGGGCGGTGCGATTTATTATTTCAACCCGGACAAAACCACCAACCGCTGGATGAGGACACGCCCCGTCATTGCAAGAATCGGCAATCATTTGTTTATGGAATAGGGTAAACAAGAGCTATTGGTACGTGTTCTTAGGAAAGAATATCAAGCACATCAATCTTAACTAATTAAAATCCTGTTTGCGTAAAGCGAACAGGATTTTTATTCGTAACAATCAAACAACCGCCGCGTGTAAAACCTGAGCCGTGTACAACGAATAATAGTCGCCTTTGGCAGACATCAGTTCATCATGCGACCCTGCCTCGGTAATGCCTTTCTCGTTGACGTACATAATCTTGTCACATCCGCGAATCGTAGACAAACGGTGGGCAATCACGAAAGACGTTCGCCCCTCCATGAGGTAATCGAGGCTCTTTTGCATATTCCGCTCAGTCTTAGCGTCAATCGAGCTTGTCGCCTCGTCAAGAACGAGTATGCGTGGGTCAGCAAGAATCGTCCGCGCGAACGCAATCAACTGCTTTTGACCCGCCGACAACCCCGCGCCGCGCTCTTTAATCTCCGTCTCGTAGCCGTGGTCAAGCCCCGTGATGAAATCATGAATCCCCACGATTTTACACGCCTCGTAGACTTGCTTATCAGTCGCGTCGCGATTGCCGTATTTGAGGTTGAACATCACAGTCCCCGAAAAGATGAAACTATCTTGCAGCATAATTCCCATTTGTTTACGAAGTGAGTGAATCGCTACATCTGCGATGTTGTTACCGTCAATGAGAATGCGCCCTCCGTCAATGTCGTAGAACCGCGAAATCAAGCTCACAATCGTGGTTTTACCCGCACCCGTCGGGCCGACGAGCGCGACGCTCTCGCCCGGTTTAACGGTGAACGACAAATCCTCCAACACAGTCGTAGTCTTGTTATTCTCGTACGAGAACGTCACGTTCTCGAATGCAATTTCGCCTTTGATGAGCGGCATTTGCGCCGCGCCGATTTTGTCGGTGACTTTAACCGGTTCGTCCAACGCTTCGAATATTCGTTCAAGGTATGCGACTGCCGTAATGAACGTGTTCATAAGATTCGAGAGATTGATGAGCGGCTGCCAAAACCGCCATGAATACTGGCTCATAGCCGCAACAGTCCCCAACGTCGCCGCGCCTGTGCCCGCCGCACCTGCGAATACGACAAGCCCCGCAATAAAAATCGAGCCGCGGACAATGTTGGCGATATTATCGACGGTGGGCCACACCAACAGCGAGTATGTCACGGCGCGCATCCACTTTTTGCGGTACGAAACGGACAGTTTATCGAATATTTCCGCGTTTTCGTCCTCGCGCGTGAACGCCTTAGTGATTCCCACGCCGACGATACTCTCGTGCAGATAGGCGTTCATGTTTGACGTTTTGTCTGACACGTCCTGCCATGCCTTGCGCTGGCGGCTCTTGAGAAAGAGCATGAAGCCGATAAAGAACGGAAGCCCACCGAGTACCACCAACGCCAACTGCCACGAAACGAAGAACATCACCCCTGCGATGAACAGCAAGTTGAGCATTTCCATAACGAAATTGATGATTCCGTTGGTCATGAGTTCCGATACGCTGTTTATGTAGTTGACTAACCTGACTAAAATTTTGCCGTGCGGGCGATTATCGTAATACTCAAAAGAGAGTTTTTGCAAATGAGCAAATAAATCCTCCCGAATGTCAAAAATAATATCCTGCCCGACTTTGGTCATGACGATTGAACGGCGTTGCGCGAAGAATACGCCCGTAAACGTCGCCGTCAACATTCCGCCTGCGAGCAGAAACAACAGCGAAACGTCTTTGTTTGGAATCGCCGTGTCAATGGCGTACAGTGCGAGCATCGGGCCCGCCAATCCCGCAATAATCGACACTAAGCTGAGGAGAACGCCTAACATGATTCTCCACTTATATCGCCCCGCGTAGACGAGGGCGCGCTTGAAGTGCCGTATGTCAAACGGCGTTTCTAATTCTTCATCTATATCGAATTTATTTCGTGCCATGTTTCGCTCCTTGCAATATTTATTGTTCAAACCCCGACAAAAATTCAATCAATCGTTGTTCATCGTTTTCGGTTAATCTGCCGATTAAGTTATCTGTATCAATAGAAGAAATTTGTAAACTAACCGTCTCAATTGTTTCAACATACGATTGCCGCAATAACCCGGCTTCCTGCCAATCATTGATTTTGAAGTATTTACTTCGAATAAATTCACTTTTGCCGTCGAATTTAGTTGTTATGTTTAGCACATCTGCACTCTTATTATCATGTCGTATAATCAGGACAGGGCGGTTTTTACCGCCCCCATTCCACGATACGTAACCGATATAAATATTCAAAGGAGTCAGTTTCATTAGTCGCCCGACCACCTTTCATACAAATCAGGATACTTTTCCTTATCAATGAAAGCGTGTCCGTTTTCATCAACAGGCAACTCAATCGTCTTTGCGCCGCGTTTCCTCATCAACTCCAACACCAACTTCCCGCGCTCTTCCCGACTCGTATTCTCGAACAAAACTTTAATATCGTCTTTATTAGTCACAAAAATCACCTTCCTTCCATTACTATATAGTATGCACAAAATCAACCATTCCTAACTTTGCAAATCGTACACTTCGCGGTAATATCCGTCACCATGCACCAATTCATCATGTGTGCCCATCTCAGTAATCCGTCCGTCCTGCAACACGATAATCTTGTCAGCGTCTTTACAACTCGAAATACGTGCCGCAATGATAATCTTGGTACAATCTGCCTCCAACCCCTTAAGGCTCTCCTGAATAAACGCCTCCGTCTCGGAATCCACCGCAGAAGTGGTGTCGTCTAATATCAGTATACTCGGCGGAATCACCGACTTTGAACGTCCCCCGAACGTCTCGGACTTACCCGCTGCCAACGCACGTGCTAACGCAATACGTTGTTTTTGCCCTCCCGACAACCCCACACCGCGCTCACCCACAATCGTGTCGTACTCGTCGGAGGTGTTCATGATGAAGTTGTGCGCGTCGGACATTTTCGCACACTCGACAACTTTTTCCACAGGCATTTCAGGGTCAGAAAACGCGATATTTCCCTCAATGGTGTCGGAGTACAGAAGGACGTCCTGCGTAGCAATCCCGATTGATGAACGCAACTCGTGCAGTTTCAGCATACGAATATCCTGTCCGTCAATGAGGATGCTGCCCTTCGTAACGTCATACAACCGCGGAATCAAGTTCACGAGCGTCGTTTTACCCGCGCCGGTCTCCCCCATAATCGCGACTGTTTCGCCGGCGGCTATTTTGAAGTTAATCTTTTGCAGAACTTTTAACGGCGCGTTGGGTTGATTATCGTCATTACTTTTCTTAGGCTTGGCAATGGGCTTGGGGTAGGAGAAACTCACGTTACGGAACTCGATTTCACCGCGAATGCGTCCCTCGAGAGCCACCGCGTCAGGACGGTCAACAATCTTCGGGCGGCTGTAATACACTTCGATGACCTTGTTCGCCGACGCCGAGAACCGCTTCAAGTCGCTGATAACGTACCCCATCATGCTCAACGGCATGGACACCGCCCACGCTAACATGGAGAACGCCATATAGTCGCCCATGGTGAAGTTGGGGTCACGAATCGCAAACAATCCGCCCGCAAGCATTTGCACCACGAAAATGCTCTGGGACGTGACTTCCATGGGAAAGAAAAACTTCCACCACGCGATAGACGTTTTCTTGCTCTGCTCGGCGTAGCCGTTGTTGGCTTCACGAAACCGCTCAACCTCGTAATCTTCGGCGGCGAACGCCTTAACCACGCGATTGCCAGATATGTTTTCCTCGGCGGCTGTGTTGAGCGCGGAAAGTCGCTCTCGCTGTTCGCCGAATAGTGGACCGACGCGCTTTTGTAACATCATTGAAAAAACGAAAATCAACGGAGTCAGCCCCAACATACACAACGCCATGTAGGGGTTGATAGTGAAGTAAAAGACGCTTACCGTCACGAAAATCACGATGTTCTCGAACAGCGTCCGAATCGACCACGCCGTAGTGTGCCGTATCATCTCGATGTCGCCCGTCAGCCGTGTCATAATGTCACCCGTGCGGTGAATGTCA
The DNA here is from genome assembly GCA_009778605.1 of Oscillospiraceae bacterium. Taxonomy (GTDB): domain Bacteria; phylum Bacillota; class Clostridia; order Oscillospirales; family Ruminococcaceae; genus Ruminiclostridium_E. The sequence continues at coordinate 6,100 of WRJN01000042.1, forward strand.
TAAAAGTCCGCATCTTGTTTTTGCATATTCTCGAACAAGTGTTTGCGTATACGATAGACGACGCCCTGCGAGCAGGACTCGAACAACATCTGAACGCTGTAGATAATCACTGACCGAAACAGCGTGATTCCAATTGTCAGCCCGATTAGCGCGAACAGTAACGTCTGCTTCGTCGCCAAGTTTTCGGCGGCGTTTTCGGAGGCTATGAACGTGTCTATAACAATCCTCATAACAAAGGGATTAAAAACCATAATAACCTGTGCCGCGCACACTAAAACTAACCCCACAATACATTTGCGGCGTTCGCCCTGCATATTCTTCCAGAGCCAGCGAAATAGAAACATAAGTAATATTTACCCCATCAATTCAGCAATCATAGCTTCCAACTTCGCGGCTTGTTCCATGTCAGCAGTAGCGGATACCTTAGCATACATTTCGCCCACCTTATCCATGTCCCCGCTTTTCATTGCTGAAGAAATCATCTTCGCAAAAAAATTAAGTTGACTGTCGTTCATTTTGTATTCTCCTTAAAGACATAGTAGTCAGATTCGCCCGATTTACTGTTCTTTTTAGCCAAGTAAACAGCATTGTCCGCCCGCGCAATGATTGCGCCCGCAGATAGTGGTGTATTTCTTGCAACAACTGCGCCGCCGACATAAGCCGTAATGTTCATCTGCACTTCGGCGGCAGGGCAATAATATCCCTCCTGCAACGCCTCAATGATTGCCTCGCATACATCTGCCATGCCGTCGGTTTCGTCAATATCGGCAGGGCGTTGCGCTAAACACAGTGCGAATTTTCCGCCGCCGAACCGCCCCGCATATGCTGTTTGAGCCGTCGACAACTCCGGCGCAGTTTCGCTCACCGACGCCGCGAGATTCTTCAACTTAGCCGCAACAAACTTCACGCGCTCGTCTCCCGCTGTATGCCCATACTCGGCGCAGGTGGGCTTGAAGTTGTCCAACTCCACAAACAAAACCGCAGGTTCGTTATCATTCGCCGCCGCTTGTGTGAGCGTTTCCATGAGCATTGCCGTAAACGTGTTGCGGTCATACAACCCCGTAAGGAAGTCATACGCGCACTTGAAATCGTTATGGGAAGCCGCAGCATTCTTAGCGGCAACGTATGCACCCTCGGCTTGTTCAATCACCGTGTTATAATCGACCAGCAACTGCGAAAATTCAGGGTTTCGCGTAATGGCAGGGTCAACTTTGACGAACACAGGCTCATCAACCCCGATTCCGCTTGCCTTTTCAAGCGATTCCGCCAACGACGTAAGCGGTTTGTACATATTACGCGAAATTCGGAACATAATCGCTAAATTGATGATACATAGCGCGATTGCCACGCCAAATACCCGCACAAATACGTCAACTGCCGCATTATTCGCCGTCGCGGTAGGTTCCAAAGCAATCCAACGCCATTTAGTCCCCGCGATACTGCCCACTGTCCCATAATGGCGATTGCGCTCAAACCTCACAACGCCCTCCTGCGTAGGTGGGACAAGCGTTCCCGCGTTATATGCGGCTATACTGTCGCGCATGAGACTGCTTATTTCGGCATCAGGGCGAGTGAGGTTGCCCGACTCGTCGAATAAGGCGAAATCGCCCGATTCGCTGACGTTATCTAAGTAATCGGAGATTAACGCTGTGTCGATTATTAGGATAATATAACCCACTGTGTTATCTTCGCTCAAAATCGGTCGCGCCACAAAGAAGCGTTTGTTGCCGTCATAGAACTCCGACACGGGGGTAGGGGTTTTGGCGATATTCTTCAGCGTATCGGTGTCGCGGAAGTTATAGCCATGCTCATCGCTTTGGGTAAAACTCTCGATAATCAACCCGTCGGGATTGGCAAGGAGTAAGTCGTTCAATCCAAGAATGTTCATAGTATGCGCCGACATGAACATTTGCGCCTTCTCGCGTGCTTCCAAGTTAGTCGCCGTGGCGGATTGCACCATTATATCAAGTGCAACCGCCGAATCCAAAAAAGCGATATACTCGCTTATCAGCTCCGAAATACCTAAACTCTTCGCCTGTGCCGACGCCGCAGCAGAGTCCGCCGCCGATTGTGACAGCCGCCCCGAAACGGCGAACGCCCCCACCACAGAAACGGCGACTACAGGAACGCAAATCAACACCGCCATGGTTCCGCGCAGTGTATTACGAAGCGTCTTCGTTTTTCTTATTCTCATCTAAATATCCTTTGTGAGCAGTTCCTTGTCACGCTGAATCTGACGCTCCTTAAATTGGATTTTGTTTATATAAGAGGAAATCATCTCCTCTTGATGTCGGCTGATTTCCGTGAACGAACAGCCGTACCCGCTTATTTCGCCGTGTTCGTTCTTCTTGACGCGCAGAATAGTCGCCGATATTTCAAGAACTTCATGACCGAGAACGGCGTGAACGGTGATAATATCGTTCTTTTCAAAGTATACGTTATCGTCCACCGATACGAATACGCCGCCGATATTGATGTCCTTGATTTTGCCGTAGAGTGCTTGTGGGAATATAACTGTTTCCTCGCCGCGCATCGCGCTGTTAATGCGACAGTTAATCTCAATTTTGATTTTATAAAACCGCCGCTTGTCTTCAAGCGTACGCGCTTGTGCGGCATTTAGGCGCAACTCAAGCACACGCAATGACGAGAACGCCGTGGTGCAGAAATACTTGATTCGTTCGCCGCTCTTCATGTTGATGATGACGGATAACTGGTCACTCTCATCAAAAATAGGGAGTTTTTTACCCTTAAAAGAGATAATATCGTCAATAATCTTGTCGCCGATTCGCTTAGCGGGAAAAGAGTAATTTTTGTCAAAGGACATAATCATGGTGTTGTTGCTGTTGTATATTTGAACATCACGTATGTGTTTAGGGTTCATGAATGGCTCCTCCTGATAAAGGTTTAAGCATACCTGATAAAAGGTTTAAGCATAACTAATACTAATTATACTATAAAGCGCGTAAAAAATCAAGGCGTTTCGAGGTAAAATTTTTTGCAACCAAAAAATAACTCAAAATACAAGCATTTCCGCTTTACTTTTTGACATTTCTGTGATATACTGTTGTACATTGCTATGTTTTGTCCGTTTTTACACATAGCGCGGAGGTTGCCTTCATGAAGTCGTATTTTCATTGTGACGCGAATATATATAGAAGGAAGATTCGCCGATTCTTCGAGTATACTGCGGCACCTGCCGTATTCGTCGTAGTGTTCCTGACGTTGTGCCTGTTGCTGAGTTTCCGCAACCTCATGAACAGCGGGATTCTGCTCCCTGCCGCAGCAATCATCGGCGGAGTGGTGTTGCTGTTCGCGATTATCGTGCGGGTCATGCTGGAGGTCAGCGAACACTTTATTCGGACACACTCCAAATATACTTATGTGGAAATCGGCTTGAAAGATGTGATTGTCAGCGTGTATGCAGGGCGATACCCCGAGGGTCGCGAGAGAATCGTATTGCGCGAACTGTTCATAATTCCGCTGAATGTGTTCGTTTCGGCGCAGGCAGTCGGTACGCAGCGCAAAGGCAGGTCAATCATAATCAAAGCGCAGGGCATTCGCGCGTATGTGGGCAAGAGCAGTCGATTAGGCTATACCTTTAAGGAGGGCGAGCTGATTTTCAAGGAATTTTTCTACAATGAAGCGGGGTATAAGCGATTGGACAAAATGTTCATACCGCGCCAATTTGAGAACATTGACGAAATTATCCGCTCAATATACGCCGCAAAGGAAAACTTTGACAATTTGCCCCCCGCACCTGAGTATGTTTTCAAGGAGTCCGCATACGTAATCGCGCGCAAGAAACGCGATAAAGACAGGCGGTTGCGCGGCTTTTGACAAATTGCTGTAAAATTTCCAAAAAAAATAAAAAAATTTATTCAAGATTTTTGTTGAAATTTTATTTCAAATGTAGTATAATGTAAAGGCGTAATATTTTATACGCGTGTTTATGCGTGTGTATGCGTTATATATAATAAGGTATAAGGAGAGAAGTGTATGGGATTGTTCAACACCACCTCGTTTCGAGTATTAGAGCAGGGGTTGCAGTACACCGCCGAGAACACCAAGGTGATTGCCAATAACATTGCTCACGTCGATACGCCCGGGTTTAAGTCACGGTACATGAGTTTCGCGGGGGTTTTGCGCGAAAGAATGGACGGCAACACCAAGCATAAGTATCAGCAGGAACTGAACATACGCATCAACGATATTATCGTTGACGACTTCACAAACGGTCAACCAGACGGCAACAACGTCGATTATGAACACCAAGCGGCGATGTTGCGAAATAACGCGCTAAGGCAAGAGGCGATTATGGTACAGCTTGAGTCGGAGTTCAGAATGTTGCGCTCGGCTATGAGTAAGTGAGGAGTTAAACGATGGGTATAAATATGGGTAGTTTTTTGCCGCACTTGACAATTCCCACATCAGGAATGTCGGCACAGCGGTTGCGAATGGAGGTCATCGGACACAACGTAGCCAACGCCTCCACCACTATGACAGAGACCGGAGAGGCGTTCAGGCGGCAAATCACGTTGTTTCAGGAAGTGCGCGGTCTCAAGAACGTCGAGATGGATATACGCAAGCGCAAATTCGGTGATGTACTTAACTTAACTCTTGCGGAACGCAGAGAGAAAACCACGAATCGGGGTGTTCAGGTTCAAGCGGTTCTCAAGGACTACGAGACACCGTTCACGCCTGTGTATGACCCCACACACCCTCACGCCGATGAGGACGGATACTATTATATGCCCAACGTAGACGTAGCGGAAGAACAGATGGACTACATGGCGGCGCAACAGTCATTCATGCTCAACTATTCAGTGTTCAACTCGTTGGCGAGTTTGGCGTCCCGTTCGTTGACATTAGGGCGTAATTAAGGAAGGGCAACCTCCGAAAACAATAGCCGCCGGCTTGGCGGATTGACGATAAAAGCGATTAAGTAAAGATTATTAAAGGGGAGCGATTATGAATATCACACCATTAACTACGTACGGCGTGCAAACCGCGTCAGGACAAGCGATTGCACCGCAAACTTCGCGCATTTCTACCGGTCAGGCGACTTTTTTGGACGTGTTCTCGCGCGTGATGTCTGACGCGATTGAAACCAATCGAATCAAAGACCAAGACATGGTTAAACTGATGCTCGGCGAAACAGACCACCTTGAGCAGATGGCACTCAATATGGTGAAAGCCGAAATCGCGACGGACTTGCTCATCAACGTCCGTAACAACGTCTTGGACGCGTATAACGACATTATCAGAATGCAGATTTAGACAGCCGCCGCTGATGTTTATTAGGAATGTGAGGGTTGATTAAAGGTATGGATAAATTCAAGTCATCTGTTTCGGGCGGGTATACGTTCGTTAAGGATAAATGGACGAGTATTGCGCGCAAAACGCAGATTATTATTCTCGCGGTTGCCGGCGTAGTCATTGTGTCTGCGATTATACTTACCGCGCTCTTGAACCGCTCTGACGTGGTGTCACTCGTTTTGGCGGCGGACAGAGATGAGGTTATACAGATTGAATCTGCATTGGCAGATGCGGAAATCGAAATTGAGCGCGTGAGCAGCAATAACGAGATTTTCGTCAAGGAAAACGTACGCATGAGAGCCAGACGGGCGATAAGCGAGGCGGGGTTGCCGAAGCCGCGTGTCAACAACAATGTCTGGGACGAGGGCGTGGATATGTTCTCGACAGACGCGACCATGCGCGAAAAGCAACGTCAACAGTTGCAGGAGTGGATTGTCGCTTACCTCAACGATATTGACAAGGTTGACCGTTCACAAGTCATTTTGACCATTCCGAAAACGCAAAACTTCGTCATGATTGAAAATCGTGAAGAGTCGCGGGCGTCGGTGAAAGTACATCTTAAAATGGGCGAGGTACTTACGGGG
>WRJN01000043.1 GCA_009778605.1 Oscillospiraceae bacterium
GCCGGCCCAGATGGCGTCGTTCAGGTCAAAGGTGCCGTCGGCCTTCAGGGCCGCATAGACGCTGTTCTTGAAATACTCGGCGTAGAACTTGGTTTCCTTCGCGAACAGCTGGTAGTCGTAGCCGTTTTCCGGCTTGCCGTCGGAGGCGTACACGAATTTCTTCGGGGTTTTGGAGCTGCCGTCGGGATTGACAAACTCATACGCCTTCGTCCAGCCGCTTACCGCCACATAGTGATCCGTGGTCGGTTGGGCGGCGGCGGGGGTGAGCTGCATGTCCGCCAGGATCACGCTGGCCTCGCCGCTGGCGTTGGCAACCTCGATGGTCAGCAGCTGGGCTTCGCCAAAGGCTGCCCCGGTGATCTCGAAGTTGATGCCACTGCTGTCTTTCGTGATGTCCTGGCTCGACTGATAGGCGGGGGTTGCGGTGTCGGTGACGGGAACAATAAAGATTTTCACCTTCAGCTTGCTCCCCTCGGGGTTATCCTTGGCGGGGACGATGGTGCCTGTCAGCTTGGTGTACTTCTTGTCCAGGTCATAGGCCGCGACCGCCTTTGCGCCGCCTGTGCCGCCGGTAGCGGTAGCTTTGAAGCTATCCGGGCGCGAGGTATTATCCTTGTCGACGTTGGCGGCGGGGCCGGTCCAGTTGGTTTTCGTTACGTTTGTCAGGGTGTCAAGGGTCTTGGTGGTGTCGTTTTCCGCCATGGTAGGAGAGGTGATCATCGAGGCGCAAAGCACAAAGCAACTGATGCAGAGCAGGAGCGCCACCAGCCATTTCGATTTTGCTTTCCCTTTCAAATCTTTCCTATGTGTTACTTTTCTCATCTCATTTCGTCCTTTCGGGGAGAATTCCTTTTTGTTCCTTTAAAAACTTTCTCCTGTCTAATTTTGCGCCTGCCTGTATTGGCTTGCCTGCATTGGCGTGCCTGTGTTGGCGTCCATTGCTTCATCATATTACATCATGAATCGCCCGTAGTCAACCGATTTAGGGCAGAAAACTGTGCATTTGGCCGCAAAAAAACAGCGTTCCCCACCATCTGGAAGACTTTCGTGTGATGATGGGTAAAAGCTGTCAGGGATGTTCCATTACGGGTAGAATTAGGTCCGCTTGCGTTTCAATGCGCGCCAGCCGCAGTAGCAGCCGCCCATGGCGAGGGCCGCCATACAGAGGAGCAGGGCGGGGTTCGCCGCCGGGCCGGTATCGGGGATCGGATCGAAATCCTCTCCGCCGTTGAAGAAGGAGTCGGAGGTGGGTTCACTGCCGGTTTCCTCCTCGGTGGACCCCGTTTCGCCTTCCGCCGTGGTTTCCTCCCCGGTGGACTGCGTCTCGCCGTCCGCCGTGGTTTCCTCATCAGTGGACTGCGTTTCGCCGTCCGTCGTGGTTTCCTCATCAGTGGACTGCGTCTCGCCCGCTGTCGTGCTTTCCGCGTCAGTGGACGTTTCGCCGGATGCCGTGGTTTGCGCCGTCGTATCCGTTTCGCCTGTTTGGGCTTCGGTCTGGCTTTGTTCTTCGGCCGCTGCCTGCGCCGCCTGCGCATTTACCTGTTCGTCGACGAAGGCCATCAGGCCGGGTTCTTCCAGCAACACAAGCCCGGCCTCTTCGTCCGCGGTCTGCGCCCGTGTGGGCGCGGCCAAGGCGACGCAGAACACGAAGCAGCACAGGCAAAGCAGGAAACCCGCCGTCCATTTCAGTCTTTCCCGTTTCAATTGAGGACACTCTCTTTTCTCTGCATGCTTCCCATATTTTAGCATGCCCCGCGCGGGCTTGTCAAGCGGATTTTGTTCACGAATCGTCGCAACGCTGTGTATAAGCAAAACCAACCCTCATGTGGGGTTGGTTTTTGCGTGCGGTTAGTTATCGGTTTTAATATTTTTCCAAAGTTCAAACCTTGCGCGAACATCATCAACATCTTCCTTTTCCATGGACGCCTCCGCGTGAGCGATTTGTAAATCAACATTACCGCCATATTTCACCTCATACAAAGAAAAAAGTTTGCTTTTCTCCGCGTGCCGTGTTTCTGTTTGAGCCATAATTCCACCTCCTTGTTTTGTTTATCATAACATATTTTATCGAGTTTGTCAAGCGGATTGAAAAGTTTGCAAAAGGGGTTGACAAAGGTGGGAAGTGTGATATGATTTATTAAGAACAAGTAGCTATGTTCGATGTGTCAATTGCATGGTTTTAGTCCTTCTGCGGTTCGCTTGTGATTGTGCTGTACACGTCTTGCTCGGTGGCGGTATCAATTAAAATGGAACCTATAGTTCCTGCCATGGCAATTTCTGAACTGACATACGGTGTGCCTGTCACCGTATCCGTGGTTGTGATGTTGAGCGTTTCTTGTTCAGTGGCAGTTGTCATGTAAATAGAAATACCTGTCCCGCCATAGTGTAAGCCGTCACATAATGGGAATGAGTTCCCACAAAACTCACACACCCATGTCGTAGGCGTATCTGCAGTAGGTGTACCTACAGGCGTATCTGTAACCGTTGTACCTGTAGTCGGCTTATCTGTCATCGTGTCGGTAGTCGTCGGTGTACCTGTAGTTGCGTAGCGGTTCACGCCGAAGTAGGGCGCGTTAGTGGGCAACTTCACTAACGAACGCAGGATTTGCAATGCGTTCGCCATTTTGATGTTACCGTCACCCCAAAAGTCAAACCGTTGGATTTGTTCGGCGGACAACTCGCTCAATCCCACCAACTGCCGTAAAATCGCCAACGCGTCTGTCATGGTATACGTCACTTCCTGCCCCTGCAACAACGACGGTTGAGCCGCCGAGTCGCTCCAGCCCTGCGGCGGCGCGGCAAGCGTTACTCCGCCGATTACGCCCATGCAAGTGAGTACGGCGGCGCACTTGCGCCAACGCTTGGGCAGTGTTTGCAGGAACGCCGAATCGTCTTTGACGTCCGCCAACGTCGGGATTTCGGGAGCAGTGTAGCTCTTGACAGGGGTTGGCTTGTTCATGATAATGTACCGCCTTTATTTTTATATACTTAATGTCGCTAAAAATGCCTCGATTTGTTCGTTCAGCTTTTCCTCCAACACAGGTCGCGCTAATGCACGCGCGCGGACTGCGCCTTCGCTGTCGGGCTTGTACACATCAAAGTCGAGTTTGTAATTCTCACCGATTGTCACTGACTGTGTATCGAACACACCAAACGTGATGTCCTCTGACTGTTTCTCAAACTTCTCAATGAATGCCGCAGGCGTGTATTTATAGTTGGAGTCGTCATTGTACCCCAACACTGAGACAGCCACGTTGTTTGTGCCGTCAAACAGGTTGAGCCCCAACGTCTTACTGCGGGCAACACCGCCGGGGCAGCGCATCCAGTCACAGTCATAATTGGGTTTTGGTAACGGCGGCATTGGCTCGCCCGAGTCGGGGTCGTACGCCGCCATCAACGCCTCATATTCCGCCATGCGAATATTAAACATCTGCACCCCTCCGCAATAACAGGGCGGCGCAAGCGTACTCGTGGCGGTGTACTCAGGCGGCGATGCGACAAAAGTTAACCCCGCCTCCTGCAGTTTCATGCGGATAATGTCCGCCGCCTCCGCCTCGGTGAAATGCACCACATACAAAGCGAACCCGCTGCCGCCGTGGTGTCCTTTGAACACGATTCCGTCTGCGTCGTGAGGCGTCCATGAGCTGATTGTTTTGGTTTCGGAACAGCTTGTGTCGTTCTTATCTGCTACGCGCCGTTCGGTAATGTTCGTGCCGTCGTCCGTGTATTGCGTAAACCGCGTTACGCGCCACAGATGATTCGCACCGCATTTGGTACAGCGTTTCGCGTCAATATGGCGCATCATAACGCCTGAACCGTCGCCTTTAGCAATCGGCACTGCCGTCGCGCTTACAGCAAGCGGCGCGGTGAGCGTTGCGCCACCCATTAACCCGACGCAAGCAAGCACTGCCGTGCTTTTTCGCCAACGCTTGGGCAATACCTTGAGGAACGCCGAATCGTCCTTGACGTCCGCCAATGTCGGGATTTCGGGCGCGGTGTAGCTCTTGACCGGGGTTGGTTTGATTATACTCATATTCATTCACCTCGTATTATTCTTGCCACGCTTTGGAAAAACTTCGACTATACTTATAACACGATTGACAACGCCAAAATCTGTCACTTTTAACAGATAATTTATTCATCAAGATTTTCGCCGCAATAAGGGCAAAAAGGCTTGCTTTTTTTATTGGTATTTGAAGCTATCTTTTTGTGTAAATAGTTGCTTTCGATGAACCCCGCCGATATAATACCTGTTGGAACCGCGATTATAGCAACGCTGAGTAACGAAAACAGCGCGCCGATTACTTTTCCGCCGGCTGTAATGGGGTATATATCGCCGTATCCGATTGTTGTCATGGTGATAATTGCCCACCACAGCCCTGACATTGCGTTATCGAACACTTCGGGTTGCGCTTCATTTTCCGCTGTGTACATTAAAGTTGATGCTACGAGCATTAACACAAAAAGTATAATCATCGAGAAAAACAACTGTGAGGCTTTTTGCTTCAGAATATCGTGAAATTGCGATAATGTTTTGACGTATTTTCTTACCCGCAAAAGCCTGAATATTCTCAAAAGCCTGAATGTTCTTAAAATATGAATGTTTACAGGAAAAACGAACTGTAAAAAAAATGGTGCAATCGCCATTAAATCTACAATCATTATAAAACTAAAAGCATATTTCAACCGTGCTTTTAACGGGTTTTCTTTTCGCCTGAATAAATCCGCAGTCCAGAATCGCAGAATATATTCAATCGCGAAAACAATAACCGTGATTATTTCTATGACAATGAATGCCGTTTCAAAACGCGAGAAAGACGAGACTGTGGCAAGAATCGTAGTTATCATGTCCACAACGACAAGCACAAAGATAAACCAGTCATATATCGCGCTCGGAATATCGTTTTTTGTATGCGGCTGAATAATCCTGAATGTACGTTTCTTCAGTTCCATGTCAGTTCCTCACTTATACTTATACATTGAAACTCGTTCAAAACCGTCTAACAGCGAGTCGGAACAGTCAAACGCTTTGGCAATTCCGCGCGAAACGCACTCCAACGGGTTGTCGGCTAATCGGCAGGGCGAGGACGTGTGTTGTGCAATCAGACGGTCAAGACCGCCGAGCATTGCGCCGCCGCCTGTCAGGACTATTCCGTTTACGAGAATATCGCCTACTAAATCGGGAGGCGTCTTCTCTAAGACAGACTTAATCAACGCCACGATTTCCATGGCACAGGGGTGCAACGCCTCATACACGTCCGCTTGCGTGACTTCGAGAGCCTCGGGTAAGCCTTTAAGCAGATTCCTGCCCTTGATGACTGTCGTCAGCGCGGAATCAGGCTCAAACACGTTGCCGAGCGTTCGCTTGAGCGCGTCCGCGCTCTTGTCACCTAAGAGAAGTTTATTTTTATTAGCGAAATATCTTATAAGTGCTTGGTCGAACTTATTACCTGCCATCTTCACGGACGATTCGGTAACGATTCCGTTGAAAGACACCACTGCGACGTCAGCCGTACCGCCGCCTATGTCCACCACCATCCAACCGCAGGGTTGCGTAATGTCCGCACCTGCGCCCATTAGCGCGGCAATCGGCTCTTTAATCAAGTAGACTTTGCGCGCACCTGCCGACAATGCCGCCTCAATCACGGCGCGATTCTCTATATCGGTGACTGATGACGGCACACAAATGATAATCTGCGGTTTCACCATGAGGTTGCGGCTGGCTTTGTTGACGAACTCCTTTATCATGAGCATGGTCATGTCATGGTCGGAGATTACACCGTCAACAAGCGGTTGCACAACCACAATGTAGTCGGGCGTTCGCCCCAACATATCGTGCGCCGCTGTCCCCACCGCGATGACTTCGTTCTTCTTCTTGTTATACGCCAACACCGACGGCTCATTAACGATTATTTCGTTGCCGAGCGTGACAATGACGTTCGCCGTACCCAAGTCGATTCCTATATCCATTGCCGCCATTATGACTATTCCCCCATACATTTCTACTTTGGGCAATCGGAGTCTACGACTCCTTGCCCTGCGCGGGTTCGGCAAAGCCGAACTCCTTGCATAAGTCTAATAAAACACGTTTATCGTTGCTGCATTTTCCGTCAATCACTGCTTGAAACAACTGCGCCAACGTATCGCTGATTGCACTGCCGCGTAAGCCCGACTCGTATAACTCACCGCCCGTGACCGCCAACTCACGCGGCGTAATGGACAGCCCGCGATATGTCACGGCGAAGCAGGTTTCTTTGAGCGTGAAGCGGTCGTATTTCAACCGTTTCAACGCCTTACGCGCTGTTTCGCTGTCCTGCGGCTTGAACAATGCCGCCAACCGTGCGATTCGGTCAGCGGGGAGTGCGTTGACTTCGGGCGCGACTGCCGCAAAATCAACCTCGGGCAGGAACATGGACAAAACGTCGTTGTATTCGGTGAACACGTAGAATACATCGCCCAAAATCAACTTATTGAACTCCTGTATAATCCGCTCTTTTGAGATGCCCTGCAACAGCGCGCGCAACTCCCGAGCGGCGGTGGCGGTGTCGGGTTCAATCGTTAAACCGTACGTCGCCGCGAACCTCAACGCCCGCAGTATTCGCAGACCGTCCTCGCGGAATCGCTCACGTGGGTCACCCACGGCACGTATGAGATTGTTTGCTAAGTCTTCCCTGCCTTTCAGCAAGTCCGTTACACCACTGTCATCGTTATACGCCATTGCGTTAATCGTGAAATCACGGCGACACAAGTCCTCATACAGGTTGCGCGTAAACGTCACACAGTCGGGGCGTCGATTATCGCTGTACACGCCGTCAATGCGGTAGGTTGTTACCTCCACGGGAACATTATCCACAACAATAGTGAGCGTTCCGTGCTTCAGCCCCGTATCATGCACCGAGAAGTCGGCGAACGCAAGCCGCATTTCGTCAGGCGTAGCCGATGTGGTAACGTCATAGTCATGCGGCGTCAGCCCCAACAGCGCGTCACGGACACAGCCGCCCGCTGTGTACGCCTCGTGACCCTGCTCTGTCAGCGCGGCAATCACTTTCTTGACGTAATCGGGCAAAATCACGCAAAATCACCCATAAGAGCCTCTGCTTTCTCAATAATCGCTTGCGCGTCCTCACCTACGAAAAACTCGCCGTCCATATACCGCACTACGCCGTTGCACATGGTCATCTTGACACAGCTCGCATCCCCTGCGTAGACGACGTTCTTGACAATATTGTTGTGGGGACGCATGGACGGTCGGTTTAGGTCAATCATGATAATGTCGGCTTTTTGACCTACTTCGAGAGCGTCACATTCATGCAAGCCCATTGCTTTTGCTGAACCCACAGTCGCCCACTTCAGCGCGTCATACGCAGGACACGCCGCCGCGTCTCCCAGTAGATTTTTTTGCAACGTGCAAGCCAAATACATCTCGCGGAACATGGACAGCGCGTTGTTGCTCGCCGCTCCGTCAGTGCCCAATGCAATCGGAACACCTGCCGACTGCATTCTACACAGCGGCGCAATACCCGACGCAAGTTTCAGGTTAGACGCGGGGTTGCTAATCGCGAATATGCCGTGCCGCGCCATAAGTGCAATGTCCGCGTCGGTGACGTGTACGGCATGGAATGCTCCGCCGCCGTTGTTCCACAAACCGAGTTCCGCAAACAGAGCCGCAGGGGTTTTTCCGTGGCGTTCGACGCACTCGTTATGCTCCCGCGCCGTTTCGGACATATGACAGTAAACGCTCTCTCCGTAATGGTGTGACAGTTTTGCAATTTCTTTGAGGTTAGTCAATCCGTTGGTATACTCAGCGTGAAACCCCATCTTGTAGTTGACGAAATCACCGCCTTTATATTTCTCGAAACAGTTGAACATCTTTTGCACACCGTCATCTCCGTCAAAGTCCATGACAGAACCGCACATTGTAATCCTGAACCCTGTATCTTTCGCCGCATTGGCTACCGATTCGGGTTGCATATACATATCAAACGCCGCAGTCGTCCCGCTTGCCAAGTATTCGAGGATTGCTAACTTAGTAAAGCGGTAAACGTGTTCGGCGTTGAGCTTAGCCTCCTGCGGGAAAACCTGCGTGGTGAGCCATTCCTGCAGGGGCAGGTCATCAGCGCGTGAGCGCAGAAACGTCATTGCCGAGTGGGTGTGTGCGTTCTTGAAGGACGGCATGAGCAGATTGCCGCCACAGTCGATTTCTTTATCAAAGACACATTCGCGCTCGTTGTCACACTTGTCGCCCTTAAACACACAGGCGATTAACTCGTCTTTGACACACAATCCGCCCTGTGTGATACTCATGTCTTTGTTCAGGATTTTCGCGTTTTTGAATTTCGTTTTCATGGTTTATACTCCTGTTCCTTTCAACTATAGGCACGCGGCAGGGAATCCCTGCCTTGTTTGGTTTACTCTCATATTTTTATATTTTTTTTATTGCGGTAATGCGTGATTTCATGACGGATTTACGGATTGTCGGTGAGAACATGAACGGACACTTGAGCATCTTTACTGTCAGCTTGCGTTTTATTGAGCGTACAGACTTGTGGTAGGCGCGCGCGGGATTCGCTGTACGCAGTGCTGCACTTAGCCGCAACGCGCTGTTCATGGCATAGCTGATTCCCTCAAGCGAACTCGGGCTGATAAACCCTGCTGCCTCGCCAATCAAGAACGCATTGTCACAGGTCGCCCTGAACTGAAACGGTGTGGCAGGGCGCAGAACCAAACAAGCCTCGGTATACAGCGGATTATCAAGATTATACCCGAATGGCAACATCTTGGTTTTGAGTGCCTCAAAGTTTGTGCGTGGATTGCGTTTATTTCTATTTGCTTGATTGTTTTTTGGAAACGCGCCGCCGAATACGAACGTATCGCCTTTGGACACGCCCCACGCGTAACAGTCGGTCGTGTCAGGGTCGAACACGCATATATACTGTCCCGTAGGTTGCAGAACCGCCGACGCAAACCCCTGCTGAATCGCCGTATAGGTGCGAATGTCGGCATTAGGGAATGCCGCCCGCCGTACAAGTGAGTTCGCGCCGTCTGCTCCCACAACATACTTCGCCGTAACTGTGTCACTGCCGCATTTGATGTGCCACACGCCGCCTTCGCGAGTCACCGAAGTGCATACAGTGTTAGCGCGAACGTCCACACAATCGGGAATGAGCGAGATGAGCCACATATCGAACTCGTGTCTGTCCATGTTCATGTAGAATCGCGGATAATGCCGCACAATGCCCGATTTTACGTCAATCGTCCGCACACTGAATATTTGCGGGTCGGCGAGTATGCGCTTGGGCAACGTCAGCTCAAACCGTGACAGAATGTGCTGTGCATCAGGCGCGAGTAATCCTCCGCAGGGTTTGGAGAAACAATTCTTGCACTTCGGAGCAACGCTTCGCTGCTCCTCCGCGGGATTCGGCAAAGCCGAACCCCTTGGCAACGTCCCACAAGTCTGTTTCTCGTCAGGCTTCGGAGCGGCAAAGCCGCTCCTTGAGCCCTTGTTTGCTTTCTTATCAATTGCCACTACTTTCAAGTCATCGGGCAACAGCCGCGCTAATGTCGAGCCTGCGGGCCCCAGCCCGATTATGGCAACATCATACATTCCTCACCTCGTCAGGCTTCGGAGCAACAAAGCCGCTCCTTGAGCCCTTGTTTTGCTAATAAGCCTTACCCCAGTATAACAGCACGTCAGCGGGTTTACCGCAACATACGCACACATCGCTCACGCGCTCCTGCGCGAACGGAATACAACGACTGCCCACGCCTGTGCGTTCCTTGACCGCATCTTCGCACGCCTCATCTCCACACCACATGGCTTTGACGAATCCGTCACCGTTTTTCGACAAAGCGTCAATTATTTCATCAGTATTACAACAAGTATACGTTCGTGCCGCGATATTTGCCTCACATTTGTCGTATATCCCTTGCGTGAGTGCCGCCATCAGCTCGTTTGCGGATTGTTCCAAATTATCCAACCCTATGAACGATTTCTCGCGCGTGTCACGGCGGACAATCACGCATTGATTAGCCTCAATGTCTTTGGGCCCGATTTCAAGCCGCAACGGCACGCCTTTCATCTCATACTCGGCGAACTTCCACCCTGCCGAATTGTCCGAATCGTCCAACTTTACGCGCAACCCCGCATTGACAAGCCGTTGTTTCAGCTCGTTAGCTTTGTCCAACACGCCTTCTTTATGTTGCGCTACAGGGATAATCACGATTTGAACAGGCGCGACATTCGGCGGCAGAACCAACCCCGAGTCGTCTCCGTGCGCCATGATGATTCCGCCGATTAACCGCGTGGATACGCCCCAAGACGTCTGGTGCGGGTGCTGAACGGTATTGTCTTTGTCGGTGAACGTGATGTCAAACGCTTTAGCGAATCCGTCCCCGAAATAGTGGCTCGTACCCGCCTGAAGTGCCTGACCGTCGTGCATGAGTGCCTCAATGCAATAGGTTGACACAGCCCCCGCGAACTTGTCACTCTCGGTCTTTTTGCCCTTAATGACGGGCATATTCAAATCTTCGGCGCAGAAGTCGGCATACACGTCGAGCATTTTCTCGGTCTCGGCGATTGCCTCTTGTGCGGTGGCATGAACAGTGTGACCCTCCTGCCACAGAAACTCCCGCGAACGCAGGAACGGACGCGTCGTCTTCTCCCACCGCACTACCGAACACCATTGATTGTACAGCTTGGGCAGGTCACGATAAGATGTGATGATATTGGCGTAATGCTCACAGAACAGGCATTCCGACGTAGGGCGGACACACATACGCTCGGTCAGCGGCTCGCTGCCTCCGTGAGTCACCCACGCTACTTCCGGTGCGAATCCTACAACGTGGTCTTTCTCGCGGTTCAGCAACCCCTCGGGTATGAACATAGGCATATAGACGTTCTCATGCCCTGTGTCCTTAAAGCGTTTGTCCAACAATCGCTGGATATTCTCCCAGATGGCATAACCGTAAGGGCGTATGACAAGACACCCCTTAACGCTCGAATACTCGATTAACTCTGCTTTTTTTACTATATCGGTGTACCATTTTGCGAAATCAACATCGCGTGATGTAATTTCTGACACCAACTTTTTCTCTTTCGCCATTATAATCTCCTAAAGTTTACTTTATACTTCGGGCAAACGGAGCCTGCGGCTCCTTGCCCTGCGCGGGTCAGGCAGAGCCTGACTCCTTGCCCTGCGCGGGTCAGGCAGAGCCTGACTCCTTGCGTCATCCTACATAAAATTGTTCTGTCTTATTAAGTATAAACCAAATCGTAGGATTTTTCAATACCTATTTTTTGCAAAAACAAAATTTTGTTGAAAAAGGGGTTTATTTTTTTGAAAAAGTATGCTATACTTAATTATTACTTATTGATTATGAGGTAGCAGGTTATGGCTTTTGAATCTTTACCGGGCATTAAAATCAAAGACCATGCGGCTAAACGCACTTATATCTTAGCCGATTTCTTCTCTGTATATGAGGGGATTGATACAGACGAGGGCGGTTTGCCCGACATTTATCACTGGTCGAGTTTCGGTTCAATCGCCGAAACGAAAGATGCGTTTATCTTCAAGCACACAACCGGCGATAAGCGCGTGGATAAAGAGTTCGTTATCACGACGGAGTTGATTCCCGACCCACGCGTATGGATTCGTGTGCGCGCCATTGTTGAGGGCGCAGTCGCCGCTAATCCCGACATTGACTATACATACGGCAAACGAGTGCTTCCCCCCAAGACG
>WRJN01000044.1 GCA_009778605.1 Oscillospiraceae bacterium
AGGCGAAAATTTCGCGAATATACGCTTATATTTAAGAAATTTTCAACGCAGTATAACGCAAAATTTGCAAGTAGAAAATGTAAATGTCAAGTGGAACTGCTATAATAGGGAAGGCAGACCAAGTGACGGTCGCCCTTTGGATTTGGTTGTTAATAACCGCTACCTTTAGATGGGGAGGCGGTTATTTTCGTTTTCACCCGATTTGTCAAGTATTTTATAAAAACTTGCCGCAAAAGGCTTGACAATGTTGAAAATGTATGATATAATTATTAAAATATATTTTTTGGAGGGTACTTATCAAATGGAAAAGCGCATTAGTAAAATTACATTTGTACTCATTGCATGGTTGGTAGGAAGTTTCGGTGTAGACAGGTTCATGAGAGGTCAAACCGGTCTGGGTGTTGTAAAACTTATTACACTTGGAGCTTGCGGAGTTTGGTCTTTAATTGACTTGATAATCGCATTGACTAAACTCAGCCAATACGGTGATGAGTTCGTGTTCGTGGGCGGTGAATGGGGTCCTGCTGAAAATTAAGGGACGCGTGTCAATGTTTCATGACGAATATAAACAACCGCTACAGTACAGTAGCGGTTGTTTTTACTCAATCATCATAATTGCCAAAAGTGCGAGGATTAAAGACTTGTCGGCTTTTTGTTTGATTAAAATGAAGATTAACGCCAAAATCAAGACGTTGTCGGGGTCTTTCAAAATGTCGTTAATGGAGGCGGGCAGGTTCATGCCTGATGTGTTCAAGCCGTTCATGCGCGCGAACTCTGCCCCGATTTCGCTCCCCCTTGATTCTTGGCTCTGATGTTCGCGTTGTGTCTCTCCCAGCTTCGATTCCGTCTGCTTATATAATCGTCGAAGCTCGGCTGCATATCGCCCCTTTTGGCGGCTTTGGGTTTGTCTGACTTTCCCTTTTCGGGTAACTCCGACTTTTCCTCCTCGTCCCCCTCAGCTCCTGATTCGCATTCCGATTCGCCCGACTTGTTTTCGTCACGCTCGTCACTGTCGCCGCCCTCGTCGAGATTGTCCTCGACGTTTTCCTCAAACATCAAATCATCGAACGAGAATTCAGGCTCGGGGACGCGTTCGGACTTTTTCTCGGGTTTATTCTCCGGCTTATTTTCGGGTTTAGGCTTGTTATCGGGCTTATTTTCAGGTTTGGGCTTGTTACCCGGTTTACCCGGTTTATTATCCGGTTTAGGTTCACGGTTGACAGGCGCGGCTACGGGAAGCGGCTCGGGTTCGGGCACGCTGTCGTCAGACTTGTTTGCCGCCGCCAACGCTTGCCTGCTGTATTCGGCGATTGCTTTTTGTAAATCAAAATCCATGGTTAATGACCTCCTTAGTGTTCCATCTAAAATAAATTTTTCAGTATACCGCTTTCTTTCAGAAAAGGCAATAGCGTTATCATTCGCGACAGTTTCATCGCGGTATCGACTTTGTGTTGATTCTCGTCACGCAGGTGTGGTTTGAGTGCCGACAACAAGTCTGCGTTTTTATCCGGCTTGTTCAATTGTGCGAACACTTCTCCCATCTTCATTACCATGTCAATGTCTATGTTCTCGAAAAAGCCGGAGAAATCACCTGCATTGCTCGCGCTTTCTGCATTGTCAGAGTTGGCAGTGCCGTCGGCATTGTCGGTATTTTCAGCATTGTCAGCGGTTTGCGTGTTATCGCCCATACCGCCCGCCATCATCATTTGCAGGAGGCTTGCTATGTCCATAGTACGTCACCTCCTGTTGAGCGTTATTTTTGGTTTTCGTTCATGTACTTTTGCATTTCGGGGGAGTTCTTAAAGTTTTTCATTGTTGCAGGGTTGGCTAATGCGTCTTTGAGTTTCTGCGCGTCCTTACCGTCCATCTTTGACATAATGGCGTTTATATCGCCTTTAGACAGCATTGTTTTAAGCTCGTCAGCAGGAATACCCAAGTTACAGCTCGCCATTTGAAGCATCTTATCCATATTGTTCATGATAAATTCGACCTTTCGCTTGACTTTCTATATTCATATGTGGTAGAATATAAGAATATTACTAATATATGAGCGAGGTGTTCACTCTTGAAAATCACAGTAATTTCAGATACACACAGAAACTATGCGCGGCTCAAAGACGTGATTGAGCGCAATTTAGACTCCGACTTGTTCATACATCTCGGGGACGGTATGCTTGAGGCGATTGACGTCAAGAACGAATACGCTAAGAAATACCCCAACTTGCAGTTCGCACACGTCAAAGGCAATTCGGATTTTTGTGAGGGGGAGTTCAAGTCGGAACGCGTTATTGAAATAGCCGAACATAAGATTTTTTGCACTCACGGTCATAATTATGACGTGCATTGGGGGTTAGATATGATTATGGCGCACGCACGCGCACAGGATTGCAAGATTGTACTGTTCGGGCATACTCATATATACAGAACCGAGAGAATCGGCTCATTGTATGTCATGAACCCCGGAAGCCTCGACCGTCCGCGCGGCGGTAATAAGCCGACTTACGGCACGATTAACATAGCCGATGGCGGCGCGGTTTCAATGAATATTGTCGCATATCGGGCGATGTAGAGAGTTTTACGAAAGGAGTGCGTAAGGAGGGAGGGCTTTGCCCTCCCCGCGCAGGGCAAGCCGCTCGGGCGGCGTTTGCCCGAAGTTAGAATGAGAGCAGTTATTACAGTTACAGGCAAAGACACGGTGGGGATTCTCGCCGCGATTACAGCAAAATGCGCCGAGGCAAACGTCAACATCTCGGATATGTCGCAGACGGTCATGCAAGACCTGTTCGTCATGACTATGCTCGCCGATATTTCACAGTGTCGCGTGGCATTCACCGACTTGTCCGACACGCTCAAACAGTGTGGCAAAGAAATGTCCATGCAAGTCCACGTCATGCACGAGGATATTTTTAATTCAATGCACAGGATTTAGGAGTTAAACGTATGCTTAATACCACTGACATTCGCGAAACAATCCAAATGATACAGCAGGAGAACCTCGACATTCGTACAGTCACTATGGGGATTTCTCTGTTAGACTGTGCCGATTCGGACATTGACGCGGCGTGTCGCAAAGTCTATGACAAGATTGCGCGGTGTGCCGAGAATCACGTTCGCGCTTGTGACGACATCGAGAAACGCTACGGCATTCCGATTATCAACAAGCGCATTTCGGTCACGCCTGTTGCCCTGCTGACTGCGGCTGCGGCTGAACCTGTCATGTTCGCACACGCGCTTCAGCGCGCCGCCGACACGGTAGGCGTGAACTACATTGGCGGGTATTCCGCGTTAGTCCACAAAGGATTCGCGGCGGGCGATACGGCGTTGATTGAGTCCATTCCGCAGGCGTTGAGCGAAACCACGAAAGTCTGCTCATCGGTCAACATAGGTTCGACACGCGCGGGTATTAACATGGACGCTGTCGCGCTTATGGGGCGTGTTATTCGTGAGGCGGCAGAGGCGACTGCTGATAACCACTGTTTTGGCGCGGCGAAGATTGTGGTGTTCAGCAACGCTGTCGAGGATAATCCGTTTATGGCGGGGGCGTTCCACGGAATAGGTGAACCCGATTGTGTCATTAACGTGGGCGTGAGCGGACCGGGCGTGGTACGCAGTGCTATTTCGAGAGAGGGCATGGAGAACGCGGACATCGGGCAAATCGCCGAAGTGATTAAAAAGACGGCGTTTAAGATTACGCGCATGGGTCAGTTAGTCGGCACGCAAGCGGCGGCGGCACTTGGCGTGCCTTTCGGGATTGTTGACTTGTCTCTCGCACCAACGCCTGCCGTGGGTGATTCCGTCGCCTACATTTTAGAGGAGATGGGATTGGAACAATGCGGAGCGTATGGCACTACGGCGGCACTCGCGTTGCTCAATGACGCAGTAAAAAAAGGTGGTGTCATGGCGTCATCAAGCGTGGGCGGATTGTCCGGCGCGTTTATCCCCATATCAGAGGACGCAGGCATGATTGAAGCGGTGAAGTCCGGCAGTTTGACGCTCGGCAAACTCGAGGCAATGACTGCTGTATGTTCCGTGGGGTTAGACATGGTAGTAGTCCCCGGGGATACGCCGTCGGATATTATTGCGGGGATTATCGCCGACCAAGCGGCAATCGGCATGGTGAATCACAAGACGACTGCTGTGCGCGTGATTCCTGCAATCGGCATGAAAGAGGGCGATGTGTTGGAATTCGGCGGATTGTTCGGGAGCGGCCCTGTTATGGCAGTCAACCGTCGTTCTCCTGCGAAATTCATCGGGCGGGGCGGACGCATTCCCGCGCCTTTGCAGAGCTTGAAGAATTAGAACGTGAACGGCTATGAGTACACGCTCTAAAAATACAATATATAGTATGTGCCTCGATTCGGGTAACTACCCCGAGTGGGGGCGTTTTTTATTTTTAGGCTCTTTTTAACTTTACAATACTTTTACAAAATTTATACATAATCTTGCTTTTCAATTTACTTTTATCATGCTAAAATCATATCAAGACCACACGAAAAAGCACAAAGCAAATCTTTAGCTTTACGGGTCAAAAAAACTTACTTATTAAAGTATGAAGGAGAAAATCACACATGAAAAGCAACTTACTGAAGAAACTGCTCGCGACTTTTTTATCAGCGGGGTTAGTTTTCACCTTGGCGGCGTGTAACGACGAGGACACCACTACCGGAGGTGGCGGCGGAACTGACAAAGCAACCACTGCCGCACAAAACAATAACACAGGCGACGAAACTCAAACAGACGACCCCACAGAGTCAGACTTTGACTTGGAGCGCGACATCAAGCTCATCACTCGTGATGCAGAGAGCGGCACTCGCGGCGCGTTAGTTGACTTAGCGGACATCAAGAAAGAAGACGCGGAAGGTAAAAAAGTTGACGCAATCACCGACGAAGCGGAAGTAGCGGGTGGTACTGCTCAAGTTTTGACAGCAGTCGAAACTAATGAATTGGCAATCGGGTATGTTTCGCTTGACGCGGATACCAAAAGCGTAAAAGTCCTCAAAATCGGCGGCGTTGAAGCGACTACTGCGAACATCTTGGCGGGAACGTATAAACTC
Source organism: Oscillospiraceae bacterium (assembly GCA_009778605.1). Classification (GTDB taxonomy): domain Bacteria; phylum Bacillota; class Clostridia; order Oscillospirales; family Ruminococcaceae; genus Ruminiclostridium_E. The sequence goes on from WRJN01000044.1 coordinate 5,055, forward strand.
CAAAGAGAGTTTAACCTGACTCGTAAAGAAAAGCTCAGCGACGCAGCAGAAGACTTCTGGAACTTCATCTTCTCGGCAGAGGGTCAAGCGATTATCGGTGACAAACTCATTGAGTATCCCGGCAATAAAGACGCGAAACCTTTCGAGTCTAACGGCGCGTCCGGCAAAGTCACTGTAGGCGGCTCTACGTCGATTCAACCCACCATGGATAAATTGGTTGAAGCGTACAAAGCAATCGGCGACGCTAAAGCAACGGTTGAAGTTCAAGGCGGCGGCAGCGGCCCCGGGGAAACTCAAGTAGACGACGGCACGTTCGACATCGGCATGGTCAGCCGCGACGTGAAGAGTGAATTCTCTCATCTCACCATCAGAGTTATGGCGATTGACGGAATCGCGATTGTTGTCAACAAGTCAAACCCCACTTCTAATATCGAGCTTGACGACATCAAAAAAGCGTATATGGGTGAAATGACAATCTGGGCAGAACTAAACTGAGTGTTATAAAACAAAGGGCGGTAATGCCGCCCTTTGTGGGTACATAAGCCAAACAAGAGCCCAAAGAGCGGCTTGACGAGCAGCCAAACAAGAGCCAAACAAGGAGTGGATTTTTTACATGAGCAAACTTAAATCGTTGAGAATCGACAGGGAATTCTTCGCGAAAGGCGTATTCGGGGCGGCGGCGTTTACCGCCGTCGGCGCGGTAATCCTGATTTGTGTGTTCCTGTTTTCGCGTGGCGTCCCTGCCATTTGGGAAGCGGGGATTATCAAAACAATCACAGGTACACAATGGGCACCCAAAAGCATGATTTTCGGGCTGTTACCTATGATTGTCGGTAGTATCTACGTGACGACCGGGGCAATCCTCATCGGTGTCCCAATCGGGATTTTGTCGGCGGTGTTCATGGCGAAAATATGCCCTAAACCGCTTTATCGCATACTTAAACCGTTAATCAACCTCTTGGCGGGGATTCCGTCTGTGGTATATGGGTTTTTCGGGGCGGTGGTGTTGGTTCCGCAAATCCAGTCAATCTTTGACCTCAGCGGAGGAAGCACAATGCTTGCCGCGTCAATCCTTCTCGGGACGATGATTCTGCCTACGGTGATTACGATTACCGAAAGCTCACTGCGCGCTGTTCCGCGTGAATACTACGAGGGAGCAGTCGCACTCGGCGCAAGCCATGAACGCGCTGTGTTCCGTGTGTTGTTGCCTGCGGCGAAGTCGGGCGTAATGGCGGCAGTTGCGTTGGGGATTGGGCGTGCAATCGGCGAGACAATGGCGGTCATTATGGTTGCGGGGAACCAAACGATTGTGCGGTTGCCGTGGCAAGTCACTGAAGGCGTACGGACGCTTACTGCAAACGTCGTTATCGAGATGGGATACTCCAGCGGATTTCACAAAGAAATGTTAATAGCGACAGGGGTTGTGTTATTCGCGTTTATACTTATTATCAACACTGTATTTAACTATATTGCGCGTAAAGGCGAGAGCCCTAAGGCGGTCAACAAAACTAAAAAAGGCCCGCCTACGGGGTTGGTAATTGGCGCAATCGCAGGAGCGGTTGTGGGGTTAATCATCGTCCCGAATATCGGGATAGTCCCCGACGTTACCGAGACTCTCGTGTCAATCGACAGCATTACCGTGCGGGGCGGCAAAGTCATCGAAGGTTCGATAGTAGACGCGGAAATCTACAACGGCGTAATCCGCAAGGCGACTGTGGACGGCAAAAGCGCGGGGCTGATTGAAAGTTTGGTCATCAACGGAATCACCATTGAGGGAACAAACGTCACCGAAGCATTGTCGGACTTTCCGTCAGTCAAAGACGAGGCGATAATCACGGGCGGCGCGGTCAAGAATGTCGTGTTCCACGGCGCGTTTATCGACGCAATCATCGGCGCGCTTATCGGCGCGGTATTAGCGGCGTTGTTAGCACGGTCAATGCCCGACAAACTGTTGAAAGTTTTGACATGGGCGGCAGGCGGAATCACCGTAACGGTGTTGACGTTCATTATCGGGTATATCCTCATCAAAGGAGTCCCTCACCTTACCCCCGCGTTGTTTGAGCCTGAATGGAATACTACGAATCAGTCCATGCTGCCTGCGATTATTAACACAGCGGCGATGGTGCTCTGTACGCTGTTGATTGCGGTACCTCTCGGTGTGTTCTCGGCTATATTCTTGGTGGAGTATGCCAAACGCGGCAACCGATTCGTCAAAGTAATCCGCACCATGACAGAGACGTTAGCGGGCATTCCGTCCATTGTTTACGGGTTATTCGGAATGATATTTTTCGTACAGGTCATGGGCTGGGGATTCTCGTTGTTAGCGGGGGCGTTCACCCTCTCAATTATGGTATTACCCATTATCATGCGTACCACGGAGGAGGCACTCAAAGCCGTCCCTGACCCCTACCGCGAAGGCGCGTTCGGATTAGGCGCGGGGAGACTGCGTACAGTGTTCAAAATCGTACTTCCTGCCGCGTCACCGGGGATTTTGTCGGGAATTATACTGTCAGTCGGGCGGATTGTAGGCGAAACTGCTGCGCTTATGTTTACAGCGGGGTTGTTCGCGCAAATTTTAGGCTCACCCATGAGTTCCACTCGAACGCTCGCCGTTCATATGTACGTTCTTTCCGGAGAGGGTCAGTTCAGAGACCAAGCGTACGCCACTGCAGTCGTGCTGTTATTGGTGGTTATTACAATCAATACGTTATCGTCGTTAATCGCGAAGAAAGTGAGCAAAGCATGAGTATGAAGAAAGTAGTTAGTCCGTTGCAAATCTTAGTCGTCAAGGAAGGCACTGATATGAACGAAACGAAAGAATCCAAAGGTATAAAAACGCCGCAAACTTCGCAAAATATCGATACGCGCTCCGCCCCAAAAGCGGTCAACAACAAATTCGTCCTTAAAAACGTGAATTTGTGGTATAACGATTTTCAGGCACTCAAAGACGTTTCGATGGACATTGAGGAAAAGAAAGTCACCGCCTATATCGGACCGTCGGGTTGCGGGAAATCCACGCTCTTGAAGAGCCTCAACCGCATGAACGATTTAGTCGAGGGTTGCCGTATCACGGGGGATTTCCTCCTTGACGGGCAGGATGTTTACAAGACAAGCAACCTCAATTTGCTACGCAAACGTGTTGGCATGGTGTTTCAGAAGCCTAATCCGTTCCCTATGAGCATATATGACAATATCGCGTTCGGGCCGCGTACACACGGAATCAAAAATAAAGCAGAACTCGATGAGATTGTGGAGGATTCCCTCAAAGGCGCGGCGATTTGGGAGGAAACGAAAGACCGCCTCCGCAAAAGCGCGTTAGGAATGTCGGGCGGTCAGCAACAGCGGCTGTGTATTGCGCGGGCGTTGTCGGTCAAGCCCGAAGTTATACTCATGGACGAACCTACATCTGCATTAGACCCCATTTCCACCGGTAAAGTGGAGGAATTAGTCGCGCAACTCAAGAAAGACTACACGGTCATTATCGTGACGCATAATATGCAGCAGGCGACGCGCATTTCGGATAAGACGGCGTTTTTCCTCCTCGGCGAAGTGGTGGAATATGCCAAGACAAGCGAGCTTTTCGCAAATCCGCAGGATAAGCGCACCGAAAACTATATCACAGGGCGATTCGGGTGAGTGTTTTTGCACAGTCAAAATCAGCGAACTTTTTATGGTTCGCTGATTTTTGCTTGACTTATTGCGAAAATTGTGGTATACTGTAAAAATGCAAAAAAATAGCCACCCTTTCTAAGGTGAAAAGGCGGCGTTTTCTAAGCAACTTATTTTGGAACAGCCGCTATTACCAGTAGGAGCCGTCCTTGTATACGTATTATAGCATATGTTTTGGCTTATGTCAATAGCTTATTAAAAATTTAGGAGTGTATAAAAATGAGAAGCAATCTGATGACCCAAGGCGCGCCGCGCACACCGCACCGCGCCCTGTTAAAATCCCTCGGCGTTACCGATTCGGAAATGCACCGCCCGTTTATCGCAGTCGTTAATGCGGCGAGTGACTACGTACCCGGGCATATTCACTTGCACCAAATCGGCAAGGCGGTCAAAGACGGCGTACGCAACGCAGGCGGTGTACCGTTCGAGTTCTTCACCATCGGTGTGTGCGACGGTCTGTCCATGAACCATCGCGGCATGAGGTATTCTCTACCCTCGCGTGAGCTGATTGCCGACAGCATAGAAGTCATGCTTACTGCACAGCCCCTTGACGGTATCGTTTTTATCCCTAACTGTGACAAAATCGTGCCCGGTATGCTAATGGCGGCGGCGCGATTGAATCTGCCGTCTATCTTTGTGAGCGGCGGTCCAATGCTCGCAGGGACGCTTAAGAACGGTAGGAAAATCGGGCTTTCGGAAGTGTTCGAGGCGGTGGGTCAATACAGCGCAGGGAAAATCGGTGACGACGAAATACGCGATATGGAGGAACATTCCTGCCCCACTTGCGGCTCTTGTTCCGGAATGTATACCGCCAACTCTATGAACTGCCTCGCCGAAGCGATTGGTATGGCATTGCCGGGTAACGGCACTGAACCCGCCGTGAATATGGCACGGACGCGATTAGCCAAGGAAACGGGCGAAGCGATTGTGAAGCTGCTTCAAGATAACGTACGCCCGAGCGATATTATGACTAAAGCGAACATGAATAACGCCGTTGCCGTTGATATGGCAATCGGCGCGTCTTCCAACACGATTCTGCACCTGTTGGCGATTGCCCACGAAGCGGGCGTGAAACTCACGCTTGATGATATCAGCGAGATGGGTGAGCGTATTCCGCAGTTGTGCAAGCTCAATCCCGCAAGCAACGTCTTCATTGAGGATTTACACCGAGTCGGCGGTATTCAGTCGGTCATGCGCGAACTTTCCCGCCGCGATTTGATTGATTTATCAGTAAAAACCGTTTCCGAAACGCAAGCACAACGCATAAAACAGGCTATGCCTGCCGACGGCGATATAATTCGCCCGATTGAAAATCCTCACAGAGCGACAGGCGGTTTAGCAGTCCTCAAAGGTAATCTTGCCGAGGAGGGCGCAGTTGTCAAGCGCGGCGCACTCGCTGAACATATGATGGTATTCAAGGGCGCGGCGCGTGTGTTTGATTCTGAGCAGGAGGCGGTTGACGCGATTTTGGGCGGCAAGATTACTGCGGGGGAAGTGGTGGTTATTCGATATGAAGGACCCAAAGGCGGTCCGGGAATGCCCGAAATGCTTGCGCCTACGGCGGCAATCGCAGGGATGGGGTTGGACGGTTCTGTGGCTTTGATTACCGACGGGCGATTCTCGGGCGCAAGTCGCGGCGCGGCAGTCGGTCACGTTTCGCCTGAAGCGGCGGCAGGCGGTTTGATTGGGTTGGTTCAAGACGGTGACGAGATTCTCATTGACGTCCCCGCCAATAAACTTGAGTTATGCGTTGAGGAGTCGGAAATTGCCGCGCGCAGAAAGAATCACACCCCTAAAGTCAAAGAAGATTTTGGCGGTTACGTAGGGCGGTACGCGAAAATAGTCACGTCGGCGCATACAGGCGCGATTTTGCAACAATGAGTGATAAAAAGCCGCATATGCACCACGGTCATCGTGAGCGTACAAGAGAAGAGCTGCTCAAGTCTGACTTTGACGCATTGCCCGAGCATAAGCCGCTGGAGCATTTGCTGTTTTATGCTATTCCGCGTGGCGATGTCAACGCCACGGCGCACAGGCTAATCAACAAGTTCGGTTCGTTAGCGCGCGTTATGGACGCCGACTACAACGAGTTAATCGAGGTGGAGGGCGTGGGTGATAAATCCGCGAAAATGATTCATTTTATGCGCGAGTTCGCTAAACTGTATATAAAGAATCACACTAAATCATCGTTGGAGGAGTTGTTTGATTCACAGCGGCTTCGGGAGTATTGCTATGCGTTTTACGTGGGCGTCGAGCAGGAGGAATTTCACTGTTTGTTCATGACCGACAACCTGCGGCTGATTGCGCGTGAGAAAATCTACAGCGGCTCACTCGGCGAATTGGAAATACCCGTGCGTAAAATCGCGCGCGCCATTCTGCGGTATGACTGTAGCCGACTTGTCATGGTACACAATCACCCTGCAGGGAGTTGTATTCCCTCAAGGGCAGACGTTGACTCCACAAAGCGTATGCGCCGCACCTGCGCGGACTTAGATGTGGAGTTGATTGACCATATTGTGGTGGGGCGCGACGGCGTGATTTCCATGCGCGAGAACGGATTCGCGGATTTCGGCGGCAAAATGCAGGGCTATGATGATTGAGCCGATTGAGAAATACCAACAAAACCCACCTTTAGGGTGTCAGCTATAAAACAGGCAGACAAAACCCATTAAATCTAAATCAAATCAGCCATTCTGAAAATTCGAGTTAATTGCCACTTTTGGGATATAGCTCGTCCAATTTGAGAGATTTAATGAACTCATTAACAGTAGTTGCGGAACGGCTCAAAAGATACCACTCCCACATACGCATTTGGTGTTCTAAAACGAGC
>WRJN01000045.1 GCA_009778605.1 Oscillospiraceae bacterium
CGAATCGCCGCACCGCCGTTGACGCGGTGACTTTTCCCGTAACCTGACACTTGTTATCGTCATAGGCGTATATTTCGCCCACGAACATGGTGTCACAGAAGTCTTTGCCGTAGCTGTGGTGATAGTACAAGATGTACTGTGATTTATCCGCGCGCGTCGCATGGACGTACAGCGGTTGTCCTTTTGATTCGCGTTTGCGGGTTCTGCGTGATTGGCTTAACGCCGCCGCTTCCCACTTTTCGCGCGCCTGCGCTGTGGTGAGTTCGCCGTCGGTGATGATTTGCGCTTTGAATGGTGATGTCATATATTCTCCTGTTCTGTTGCAATTTTATACTTTTATTCCGTCAATAAAAACCGTTTCCGGCGTAGTCAAAACGTCGTAGAACTGCTCATCTTGTGCGAACAGCACAAAATCGGCGTCTTTGCCGTGTTCGAGGCTGCCTACTCGGTCGTCGATTCCGCAGAGACGCGCCGCGTCAACGGTAATGGCGCGCAGTGCTTTATCAACCGCCAACCCGCCGCGAATGGCTAATCCTGCCGTTAATGGCAGATACTGCACAGGGACAACGGGGTGGTCTGTCGCGATAGCAAAATCTACCCCTTTTGCGGCGAGCGTACCGCCTGTGTTAATGGACAGCCCCGCAAGCTCCGGCTTACTGCGCTCACACAAGATTGGCCCGATTATGGCGGGTACGCCCGCCTCACGCAATTCGTCGGCAATCGCCGCTGACTCGGTGGCATGGACAATGACTAAGCGCAACTCGAATTCTTTAGCGATGCGGACTGCTGTAAATATGTCATCAGCGCGGTGTGCGTGTGCGTGTACGGCGATTTCACGCCGCAGAACGGGCAGTAACGCCTCACACTTCATGTCAAACTCGGGTCGGTCATTATCGTCGGGGTTTGCGGCGTATTTATCCGTGTCCGACAAGTATCGCCGCGCCTTGAACAGTTGCTCCCGCACGAGCGACGCCGTACCCATACGCGTGACGGGGGATTCGTTACGTTCCCGATACACCATCTTGGGGTTTTCGCCGAATGCAAACTTCATTGCCGCATTGTCTTTGAATACGCGCGCGTCAATGCGCGGGCTGCCTGCCGTTTTCAAGGCAATGCACTGCCCTGCTATGGGATTCGTGCTTCCGGGGCCGCACAGTACAGTGGTTACGCCGCCCTGTGCCGCCTCAGCGAAACAACGGTCAAGAGGGTTCACCATGTCTAATGCGCGGACTTGCGGCGTGCAGGGGTCGGTGCTTTCGTTACCGTCGTCACCCTCGCCGCCCTCGGCATTACCCCACACGCCTACGTGCGCGTGCGAGTCCACGAATCCCGGCAGGAGTGTACCGCCCTGTGCGTCATAATCCACATCGGTGAGTGTGGGGCAATCACGCATATCACCTACTTGAATAATACGCTCATCAAAAGTGATATAGCCGTTTTCGTACACAGCGTTCGCGGCGTCGAGTGTGTGGATTTTCGCGTTATAGACTGTCATTGCTTTTCTCCGTCTTTTTCGCGGTGGGCTTTTTAGTCGCCGGTTTCTTAGCCGTAACTTTCTTGATTTTCGCCGCCGTTTCTTCCGCCGCCGCCAATGCTTTTTCGCCTTCGGTCACCGGGGTTTTCGGTACAGGTTTCTTGCGCGGTGCGGGTTTGGCGATTTTCGCGATACGCTCTGCCAAATCGTCAAGCGAACAGTTACCGTCTATAATATGCTGTGAATTTTGCAGATACTGCGGTTGCCTTTTCAGGTATAACGCCTCGAGTTGTTCGCGTGTTCGGGCGGAGACTACAGGGCGGTTAGGGTCGTCTTTGATTCGGTCGTAACAAGGCTCAAAATCAACGTCGATAAACACCGACACGCCAAACTCGTTAATGGATTGAGCGTTTTTGGGGTCAATAATCGTTCCGCCGCCTAACGCGACAATGAGCGTCTTTTCTTTAATCATGGACGTTGCCGCAATGATGAGCGACAATGTAACCGACTCGACTTTGCGAAAAACAGCCTCCCCTTGTGCGAACAATTCGGGAATCGTCATGTTAGCGGTTTTGGCGATTTCCGTGTCCAAGTCAACAAAAGGAACTTTTGCTTTTTTGGCGGCTAATTCCCCTGCGGCGGTTTTACCGCTGCCCATGAATCCGCTCAGGAAAATCACCTTTACTTTAGGCTTTTTCGTACCGTCCGCCGTGGTAGCCGAACGTACTTTTTTTGTCCCCCCTGCTCTTACACGCGCCGAAGATTTTTTCGGGGTTGTTTCTTTCATATCGCTCATGTTTGTTTACTCCTATTTTTATTTTATTTTTTATTTACTTTTTAGTTCGCTCATGACATTCTTGTATAATCTGTGCGACGGACGCGTCGCTTATTTCTATATCGTTCCAGATTCGTTGAGACATGACAGCCTGATACACCAACATTGTCATACCGTCAAGGCACTTGACGCCGCGTGACTCGGCAGTTTGGATTAACTTAGTCGGCGCAGGGTTGTACACTGCGTCAAATAAATGCGTGACTTTGCCGAGAATGGCAGGGGACAGCGGCATTTCGTCTGCGTGCGGATACATTCCGCAAGGTGTGGCATTGAGTAGCAAATCATAGCTGTTGACAATGTTGAGCGAGTCGGTGTAGGTGATTCTCATTCTGCCTAACCCGCGCCCTGCGCCGAGTGCCTCGAGTTGTGCCGATTGCCCGATTTGCAACGTGCGAAACGATGCGTCAAACTTGCCTGTCAGCGCGGATATGTCCTGCGACAGTTTCGCCGCCGCTTTTTGCGCCGACGGACTGCGGCGAATCGCCACAGTTAAGTCTGCCCCGTTTTTGACTGATTCAATCGCCATCATGCGCCCCGTTCCTCCGCACCCGAGCAAAAGGACTTTTTTGGACTCCTTCAGCGGCTTTCCCGTCAAACGCTCCACCGCTTTAAGAAACCCGAAACCGTCGGTATTATGCCCGACGTGTTGAACTTTGCCGTCCTCATCGCGCGTCTCAAGCGTTTTTACGCAGTTGACCGCGCCGTAGCTTGCAGCACTCGCGTCTAATCGGGTGAGATAGGGGAGTATTTCGGTCTTGTACGGAATCGTCACGTTATACCCCGACAATTCGCGAATCTTGTCCCCTTTGAAGGACAGTTCGTCGGGGTTTACTTCATAGAGGTTGTATTCACATTCGTCGGTCAGACCGCACATCTCGAAAATCCGCCTATGTATATAGTCAGATAACGAGTGCCCTAAAGGATACCCCAACAGCCCGTATTTCCTCATGCTTTGACCTCGGCTAAATCAGCTAAATTTGATTCGTTTTCCACGTTTAACACACGGATTTCTTCGCAGGGCAGCGTTTTGCTCACCAACCCCGACAGGACTTTGCCCGGTCCTACCTCTATATAAATGTCGAATTTATCGCTGTGAATTTTTTGCAACTGCGGTACGAACATCACGGGCGAAATAATGTGCGTTGAAAGATATTCTGCCGATATTTCGGTGATTTTGCCTGCCGTCAAGTTGGAATAAAACGGTTGTTCTGGTTGCGAATAGGTGAGTTTCTTCGCCGCTTGTGCGAACTCCTCAGCCGCCGTTTTCATCATCTTGGAGTGGAACGCCGCCGATACTTTCAGCGGTACGATTTTGAGCCGCTTTATGCCTAATGTCTTGAGCAGCTCTTCCGCTTGCGCCAACGCGTGTTTCTCCCCCGATATGACGCATTGTTGCGGTGAGTTGTAGTTGGCGAGGGTCACGTAGCCGCCTACAGATGTGACTTGTTCACAAGCCTTGCACACATCGTCATACGACGCACCAATGACCGCCGCCATGCTCCCGGGGTTAACCTGACCCGCCCGTGACATGATTTCGGCGCGCGCCTTGATTGCTTTGAATCCGGCTTCAGTCGTCATAACACCGCAGGCGACCAACGCCGCGTATTCGCCGAGTGAATGACCTGCCGCCGCAAATCCGCCTTTGAGCGCGCCCGACTCCTGCACGGCAATCAGCGATATGAGAGAGGCGGCGAAAATCGCGGGTTGAGCGTACAGCGTGTCGGAAAGTTTCTCGTCTCCGCCATTGTATAGCAATTCTTTCAAGTCATAGCCTAAAATATCTGAGCCGCATTCATGAATTTCTGCCGCCTTTTTTGGAAACTTTTCGGCGATTTCTTTAGACATTCCGCCATATTGTGACCCCTGCCCCGGAAATAAAAGAATTTTTTTATTTTTCATATCGTGCGTACCCCCTTGACAAAGTAAAAAAAATTTGGTAGTATTGTTAATGTGTACTTGCATTATATAACCACATGATGTACATACAATGAGTATTATACACTATTATTGTTGCAAAATCAAGTCAATTTGTAAAATTTATGAATGGGAGTATCGTAATCGTGTCAGAGAATTCAAAATTTCCGCGGAATGTGGGCTTAAAAATAAGCGGGACAGGCAGGTTTACCCCCGATGTCGTGGTCAAGAATGACGATTTTGCGACAATCGCAGGGCTTGAAACAGACGATGAGTGGGTCACGACGCGTACAGGCATTAAAGAACGCCGATTCAACAGCGGCTCGACAAATTATGATATGATGGCAAAAGCCGCAAAAGACGCTCTTGCGTCGGCGAACATTTCCGCCAATGACATTGACATGATTATCGCTACTACAGCGTCTCCCGATTTTTTCTACCCCTCCATGTCCTGCCTCATGCAGAATATCATCAAAGCCGAGAACGCGTTCGCGATTGACGTTCATGCGGCGTGTACGGGGTTTGTAAACGCGTTAGACATTGCGCGCAATTACTTGTCGATGGGTTCGGTGAAGCGCGCTTTGATTGTGTCGGGGGAAATGCTGTCCAATCAAATGGATTTCAATGACAGAACGTCCTGTATTCTTTTCGGCGACGGTGCAGGGGCGGTCATTGTGGAAGCTGCGCCCGACAAACTCTATTTTTCTCACCTCGGTGCGAGGGGGGAGACGTATGCAGAGCCTGCGCTTCACTGTAAAGCCTTGTATCGCTGTAACAATCCCTTCGCAGACGGTCACAAGTGGAATGCTCCGACAGAGTTTGTTCACGGGCCGCACATTATTATGAACGGCAAGGAAGTGTATAAGTTTGCCACGGACATTATGCCCAAGGCAGTCAAGGCGGTGTGCGAGAAAGCGGGTGTCACACTCGATGACATTGACCTGCTTATTCCGCATCAGGCGAATATTCGCATTATCAACACAGCTATGAAGAGTCTTGACGTGCCTATGGAAAAAGTCTACGTCAATATTGAAAACACAGGTAACATTTCCAGCGCGTGTATTCCTGTGTGCCTTGATGAACTGTACAAGTCGGGGCGGCTCACGTCGGGCATGAAAGTCTGCTTAGTGGCGTTTGGCGCAGGGCTTACTTACGGTTCGATTATATTTGAAGTTTAATACTATCGGAGGAGTATATGAATACTAAAATCACGGAATTACTGGGCATTAAATACCCTATTATTCAGGGGGGGATGGCGTGGATTAGCGAACATAAATTAGCCGCCGCCGTGTCTGATGCAGGCGGGGCAGGGCTGATTGCAGGGGGGAATGCACCCGCAGAAGTCATTGAACGCGAAATCGCCGCCGCTAAGGCACTTACCGACAAGCCGTTTGGGCTTAACATCATGCTCATGTCCCCGAATGCGGACGATTTGGCGCAGTTAGTCATTGACGAGAAGTTAGCGTTCGTGACAACGGGGGCAGGTTCGCCGGGGAAATATATTGAGGCGTGGAAATCGGCAGGCGTGAAAGTCCTGCCTGTTGTGCCCGGCGTGACACTTGCGAAACGAATGGTGCGCGCAGGTGCAGACGCAGTCATCGCAGAGGGCTGTGAGGCAGGCGGTCACATCGGGGAGAACACGACAATGTGTCTCGTTCCGCAAGTCGCGGACGCGGTGGACGTGCCTGTCGTCGCGGCAGGGGGAATCGCCGACGGGCGCGGATTGGCGGCGGCGTTCATGTTAGGCGCAGTCGGTGTTCAAATCGGGACGCGGTTTTTGGCGGCGCAGGAATGTCAGATTAGTCAGACTTATAAAGATGTTGTGATTAAAGCGAAAGATACCGATTCGGTGGTGACAGGGCGAATAGCGACGACACACCCCGTACGCGGCGCGAAGACTAAGTTTTCTCGCGCGATTCTTGAGTTGGAGAAGTGTGGTTGCAGCTCTGACGAGTTTGAGGAGAAGACTGCGGGCGCGCTCAAAAAAGCAGTGGACGGCAATGTTGACGAGGGCAGTTTCATGTGCGGATTGATTGCAGGCATGGTCAACGAAGTCAAGCCCGCCGCAGATATTATAGATGAGATTATCAGAACAGCGGGAGGTTTATTGAAGTGAAAACAGCGTTAGTTACAGGAGCAGGTCAGGGAATCGGCGCGGCAATCGTCGAGCGGCTCAAAGCAGACGGATTCAACGTAGCGGTCAATGACCTCAAAGATGTGGAATTTTCCGCAGACGTGTCCGATTACGCGGCGTGCGAGGCGTTAGTCAAAGCAGTCAAAGACAAGTATGGCAGTATTGACGTGTTGGTGAATAACGCAGGGATTACGCGCGATGGGCTCTTGGCGCGTATGAGTGAGGAACAGTATGATTCGGTGATTCGTGTGAATCAAAAAAGCATATTTAACTTGACAAAGTTAGCGGGTGGCGTGATGTTGCGCCAAAAGTCCGGGCGTATTATCAACCTTTCGTCAGTGGCGGGGGTTCACGGAAACGCAGGGCAGTTTAACTACAGCGCGTCTAAAGCGGCGGTAATCGGCATGACGAAATCGGCGGCTAAGGAGTTCGCGTCACGCGGAATCTGCGTCAACGCCATTGCGCCCGGGTTCGTCGAAACGCCTATGACGGCACAACTAACCGAAGAACAACAGGCGGCGATTCTGTCGAGAATAGGTATGAAACGCTACTGTCAGCCCGAGGAAATCGCAGGGCTTGTGTCGTTTTTGGCAGGGGAAGACAGCAAGTATATCACGGGGCAAGTGATTGAAATAAGCGGAGGATTAACGCTGTGATAGGTAGTCAAAACAACAGACGTGTCGTGATTACGGGAATGGGCGTGGTCAGCCCGATTGGTAACGATGTGGCGACTTTTACCGCCAACCTCAAGGCAGGTAAGCATGGGTTTGTACTCAATGAATGGTTCAAGGAACACGCCGAGGAGGGCACGCCGCCTACGCGGGTAAGCGCGTTGGTGAAAAATTTCACACACGAATTGATTGAACCGTATTTCGAGAAAAAAGAACTGCGCCGTACGGATATAATCAGCCAATACGCCGTTTACACGGCTATGAAAGCACTCCAAGACTGCGGTACGAATTTCGCCGATATTGACCCCTACAAGTGCGGGGTTTACGTAGCGTCGGGGATTGGCGGAATCGAAACGTCTCACGAGCAGATTATGACGTATCACAATCGCGGCGTGAAGCGCGTGAGCGTATTCACGATTCCTATGATGATTGGGAATATGGCACCGGGGTTAGTGGCGATTAAGGCGAGTCAGCTAATTCAAAAAGATAACGGAGAGTTGCAGCTTATTGGTTCTGCTTACTCAACTCAAGATTCAAAAGCTCCGAAGGCGGGGTTCAAGGGGAATAACTATTGCCCTGTGTCGGCGTGTTCAAGTTCGGCACACGCGATTGGTGAGGCGTTCCGCGCCATCAAACACGGCTATCTTGACGCGGCAATCGCAGGGGGGACGGAGTGTTGCCACTTGGGATTCTCTTATGCGGCATTCGGGAATATGACGGCGTTGACGTTCTCAAGCGACCCCGACCGCGCGTCCATTCCGTTTGATAAGGAGCGTAGCGGATTCGTGTTAGGGGACGGCGCGGCTAACTTGATTCTTGAAGAATACGAACACGCAAAAGCGCGTGGCGCGCGCATTTACGGCGAAGTCGCCGGGTATGGCGCGACGTGTGACGCGTATCACGAAACGTCGCCTAATCCTGACGGTTCGGGCGGCGCGAAAGCCATGGAGCTTGCATTGCAGGAGGCAGGGTTAAAACCCTCTGACGTGGATTACATCAACGCGCACGGTACGTCAACGCCTATTAACGACCCCACTGAGACGTTAGCGATTAAAAGCGCGTTAGGCGAACACGCATACAAGATTGCTGTCAACTCCACGAAGTCCATGACAGGGCATTTATTAGGCGCGGCGGGTGGTGTGGAGTCTGTGGCGGTGTTGCAACAGATGAACGGCGGGTTTATTCACCCGACTGTGGGGTACAAAGTCCCCGACCCCGAGTGTGACTTGGATTACGTCACCGACGGCGTCCGTACGGCAGATGTGCGTGTGGCATTGTCCAACTCGTTAGGATTTGGCGGACATAACGTGACATTGTGTTTTACAAAAGTGTAAATAGTGTAATAAGGAGTGTCTTTAATGGATATAATTACGATTACTAAGGAATTATCGGGGATTCTCAAAGAAAAAGATTTAGGCTCGATTTTTGTTCGCAACGGGGACATGGAAATCCACGTCACGGGCAAGACTACGCAGTACCAGTTTGCGGGCG
The DNA here is from genome assembly GCA_009778605.1 of Oscillospiraceae bacterium. Classification (GTDB taxonomy): domain Bacteria; phylum Bacillota; class Clostridia; order Oscillospirales; family Ruminococcaceae; genus Ruminiclostridium_E. The sequence goes on from WRJN01000045.1 coordinate 8,520, forward strand.
GTGTTCCCGTAGCATCTGCGGCTAATTCCGCGCCGACGGCTGCTCCTGCGACGGCTACTCAAGCGGCGGAAGGCAATTATATTACGTCGCCTACGGTAGGGACGTTCTACGCCGCGTCCGCGCCTGATGAGCAACCTTTCGTCAAAGTCGGTGACAGAGTAACTAAAGGGCAAGTCGTGTGCATTGTTGAGGCGATGAAGCTCATGAACGAGATTCCCTGCGAATTTGACGGAACAGTTGCCGAGATTTTGGTGAACGACGGCGATTTAGTCGATTACGGCAAGGAATTGATGAGGGTTGTGTGATGATACGGAGTTTAAGAGTAAATCAAAAGCGGAGGGTTGTGTGATGACGTTGAATCAAGAACAAATTAAGGAAATTATCCCGCACAGAGACCCCTTTCTGCTCATTGACGAAGTGGTGGAGTGTGAGCCCGGCAAGCGCATTGTCGCAGTCAAGACCATGAAAGAAGACGAGTTTTGGTTCAAAGGGCACTTTCCGGGGCATCCTGTTGTGCCGGGCGTGTTAATGTTAGAGATGATGGCACAGGCAGGGGCGTGCGCGATGTTAATGCTCCCCGAGAATAAGGGCAAAATCGGCTTTTTTGGCGGTGTCAAAGACGCGAAGTTTCGCCGACAAGTCGTCCCCGGGGACGTGTTGCGCTTAGAAGTCGAGATTGTTAAAACGCGCGGGTCCGTCGGATTCGGCAAGGGTTTGGCGACTGTGGACGGTGAACGCGCCGTCCAAGCGGAGATTAGTTTTGCTTTGAAGTGAAATCGAACAAGAAAGTGAAGTGCTTAAATGAGAGAAATGAAGCCAATTTTGCAGGGAATCAAGCTAATGCTTATCGGGTTGGCGTTGATTTTATTCGGGTTGTGCAACCTGCTCCTGCCGATTAGCGAGCTGTATTTTATTTTTGGTTCGGATTATGACGAGAGCAATGACTGGATTTTCAATACACTCTTTGTTATTTCGGCGGTTGTCGGATGGGTTTCGCCTATGGTGGGCATGGTTTTGGTTTACCTTGGGATTCGCAAGAAATCAAGCGACGACGACGAGTATGAGTACGATGAATCGCAAGAATCGGAGGAATCAGAAGTGTCCGAAAAGGCTAACAACGAGAATAAAACCGCGGAGGTCTAATGTTTAATAAAATTTTAATCGCCAACCGAGGCGAAATAGCGGTGCGGATTATTCGGGCGTGCCGTGAACTCGGAATCAAGACCGTGGCGATTTACTCGACTGCGGACAAGACCGCGCTTCACGCGCAAATCGCCGACGAAGCTGTATGCGTGGGGGAGGCTCCGTCAGCGAAGTCTTACTTAGACACGCGGGCGATTATCTCCGCGTGTGAGGCGACAGGCGCGCAAGCCATTCACCCCGGGTACGGCTTTTTGTCGGAGAATCACGCATTCGTGCGTATGTGCGGCGTGTGCGGAATCAAGTGGATTGGACCGTCGCCCGAGGCTATGGAGGCAATGGGCGATAAAGCCAACGCAAAGCAGACGGTCATGAAGGCAGGCGTTCCCGTTGTGCCGGGGTCGGACGGCGTGGTGAAAAGTTTCGATGAGGCGCGTGAAATCGCCGCAAAAATCGGTTATCCCGTAATGGTGAAAGCGTCGGCGGGCGGCGGAGGGCGAGGCATTCGGTTTGTAGATGAAGAAGGCGCGTTAGAGGCGGCGATGCAGTCGGCGAAACAAGATGCGTTAGCGTTTTTTGGCAACGGCGACGTATATGTCGAGAAGTTTATAGGCAACCCTAAACATATCGAAATTCAACTGCTTGCGGACGAGTTCGGCAACGTGATACATCTCGGCGAGCGGGATTGTTCCACGCAACGGCGCAATCAGAAACTCATTGAGGAATCCCCGTCGCCCGTGATTGACACGGCGTTGCGTCAGAAAATGGGTGAGGCGGCAGTCAAAGTCGCACAGTCATGCGGGTACGCCAACGCGGGCACGATTGAGTTTTTGCTGGGCGAAAAGGGCGATTTCTACTTTATGGAGATGAACGCGCGCATTCAAGTAGAACACCCTGTAACCGAAATGGTCACAGGCATTGACCTCATCAAGGCGCAAATTCGCATTGCGGCAGGTGAGAAACTTCCTTGGACGCAAGAGGATATTAAAATGAGCGGACACGTCATTGAATGCCGCATTAACGCGGAAGATGCGTCGAATAATTTCCGACCGTCTCCCGGTAAAATCGCCAACCTGCACTTTCCCGGAGGGCCGGGAGTACGGATTGATTCGGCGATGTATCAGGGGTACACCATTCCGCCGTATTACGATTCCATGATTGCTAAAGTCATTGTGCGGGGGGATACACGCCCTGAGGCGATTCAGAAAATGCGCGTGGCGTTGGCGGAGTTCCTCATGGATGGGCAGGGAGTTTGTGCAAACATTGATTTTCAGTTGGACATTTTAGAGGATAAGACGTTTTTGGACGGTCAGTATGATATAGGTTTTTTGACGCGGCGAATGAGCGAATAGGGAGTATAATCATGACAGTACCTCAAAAGAATCAAACCTATACCTACGAGGACTATGTTAATTGGAACTTAAAAGAGGGTGAGCGGTATGAACTGATTGACGGTCTGCCGTATTTAGAAGTTGTATTCATAGAGAAAATATGTTATAATTAACCTATGAAGATAGAATATAAACCAACAAATTACCCAAGCGACCTTACCGATTCGCAATGGGAAGAAATTGAAAACTTTTTCCCTAT